>DATHNI010000341.1:0-4582 GCA_035486135.1 Acetobacteraceae bacterium
CGATGCGGGGCAGGTCAGTTCCAACGGCGTGCCGTTCAGTAGCCACTGGCAGACCGGCGCAGGGGTGGGTGCGCGCTACTACACGCCGATCGGCCCGATCCGGCTGGACGTCGCGGTGCCGCTGGACCGGCAGCACGGCGACGACGCGTTCGAGCTGTATATCGGCATCGGGCAGGCTTTCTGAAAAACCTCTGCCGCGCTACGCGCGGGAGAGGTTTTTTTACTTTGGCTGGTCGGCCAGCCACGCCGCCGCGGCGTGGTCGGCGCCCGAGGGCAGCGGCGTATCCGGGCGCAGAATCCACGCGATGGTGTCCTCGATCGGAGTGATCCGCTCGTGGTCGCGCATCAGCAGGTGGTAGCCGGCGGGATAGTAGGCCTCGCGCGCGGTCGGCGGCAGGGCGCGCCATGTCGCCGCAGTTGCCTTCTTGGGGATCAGCTCGTCGTGTCCGCCATACAGGAACAGCGCGGGGCCATGGAAATGCGGCGCCGCCGCCAGCGCCTCGTCCATCAGGTTCACCAGCCCTCGGATCGTGTCCCAACGGGTGTCGTGGATGGTCAGCGGATCGTCAGACAGCCGCCGGATCGCCGCGTAATTGTCGCTGGCGCTGACATGGACCAGGCCGCCGCCGCCACTGACCGTCATGCCCGGCATCGTATTGGACAGCAGCCACAGGCCGGCGCGGAGAAAGACGTTCATCTCGGCACGGCCCCACACCGCCGGGGCGATCAGCACATAACCGTCCACTGGCGGAGGCTGCGGATCCGCGGCCAGCACCATCAGCACTGCCGCGCCCATGCTCTCACCCATCAGGATCAGCCTGGTGTGCGGGTAGCGGGCCCGCAGCAGCATGGCCATCTGCCGCGCGTCGTCCGCCATCTCGTGTCCGCCCGCCCACAGCCCGCGGTCCGGCGTGGTGCCGAAGCCGCGCTGGTCGGGCGAGAACACCGCGATGCCCGCGGCGGCGAGGTCGGGAGCGGGGTACTCCCAGGCGTCGCGGCTGTCGTTCATGCCGTGCAGCGCCAGCACCACCGCGCGCGGTGCTTCGTCCGGCATCCAGACCCGGTAAGGCAACTTCGTGCCATCCGTCATGGTGAAATAGCCGGAGGTCTCGGGCGGCGCGCCCGAACGCTCTATCGGCGGCGGCCGCGGCACAGCGCAGCCCCCCAGCAGCAGCACGGCGAGCAACAGCGCGGTCAGGCCGCGAAACAACAGGAGCGGTGAGGTTGAAAGCACGGCGCTTATTGCTATCATCCCGCCGCAGTTCACGCTATCGGGAACTTGATTTCAGGAATCACAATGTCCGACGCGCCCGCATTGCCCATGCCCACCGAAACCATCCAGGTGACCGACCGCACCGTCGCCTGCGATGGCGGCAACGGCCCGCTCGGCCACCCGCGCGTGTTCCTTTACATTGAAGAGCAATCCGTGATCTGCCCGTACTGTTCGCGGCTCTATATGCTCGAACCAGGCGCCGGGCACGCCGGCGGACACTAAGGGACCCGCCGACGAATAACCGCGTCAAGTTCAGCCTGAACGGCGCGCTCTGTGTCATGGTCTGCCCCGGCTCAAGTGCCTTGGGGGCAGGCTCCGGCGGACCATCCACGCTTTTCCTTGGTGCCAGCAGCGAAGTCGTGGATGGTGCGCCGGAGCCTGCCCCCGGGCGCTTGACCCGGGGGCGCACAATGACGCCGAGAGGCCGGCGCGCCGCTACGCTGTCTCCTCGATGGCGGGGATGGCACCAAGCTGGCGGGCGGGTAACGCCAGCAGCGCGGTCGCCACGGCAGCGATCGCCGCGAACACGCAGGCCGACAGGAAGACGTAGGGCGGCGGCAGCCCCATCGCCAGCAGATAGCCGCCGAGCGGCGCAGCGCCGATGCCGCCCAGGCGCCCGACGCCAGTCGCGAACCCGTAGCCGCTGGCCCGCATGCGTGCCGGATACAGCTTGCCGCAGGCACCGTTCAAACCGGTCTGGCTGCCGAGCACCGTCGTCCCGGCCAGCAGCACCACGGCCAGCAGCGCGATATAGGGCATCGCGACCAGCGCGATCAGCGAAATGAACACGATCCCCACGGCAAAATGCATTGCCAGCGCCCGGTGCGCGCCAAACCGATCGATCGCCCAGCCGAGATAGAGCACGGCAAGCATGCCGCCGAGCGGATAGAGGCTGGTCGCGAACACCGATTGTGCCGGTGTCATGCCACCCAGGTGCAGCACCTCCGGCAGCCAGAAGATGAACAGGAACAGGTCCAGCAGGCTGCAAAAGAAGATGATCCACAGCAGGATCGTCTGCAGCGCGTAACCCTGGGTGAACAGCAGCCGAATCGGATTGCCGCGGGCGAGATCAATCGTGTGCGCCTCGTCCGGTGCGTGCGCGATGGCAAGCCGCCCCAGCAACGCGTGATGACGGGGTGCGAGGTTTGCCCGCGCGGCGAGCAGGCGTGGCGATTCAGGCAGCCACAGTGCGGCGATCGCCAGCAGCACCAGCGGGAAGACACCGCCAATGACGAAGATCATCTGCCAGCCGAACCCTTCGTGCAGCAGCAGGGACACGACCTGGCCGCCGACGAAACCGCCGAGCGGCGCCCCGGTGAAGGTCAGCATGATCATGGTCGCGCGCAGCCGCTGCGGCGTGTAATCGCCGGTCAGCGCCACGGTTCCGGCAAACCCTCCGGCGATGCCGGCGCCGGTGAAGAAGCGCGTCGCGGCCAGGAAGCCGAGCGAGGGGGACACCGCGCTCGCCAGCGAGGCGAGGCCGAACAGCGTCACGCTCATCATCAGCAGCGGCTTGCGGCCAAAGCGGTCGCCAATGGGGCCGGCGAGCAGGGCGCCTGCCATCATGCCGATGCTCGACCACAGGAAGGCGAGCGCGAATGCCGGCGGGGCGATGTGCCAGGCATGGGTGAGCGACGGCACCGACCAGCCGATCGAGCCCACGTCGTAGCCGTCGCACATCTGGATCAGGCCGCAGATTGCCGCGACGCGGATCTGCAAGCCGCCGAGCCGCTGGTTTTCCAGCGCGTGTTCGATCGCCGAGAATGATGTCTCCGCCATTGCCGCCATTCTCCCTGCTCCGCCACCGTATTATTTGTGGTCGTGTTATTTTTGCTTTGGCTGGCGCGGCATTGCGCCGCTTGCTGACGCGGCAGCGTAGAGTATTACCCCGGTGGGGCGCTACAGGTTTTCGGCAGCGTCCTTGCTGTCCTCGGATGTCGCGCAGCCCCCGCGCGCAGGGGCGGGTAGTGTCTCAGTTCGAATTGCCGGTCTCGACCCTGGTCAGACGGTTGATGGCCCTGGTATCGCCTCCGGTAGAGGACATCCCTCGAAGACCGCCGGCTGGCCGCCCGGAGCCCGCACCGCCGGGCCGGGGACCTATGGGCGCCTACTGCGCCGTCATGCCGCCATCGATCACCAGTTCCGAGCCGGTGACCCAGGACGATTCGTCGGACGCCAGGAACAGCACGCCATTGGCGATATCCTCGGCGGTACCGAGCCGGCCCATCGGCGTGCGATCGATCAGCGTCTGGCGCACCGCCGGATCGTTGAAGCGGTGCTCCGTCAGCGGCGTGTCCGCATAGCCCGGATGCACCGAGTTGATGCGGATATTTTCCCCCGCATATTGCAGCGCCGCCGACTTGGTGAAGGTCGTGATGGCGCCCTTGGCGGCCGAGTAGGCCGGCGAGGTGGGACTGCCGACAATGCCCATGACCGAGGACGTGTTGATGATCGACCCGCCACCGCCTTTGCGCATGGCCGGGATCGCCGTCCGGGTGCCCAGGAAGACCCCCTTGGCATGCACGCCAAGCTCGCGTTCCCAGATTTCCACGGTGGTGTCCTCGACCTTGGCAGGAAAGGAGACACCGGCGTTGTTGAACAGGATATCCAGCCGGCCATGCGCCGCCATCACCGCGTCCACCGCCTGGGCCCAGTTCTGCTCCGATGTCACGTCGAGGTGCAGGTAACGCGCATCATGGCCTGCGGCGCGGAGGGCGGCCGCGGCGCGCTCGCCCAGGTCGTCGCGGATGTCGGTCAGCACCACCTTGGCGCCCTCGCGCACGAACAGATGCGCCGCCGCGCCGCCGAAGCCCATCAGCTCGCCCTTGATCGCAGCCGCCGCGCCGGTCAGCAGCGCTACCTTGCCTCGCAGTCGCATTGTGTCCTCCCGTTTCACCATCGATTGCCGGCAGGATGCGCCATTTCGCGTCCTGCCTCCATTGGCGACCCGCGGTCCGGATTGGATCGGGGCTCGCGCTCAGAGCCTGTCTCTGACACTGACAACATTGACTCCCCGGAGTGGTCCTAATTCCACTCTTCCGTGCTAAGGCTCTGCTTCAGCCAATGATGCGGGACTATCGGCCGCTGGCAGCGCCGTTCGTAAAGCGCGGGGTTGCCGACCCGACGGGCCACGTTCTTTTCAGGGGGTGTCATGGAGTTCTGGACAGCACCACAGATGGCGTCGATCCACAAAATGCTCAACCCGCGCTCCATTGCGATCGTGGGCGCGACGCCGCGGATGCAGTATGGCGGGCGGTTTCTGGCTGCGGCGCTCAAGGCCAAAGACCGGGTGCGGGTTTATGCCGTGAA
>DATHNI010000342.1:0-22390 GCA_035486135.1 Acetobacteraceae bacterium
GGGGGCGCACGCACCCCTCCCCCCACCCTTGGTCCGCTCCGCGGCCCAAGCCCTCAAGGGGATGGGGAGCCTCCCAGCACGACGCTCTCCGGCACCAACCGTAACGCCGGTTGCTTGACCCCGCCGCCGAACCGGTCTCCCATTCCGCAGAAGGAACCCGAGGGAGAAACCCATGCACGACACGGTCATCCGTGGCGGAACCGTCGTTGACGGCACCGGTCAGCCGCGTTTCACCGGCGACGTCGCGATCGACGGCGACCGCATTACCCAGGTGGGCGGCAAGGCCGGTCCCGGCAAGCGCGACATCGATGCCGACGGATTGTTGGTAACGCCCGGCTGGGTCGATGCGCACACGCACTACGATGGCCAGGCCACCTGGGACCCGCTGCTGGCCCCCTCGTCATGGCATGGCGTCACCACGATCCTGTTCGGCAATTGCGGCGTGGGCTTCGCGCCGGTGCGCCGCGCCGACCATGACTCGCTGATCGGCCTGATGGAAGCGGTGGAGGAAATCCCTGGCATCGCCCTGGCCGACGGGCTGAAATGGAATTGGGAGACCTTCCCCGAATATCTCGACGCGCTGGATCAGATGCCGCGCGCGATCGACGTCGCCGCGCAGATTCCGCACCATCCGTTGCGCGTCTATGTGATGGGCGAGCGCGCCGTCAATCGCGAAAAGGCGACGGCCGACGACATCGCGGCGATGCGAGACGCGGTGGCGCAAGGCCTGCGTGCCGGCGCGTTCGGCTTCACCACGTCGCGCACGAATTCGCACAAGACGCCAACGGGTGAGATGGTGCCCGGCCGCTATTCCGAAGTGCAGGAATTGCTCGGCATCGGTTCCGCGTTCAAGGGGCTGGGCTACGGTGCCTTCGGTGTGAACAGCGACTTCGATATCGAGACCGAAGAGCTGGGTTGGATGACGAAGCTCGGCAAGGACACCGGACGCCCGGTGTGGTTCCTGCTGACCGATCGCCCGACCGACACGGCGCGCTGGCGGCGGCTGATCGACGGCGTGCACAAGGCGCGCGCGGAAGGGGCGATGGTCACGGCGCAGGTGGCGGGGCGTCCGGTCGGCGTGCTGCTGGGCATCGACACCGCGCTGAATCCATTCTCGATCCGGCCGAGCTACCAGGAGTTGCTGAAGCTGCCGCCTGAGGAGCGTATTCGCCGGCTTCAGGATCCGGCGATGCGCGCGCAAATTCTCAGCGAGGCACCATCCGCCGAACTGATCCACCGGCTGTCGCAGTTCCGCCAGCGCATCACCACGAGCTGGCATCGCATGTTCCCGATGAGCGATCCGCCGAACTATGAGCCGGAGGCGCGCGACAGCATCGCCGCCATCGCCGCGCGCAGCAATCACACGCCGGACGAGGTCGCTTACGACTATCTCGCCGGTGGTGCGGAGAAGTTCCTGTTCTTCCCGATCGTCGGCTACAACGAGGACAATCACGACATCATCCGCACCATGCTGACGGATGACGCGACGATCCTTGGCCTGTCGGATGGCGGCGCACATTGCTCGTCGATCGTCGATGCCAGCGTGCCGAGCTGGATGCTGATCCACTGGGCGCGCGACCGCTCGCGCGGTGAGCGGCTGCCGTTGGAGATGGTGGTGAAGCGGCAGACCAGCGAGACCGCCGGCTTCTTCGGCTTCCACGATCGCGGCGTCCTGGCGGCGGGGAAGAAGGCCGATGTCAACGTGATCGACTACGAGGCGCTGCGGCTGCATGTGCCGGAAGTGCGCTACGACCTGCCGAAGAACGGCCGCCGCCTGGTGCAGCGGGTGGACGGCTATCGCGCAACCTTCGTGTCCGGCTCGCCGACGTTCGAGAACGGCGAGTACACCGGCGCGACACCGGGCAAATTGGTGCGAGCAGGCCGGTAGAGTCCCTCTCCCGCGCTTCGCGGGAGAGGTTTAGGTGAGGGCGAAGCGTGCGGCACGCTGCACCCTCACCCTGCCCTCTCCCGCGTAGCGGGAGAGGGTTCTTACTGTCTATTGGAGATCGGAATGGAAAAACGCAGGCTAGGCCAATCATCCTTGCACATTGCCCCGCTCGCCTTCGGCGGCAACGTATTCGGCTGGACCGCCGATGAGCCCACCTCCTTCGCATTGCTCGACGCCTTCGTCGCCGCCGGTTTCAATTTCATCGACAGCGCCGACGTGTATTCGCGCTGGCATCCCGGCAACCAGGGCGGAGAGTCCGAAGTCATCCTCGGCAAATGGCTGAAGGCGCGTGGCAACCGCGACAAGGTCATCATCGCCACCAAGCTTGGCATCGAGATGGGACCAGGCATGAAAGGCCTGTCCCGCACCTACATGATGCAGGCAGTCGAGGCGTCGTTGCGCCGCCTGCAGACCGACTACATCGATCTGTACCAGTCGCATCGCGACGATCCCGACACGCCGATCGAGGAAACCCTGTCCGCCTACGCCGAGCTGATCAAGCAAGGCAAGGTGCGCGAGATCGGCGCGTCCAATTTCGGCGCCGGGCGGCTGGCGGAAGCGTTGCGGATCAGCAGCACGCAGGGACTGCCGCGCTACCAAAGCCTGCAGCCGCTGTACAACCTGGTGGAACGCCAGCCCTACGAAGGCGAACTCGAAAACCTGTGCCTCAAGGAACAGATCGGCGTCATTCCGTTCTACTCCCTGGCGAGCGGGTTCCTCACCGGCAAATACCGTTCGGCCGCCGACACCGAAGGCCGCGCGCGCGGCTCACGCGTGGCGAAATACCTGAACGACGCCGGGCTGCGCACGCTGGCGGCGCTGGACGACGTCGCCAAACGCTACAAGGCGACACCGGCGCAGGTGGCGCTGGCCTGGATGATCGCGCGGCCGAGCATTACCGCGCCGATCGCCAGCGCCACCAACGTCGAACAGTTGCGCGAGATCATGCGGGCGCCGGACATCAGGCTGGATAACGACGCCATCGCACAGATCGACAAGGCGAGTGCCGTGTAGCCGGAAACCTCTCCCGCGCTGCGCCGGAGAGGTCAATGGTGAAAAGCACCGAGGGTGGTCTGGGCGGAACGCAGCAGGGAGAGGCAAAGTGCCGACCCGATCGCCCTCACGTTCGCCGCTGCGCGTCTCGACCTCTCCCGCGAAGCGGGAGAGGTTTGCGTTATGCCGCCGCGCTGGGGCGGGCCTTCATGCGCGCGTGCCAAGCCACGATATTCTTGTTCTCCTGGTTGATCGGCTGGCGCACCCCATCGAAGAAATCGACAAACGCGAACAGCAGAATATCCGCCAGCGTCAGGCGGTCCCCGCAGATGAACGGCTTGCCCGCCATCTGCCCGTCCAGCCATGTCAAGTTCTCTTGCGCGATCTGCTTCAGATCGTTGGACGCGGCGGGAATGCAGTGGACACGGTCTTGGAACATCTTCAAACCCTCGCCGTAGCGGAACCCGTTGGCCATCGGTTCGAGGATATTGAGATCGACCCGCCGCGCCCACATCCGCGTTTCCGCCCGTTCCTTCGGCGTGCTGCCGACCAGTGACGGACCGGGCGTGACCTCGTCGAGGTATTCACAGATCGTGGTGATCTCGGCGATCACTGTACCGTCGTCGAGTTCCAGCGCCGGACACTGTCCCGTGGGGTTCTTCGTCCGAAACGCCTCCCCCCGATTCTCACCGCCGCGCAAATCCACTTCGACACGCGGCAATTCGATGCCGCGCTCGGCCATGAAGATGCGCACGACCCGCGGATTAGGGCCTATCGAGTTGTACAGCAGCATAGCGTCCCTCCCAGCATGCCTGGCGCAGGCTAACACAGCGCAATCAGGGCGCCATCACGCCACCGCCTCCGCCTCGATCTCCACCATGAAGCGGGGATCGGCCAGGCCGGATATGAACAGCAGCGTGGACGCCGGCGCATGGTCGCCGAACACCGCGCCGCGTGCCGCGCGGAATGCCGACAGCAACGCCCGGTCGGTGAGAAACACCGTCGTCTTCACGATGTTTGTGATGGTCATGCCATTCGCGTCGAGCACGGCGCGCAGATTGGCGAAAGCCTGGGCAATCTGCCCCTCGCCGGTGGTCGGCACGCTGCCATCGGCGGCCAGGCCGACCTGGCCGGAGATGATCAGCCGGCGCTCGGCGCCTTCAACGAGAATGCCGTGCGAATAGCCGGTCGGCGCCCGCACCGCGGGCGGATTGCTGCTGGTGATAACCGCCATGGGTCGTCCCCTTTGCTCCTTACCGTGCGAGCCAGTCTCGCACGGCCTGCTTGATGAAGCTGGCATCTTCGGGATTCGGCACCGGGTTGCCGGCACGATGGCCCCAGATGCTGGGGATCGGCCGCAACTCGGCGTGTGCCAGATGCGGCAACTCGGCTGCATTGTCGGCCACGCGAAAGTACAGATCCGTTTCGCCTGGCATCAGCAGCACCTTGGCGCGGATGGCGCGCAACGCGGCGGCCAGGTCGCCGTCGTACAGGGGGTTGGCGCTGATATCCGCCGCTTCCCAGGTGCGCAACTGCGCGTAGAGATTCGCCGCCGGCCGGGCGCCGAAACGATCCTCCCAATCGGTGCGCAGGAACGTGTCCAAGTCCGGAGCGCCAAGATTCGGTGACGGCCCGGATGCGAGATGCAAACCTGCGCGATAAAAATCCTGACTGAGCGCCCAGCCGGCATAGATGCGCCCGAACGCTCGCTTCGCGGCGCGCGGCTCCGCGGTGAAGCGGCCATTGCCGATATGCTGTGGCGCGGCTTCCAGCGTCGCCATCAGCCCATGCAGAAACACCTGGTTGTGCACCGAGGTCCGCGACACGCCGCAATTCACCACGATGCGAACGACGGCGTCGGGATGCAACGCTCCCCAGTGATAGGCCTGCAACGCGCCCATCGACCAGCCATACACGCAGGCAAGTTGCGCTATGCCGAAGTGTTCGGACAGTAGCCGGCGCTGCACCTGCACGTTGTCGTGCACGGTCACCAGCACCGGATAATCCGGCGTATCGGACGGGCTGGAGGACAGGCCATTGCCGAACATGTCGGCGATGACGATGAACCAGCGCGTCGGATCCAGCACACGGTCCGGCCCGATCAGCCATTCCAGGTCGGGATGCTGCGCGGCATAGCTGGTCGGATAAAGGATGACGTTGTCACGCGCCGGCGCCAGCGTGCCATGCGCTTTCCACGACAGGCGCGCGTTGTGGAGCACGGCGCCGGATTGCAACGTGATGTCGCCGGCGTCGAAGCTTCCTTGCTGCGTAGGCCAGTCCATGCGTATCCCTTCCACGCGACGTGCCGCTTGCTCTGCCACCCCGCGACAGAGTCGGCAAGTTGCCCGCTGCGAGGCAACACGATGATGCGCCTGATTGCCGTTGGACGGCAACACGACGGTCCGGAGGCCGCACTCGTCGCGCGCTACCAGGCACGGCTGCGACCGGCGCTATTGCTCAGCGAAATTGCGGAAGCACGCGGCGCCCCGGCAGAGATCAAGCGTCGCGAAGCCGCCGCATTGCTGGGCGCGTTGCCGGACGCAGCGTTCGCCGTGGCGCTCGATAGCGGTGGCGACGCGCCGGACAGCGCTCGTCTCGCGGGGTTGCTGGAACGATGGCTGGGATCGGGCCGGCCGGTCTGCTTCCTTGTCGGCGGTGCCGAAGGATTGGATGCGTCGGTGCTCGCACGCGCCGACTACGTGCTGTCGCTGGGCGCGTTGACCTGGCCGCATCTGCTGGTGCGTGCCATGCTGGCGGAACAATTATACCGTGCGCGATCGATTGCGGCGGGGCATCCGTATCATCGCGCCGGACGGCCGGAGCCGGGTCGGTAGAACCGCAACCCGTGCGTCGTTGTCATTGCGAGGAGCGCAGCGACGAAGCAATCCCCCGCCTGCCGAGCGTTCCTCGGCTCGTCAGGCAGGGGATTGCTTCGTCGCTGCGCTCCTCGCGATGACAGGTGGGGCACGCTACCCTGACGTTGCGAACTCGGCAAGATCGTCGAGCGTGCCGACATTCGGGCAGTATTCATGGGCATGCGCCGCCGCCGTGCCGGCGTCCAACTCCCGCCGGCACCGGCCGGTCGAGCGGCAGCGCGAACAAACGCGCTCCACGTCGCGCATCAGCGTGCCAAAAGAACGCCGCACTTGTTCCGGCTCAAACCCGCGCGCGCGCATCATGCCTTCCATCAGCACGGTGTTGTCATTGATGCTCGCGGACAGCGCCCGCAGATCACCCTCGGCGAGCGACAGGTCGCTGGCAAGATTGCGGATCTCGTCCGGTGACATGGCACTGAGTTCGTCTCCGGCACTGTGTGCCCGCAGCCAAACAAGGACACGCCCGAGCAAACCGGGATTCGAGAGCGCTGGTTCCGCATGGCTCATGGGACTCTCCCAGGACGATACTGATGCATAAGGTTACGGAGCTCGGCCGGGTACCCGCCTTGATCCAGATCAAACGGTTCGGTGCTTGGCGGGATCGATAACCGGCGTGGCGCGAGCGGCCTGGACGTGCCGGCAGGCACAACGGGGTCGCGCCGGTGCCGCCTGCATTTGCCGTGGCGGCAAATATGCGTAATGTGACGGTTGTTCGGATTTTTTCGTAACGGGCCGGACCGTAGCCGCCCGATGACAGGAGGAAACATGGCTGAGATCAAAGGCGCCGACTTGCTGGCGAATAGCCTCAAGGAACAAGGCGTGGAGTATATGTTCGGCGTGGTCGGGTTTCCGGTCGGTCCGCTTGCGGAGGCGGCGCAGAGGGCAGGTCTTCCCTATATTGGCATGCGCAATGAGCAAGCGGCATCCTATGCCGCGGGCGCGGTGGGCTACCTGACCGGGCGCCCTGGGTCGTGCATCGTGGTGACCGGTCCCGGCGTCATCCACGGCCTCGCGGGGCTGGCGAACGCGCAGCAGAATTGCTGGCCGATGCTATTGATCGGCGGCGCGTCGGAGACCTACCGCAACGGCATGGGCGCCTTCCAGGAGGAACGCCAGGTGCTGGCCGCGACTCCGGTCTGCAAGTGGGCGCACGCGATCGAGCATGTGAATCGCATCCCGTTCTATGTGGAGATGGCGGTTCGGCAATCGATCTACGGCCGGCCCGGCGCGGCGTACCTCGACATCGCCGACGACATCATCACCGGCTCCTGCGATGTGGACAAGGCGCACGTGGCGGCGAAATGCCCTGATCCGCCGCGCATCCAGACGATGCCCGAGTATATCGACCAGGCACTGAACGTGCTGCAGTCCGCCGAACGGCCGCTGGTGATCATCGGCAAGGGCATGGCCTTCTCGCGCGCCGAGGAAGAGGTACGCAAGTTCATCGAGCGCACGCAACTGCCGTTCCTCGCATCGCCGATGGGCAAGGGCGTGATGCCCGACGACCATCCGTTGTCGGTCGGCGCGGCACGCAGCCTTGCGTTGTCGCAGGCCGACGTGGTGTTCCTGATGGGCGCACGCTTCAACTGGATCATGCATTTCGGCCTGCCGCCCCGCTATAATAAGGACGTGCGGGTCATTCAGCTCGACATCGAGCCGGAGGCGATGCACCAGAACAAGCCGGCCGAGGTCGCGCTGTGCGGCGATGGCAAGGCGATCGTCGGGCAGCTCAATGCAGCGCTCGTCGACCGTCAATGGTTCTACCCGAAGGAGACGCCGTGGCGCGCGGCGATCACCAAGAAGTCGGCGGAAAACGCGGCGCAGATCGCGCCGCAGATCGCCGACGACTCGGCGCCGGGCGGGTATTATCGGCTGCTGCGGGACGTCGCCGCGTGGGTGCCGAAAAACGCGATCATCTGCAGCGAGGGCGCGAGCACGATGGATATCGGCCGTACCCAACTGCCGAATTTCAACCCGCGCTCGCGACTCGACGCCGGCAGCTATGGCACGATGGGTGTCGGCCTGGGGTTTGTCGTCGCCGCTTGCGTCGTGCACCCCGACAAGCCGATCGTCCATGTCTCGGGTGACTCGGCGATCGGCTTCTCCGGCATGGAGATGGAGACGCTGTGCCGCTACGGGATGCCGGCCAAGATCGTCGTGTTCAACAACGGCGGCATCGGACCGGGCATGCCGGAGATCCCGGAAAACCCGATGCTCAACATGCGGCCGAACTCGCTGATCTGGGGCGCCCGCTACGACCTGATGATGGAGGCCTTCGGCGGCAAGGGCTTCTATGTCGAGGACCCGAAGGATCTGCGCGGCGCGCTCGACGAAGCGATGAATTTCCGGGGGCCGGCGCTGGTCAACGTCAAGCTCAGCCAGGGTTCGCAGCGTAAGCAGCAGGAGTTCCGCTGGCACAGCTGACCCACCCAGACCCCTCGCCGTCCCGGCGTTTATCCCGGGATGGCGAGGGCATGATTGCATCTATTCCGCATCAGGCACTAAATTGTTGGCGTCGCGCCCGTTTTGCGACCCGTTCTTTACTGCTCTTTTGAGCGTCCACCGCGCGCCGAACCCACGAAGTCAGTGCATATACGTCGCGTTACTGACGCCAGTTCCGTGCGTTTCTGCCGGGCCGCGTGGCATTGATGTGCAACGCCAACCATCATGCTACCCGCAAAAATTAGCGAATACGCAATTGCTTGCGCTAAGCTCCGGCCAAGGCACCGCATGGAGACTGGTCTGGACCGCATGGTGACCTGGGACACAGAGCAATTGCCGGGACTCTCGGCTGACGCCCGTGCCATCGTGGAGAGCATGGGCGACGCATTCTACGCGCTGGATGGCGCGTGGCGCTTCATCTACGCGAATCGGCGCGCGCTTGAGTTCTGGGGGCTGGCCGCGGGAGACGTGACCGGCCGAGTGATCTGGGAGTGCCTGCCGCAACTCGTCGGCACGATCAACGAAAGCGTGCTGCGCCGGGCACGCGCGGAACAGCGCGCGATCAGCTTCGAGGCGCCCTCGCCGGTGACCAAGATCTGGGTGCAGGTCAACGTTGCACCGTCACTGGACGGGGTCAGCGTTTATTGGCGCGACATCAGCGAACGGGTGCGCGCAGAGCAAACGCTACGGGCCAGCGAGGAACATCTGCGCCTGGCGCAGGAAGCCGCCGGCATCGGCACATGGGAATGGGACCTGGCAACCGGGCACACGCATTGGTCGCTGGAGATGTATCGGCTGATCGGGCGCGAGCATGCCGAGGCGCAGAGCGCCGATCACTACGCATTATGGCGGCGTGTCGTTCATCCGGACGATCGCGAATCCGTCGTCGCTTCGGCGCGCGCATTCAGTCGCCGTGCGGGTCCGTTCGCAGTTGAATTCCGCATCGTGCGGCTCGATGGCGAGGTGCGCTGGATCAACGCGCGCGGCAACGTATTTCCCGACGCCCGCGGCAAACCGCGCCGCATGCTCGGCGTCACCATCGACATCACCGAACGCAAGCAGACCGAGGCCGCGCTGGAGCATCGGGTGGCGGAGCGAACCCGGGCGTTGCGCGAGACGGTCGAAGCGTTGCGGCGGTCGCGCGAACGCTACGCCGCGATCTTTGACCACGCGCCGATCTATCTCGCATTCATGCGTGTGGAAACGGACGGACGCGTGATCTGCGAGGATGTCAACGATGCCTGGGTAAGCGACACCGGTTTCGAACGAGACCAGGTGGTGGGCCGCAGCCTCGATGAAATCTTTCTGCCGGAACAGGCTGAATTCGGCTTAACGCAGTATCGCAAGGCGGTCGAAACCGGAGAGCGGGTCGAATACGAGCACACCCATGTCTTCCCAAGCGGCGAAGTGGTTCGACGCACCTTCCTGGCACCGTTGCGAGATGCGACAGGACGGGTGGATCGCGTGCTGTTGACCTCGTTCGACCTGACCGCGATGCGCCGGGTGGAGGAGCAATTGCGGCAGGCACAGAAGATGGAAGCCATTGGCCAGCTTACCGGCGGCGTAGCGCACGACTTCAACAATTTGCTCACCGTCGTGCTGGGCAATCTGGAGTTGTTGCAGGCTCGGCTGCCGGATGAACGCAGCATGCGGCATCTGCGCGCGGCGCAGCGTGCGGCCCAGCGCGGCGGAGAACTCACGCACCAGCTTCTGGCCTATGCGCGGCGGCAGACCATCTCGCCTCGGCCGGTCGATCTTACGGCGATGATCGCCGGCATGGAGGATTTGCTGCAACGCAGCCTCGGCGGTCTGGTACGCGTGGACACGACGCTCGACGCCGACCTGTGGGCGGCATTCTGCGATCCGACGCAGCTCGAGCTGATGCTGCTGAACCTGGCGATCAACGCACGCGACGCGATGCCCGCCGGCGGCGTGATCAGCATCACCGCCCGCAATCGTCCAGCCACCAGCAAGCTGCCGCGGGAACTCGATTCCGGCGATTATGTCTCGATATCGGTGATAGATTCCGGCAGCGGCATGTCAGCCGAAATTCGCGATCGCGCGTTCGAACCGTTCTTCACGACCAAGGAGCCTGGCAAGGGAAGCGGACTTGGCCTCGCACAGGTCTGGGGCCTGGCCCAGCAATTCGGTGGCACCGTCCTGCTGGACAGCGCGCCGGGTCGCGGCACCACTGTGCAAGTTTTTCTGCCGCGCGCGGAGGCCGTGCTCGCGGCGGAGGACGCCTCGGCCGACCATGACAATGACGGCACGCGCGCAGGTGGTGTCGTGCTGATCGTGGATGACGACGTTGATGCGCGTGACGTTGCCGCGGCGTTCATCGAACATGATGGCTATGCCGTTCGGCTTGCCTCCAGCGGGCAAGAAGCGCTGGCATGCCTGGAGCGATGCGCGATCTCGCTCGCTCTGGTGGACTACGCCATGCCGGGCATGTCGGGGGCGGAATTTGTTCGCCGCGCGCAAGAACAGCAGGACGGCCTGCCGGTGGTGTTCGTCACCGGCAACCCGGATGCGCTTGCTGCGGAAGCCGCGCCTGACGCGGCGCCAGTGATTATCAAGCCCTACACCCGTGCCGGTCTGACCAGTGCCGTCCGCCAGGCACTGCACCCGTAATCGGCGTCCGCCCGGCCTTCCCCCGGTTCCCCGTCGGCGCTACATGTTGTGCAACGCCACGCCGTCCCCAAAGCATGCCCCGGCGCAGGCCGGGGCCGGGAGGAAATCAATGACCGACGCCTATATCTGCGACTTCACGCGCACACCGATCGGCCGCTATGCCGGCGCATTGCGCGACGTGCGCACTGACGATCTCGCCGCGCATCCGATCCGCGTGCTGATGGAACGCAACAAGCAAATCGACTGGGACGCACTGGATGATTGCATCCTGGGCTGTGCGAACCAGGCCGGCGAGGACAACCGCAACGTCGCCCGCATGGCAGTGTTGCTGTCCGGCCTGCCCGCCAGTGTTCCTGGCGCCACCATCAATCGGCTATGCGGCTCCGGGCTGGACGCCGTGGGCACCGCGGCACGCGCCATTCGGTCCGGCGAGGCAGAACTGATGTTGGCCGGGGGCGTGGAGAGCATGACCCGGGCGCCGTTCGTCATGGGCAAGGCGACCGAAGCATTCTCGCGCAGCAGCGAGGTCTACGACACGACGATCGGCTGGCGCTTCGTCAACAAGCAGATGCAGAAGATCTACGGCACCGATGCGATGCCGGAAACCGGCGAGAACGTTGCCGAGGAATTCCAGATCTCCCGTCAGGATCAGGATAAATTCGCGTTTCGTAGCCAGATGCGTGCGGCCAAGGCGCAGGCAGGCGGGTTCTTCGCGAAGGAGATCGCGCCGGTCACCATCAAAGGCCGCAAGGGCGATACCGTTGTGGACAAGGACGAGCACCCGCGCGCCGACACCACACTGGAAGGTCTCGCCAAGCTGAAGACTCCGTTCCGCGAGCCAGGCACCGTCACCGCCGGCAATGCGTCGGGTGTGAACGACGGCGCCGCCGCGCTGATCATCGCGTCCGAGGACGCGGCGCGCCGGCACGGTTTGACGCCGCGCGCGCGTATCGTTGCGATGGCGACCGCCGGCGTGCCACCGCGCATCATGGGCATCGGCCCGGCACCCGCGGTGCAAAAGCTGCTGGAGAAGACGGGGCTGTCGATCGGCGATGTCGATATCATCGAGCTGAACGAGGCTTTTGCCGCGCAGGGCCTTGCCGTGATGCGGCAGCTTGGGCTGCCCGACGATGCCGAGCATGTGAACCCGCATGGCGGTGCGATTGCGCTGGGGCATCCGCTGGGCATGTCCGGCGCGCGGCTGGCGATGACAGCGGTGAATGCCATGGAAACGCGTGGCGGCAAGCGCGCCATCGCCACCATGTGCATCGGCGTCGGCCAGGGCATCGCGGCACTGATCGAGCGGGTGTAGTTCCGAGACTTCCTGTCATTGCGAGGAACGCAGCGACGAAGCAATCTCCCGCGGAGGATTGCTTCGTCGCTGCGTCCGTCGCAATGACAGGAAGTTCGCGGGCAGAAAAAAACAACGCGGAGGGCAGGCAATGCGGCTTGGCGTATTCGACCACATGGATCGCGGCGCCGGGCTGCTCGACCAGTTCTTCGCCGACCGCATGCGCCTGGTAGAAGCGTACGATCGTGCCGGTTTCTACGGGTACCACGTCGCCGAGCATCATGCGACGCCGCTGGGTGTGGCGCCGTCTCCCGGTGTCTGGCTCGCGGCGATCGCGCAACGCACGACGCAACTGCGCTTCGGTGCCCTGGTGTATCTGCTGCCGCTCTACCATCCGCTGAAGTTGCTTGAAGAACTCTGCATGCTTGACCAAATGAGCAGGGGACGGCTGCTGCTTGGGGTGGGGCGTGGGATATCGCCGATCGAGATGCGCTATTACGGGTTCGATCCGGCGCAAACCCCCGGGATGTACCAGGAAGCGCTGGAGATCATCCTGAAAGGCATGGCCTGCAAGGAGCTGACCTTCGAAGGCAAATACTACCAATATCACGACGTGCCGATGGAGATGGAACCCTACCAGAAGCCGCACCCGCCGTTGTGGTACGGCATCGGCCGGCTCGATGCGGTGCCGTGGGCCGTGCAGCACCGGGTCAACGTCGTCGGCAACGTCACGGGCAGCAAAATGCGGCCGCTCACCGAACGATATCGCGCCGAATGGGCTGCCGCGGGCAACGCCCCGCAAGATGTGCCCCTGATGGGCGTCGGCCGCCACGTCGTTGTTGCCGATACCGAACGCGAGGCGCTGGAGGTAGCCCGCCGCGGCTATGGCAAATGGCGCGACAGTTTCCTGAAGCTGTGGCGCAAGCACAACATGCAATTACCCAATCCAAACGCGATGTTTCCTGAAACGTTCGAGGAAGCCGAAGCCGAAGGCCGCGCCGTCGCCGGCAAGCCCGACAAGGTCCGCGACTTTCTGCAACGCACCATCGACGATGGCGGCCTCAACTACTTGCTCAATCGTTTTGCCTTCGGCGATATCGGTGTGGACGAGGCACTGCACTCGATCGACCTGTTCACCCGGCACGTCATGCCGGATCTGCACGAGGCCCGCGTGGAGGTGTGACTATGGCAGCGGAATACGACGTCTTCGCCATCCGCTGCGCGGTCAATCAGGTTTCCGGCCCCTTGATGAAACACATAATGCCCCGATACGGCGTATAGCACACAACTGCCCGGCCGGTCGGATTGTCGGCGCGTTCCAACACGACTTCCGGTGGCACA
Source organism: Acetobacteraceae bacterium (assembly GCA_035486135.1). Taxonomy (GTDB): domain Bacteria; phylum Pseudomonadota; class Alphaproteobacteria; order Acetobacterales; family Acetobacteraceae; genus JASHVB01. The sequence goes on from DATHNI010000342.1 coordinate 13,523, forward strand.
GTGCGCCACTGGCCCTCGATCATTGCCTGATAGTGCCCGTCCTGAATTCGGAAGTCGGTCTGCCGGCAATCGGCGATGGAGCAACAGGACATGCCGGTGCGGGGCTGTTGCAGGCTTTGGAACCAGGGGGCCAAAGACATGTCGGCATTGGGGGGCGGACGCGCGACCGCTGCGCCGGCTAACAGTTCCAATGCGGCACACGTGATCACACCAGTCTTCATACCCGCCCCCGGCCGATACGAGCCTTTATTTACTTGGTCGGAGCGAGGCCATGGAAAAGCCTGCCGCACAGGGACGTGATTCGTCCGGCGGACAAAGTCAGCGGAACCTAGGTGCGAACAGCCCTAGCGTCCGTACGCATAGCGCGTCGTGGCGCTGGGCTTGATTTCGTTGCTGTGCACCGCCACCGGTTCGGCGGGCAATGATTGTGGCGCTTCCTTCCCGGGCCACAGCCAATAGGTGTTGTCGCCGGCACCATTGACCGCAACGACCTTGTGGTTGCCCCGCGGATCGATCGCATGGATCGTCACGCGGCCAAGCAAACCGCCTTGCAGCGCGCGCATATCCTCCGCCGCTTCAAGTACCGCATCGGCCACGCTGGCGCCGCGCTTCATATAGAGCACGATCGATCGCGCCGTGCAGCAGCGGATGGTCATCTCGCCGGCTCCGGTGCAAGCCGCGGCGCCGTAGCGCGTATCCGCATAGCAGCCGGCGCCGATGATCGGGCTATCGCCGAGCCGACCGGGATATTTCCAGCCCCAGCCCGACGTGCTGGTGCCGCAACAGATCTCACCGCGCGAGTCCTGCGCGAGAAAGACCGTGGTGTCGCGGCCCACTTCCGGATCGATCGCGTGCCGGCACAGTGGCGCCAGTTCCACGTCCGGCCAGTCCCGCTTTTGTTCGGGCGTGAGTTCGTTGTCGAACCACGCCTGCCAGGCTTCGTACGAATCCTCGATCAGGTTTTCCGCAGCCTCCGCCCCGATCTCGCGCGCAAACCGCGCGGCGCCGGCGCCCACCAGCAATTCGTGTGGCAGCCTCCGCATGATTTCATGCGCGACACTGACCGGATGCAGGAAGCCTTGCAGCGCGCCGACCGCGCCGCTGCGCAACGTGGTGCCGTCCATCAGGCACGCGTCGAGTTCCATTTCGCACAGCAAATTGGGCCAGCCACCGCGGCCAACCGTCCGCACGGACGGATCAGCTTCGATCAGGCGGATGCCGGCCTCGATCGCATCGAGCGCGTGCGCACCCTCGGATAACAGGCGCGCCGTGGTGGGAACACCGAGCGTGCCTTCGTTGTTGGTCAGCAGGATCATCTTTTGAGTTCCATGTGTCTCTGCGGGGATTGTTCAGATCACCCCTTCCTCTGCCAGCCTTTCGACATCGGACGCCGTCATGCCGAGGAGGTTGGTCAGCAGCCATTCATTGTCTTCGCCGTAACACGGTGCGCCGCGATCGATCGGGCCGCCGATATAGGCCGGCGTGCGCCCGAACTTCATCGGCAGTTCGTAGACCGGCCAGGTGCCGATCTTGCTGCCGGTCACTTCCGTCAGCCATTTCAGGTGACGCAGTTGCGGATCCCGGTCGCAACGGTCCTCGGCGTTCTGGCACACGCCGGCCGGGACACCCGCGCGCTGGAGACGCTCCATCAGGTCGAACGGATCCTGCGATGCGGTCCAGGATTCCACTGCTGCATCCAGCGCATTTTGATGCGCCAGCCGATCGGCCATGGTTGCGAAGCGTCGATCCTCCAGCCACGCCCCCTGCCCTGCCACTTGCGCCAGCGCACGCCATTCCGCCTCGGTAAAGCAGGCAATGGCGATCCAGCGATCCTTGCCCTCGCAACGATACGCGCCATGCGGCGCTGCGGGCTTGTACGGCGATCGGTTGCCGTAGCGTGCCCATACCCGATCATTCGCGGACCAGTCGAGAATCGTTGTGCCCGTCAGAAACAATCCTGACTCGCATTGCGAAGCATCGATCCACTGCCCCTGCCCTGTCCGGTCGCGGTGATACAGCGCACCGAGGATCGCCAGCGCGTAGCCATAGGCGCCCATCCAGTCGAGATACGAATACCCCCAGCCGACCGGCATCGCCGGATCGGGCAACCCCGACATATCGCCCTGCCCCGCAAACGCGGCCGCCACCGGCCCGACCGTCCGCATCCGTCCGTACAGCCCGTGCGAGCCCATGCCCGACTGCTGAATGTAGATGATGTCCGGTCGTATCGACTTCATCACGTCATAGCCGAGGCCGAGCCGCGGCAACACGCCCGGCGAAAATCCCTCCGCCACGACGTCGCAGATACGCACAAGGTCCTTGGCGATCTGCAGGCCCTTCGGGTGGCGGATGTTCAAAGAAATGCCGCGCTTGCCGGCATTCTTGTTGTTGAACTGCCCGCCCATGTTGTGGTCCTTGACCCCCGGCAGAGGACCAGTCGCGCCATCGCGCGCCGCGCGTCCGCCGACCGGGGCCATCGCCGCCAACCGCGTGTCCGGATTGTCCTTCCATTCTACCTTGAAACTTTCGGCGCCCATTGCGGCGAGGAACCGCGTGCCGCCAGCCGATGCCAGGAACCATGCGAAGTCGAGGATCTTCACACCCTGCAAAGGGAACGGCTTGTCATGCATCGCCGACAAAAGCGGGTTCGCATGACCCCGAGGCTGCGCCGGCACGCTGGGATGCCGCGCGGCGCCACCGAGCACGGTCTCGGTATCCTCGCCCAGCAATGGCGCACGCCGGCCGACCTGCCAACTCGTCGCCGTGCTGAGCCACTTGCTGGTGGGATAGCGGAAGCTGCGGCCATGTTCCGGATGCGCCACGTCGGCAAAGCTCTTGCGCCGCAGCCAATGTTCGTCGAGCGCATTCTCGTGCGGCTTGCGCAGCGGCGCCCAGAGCAAGCCGGCATCCTGCGCCTCGCGCCACGGCATGTCGGCATAGGTCCAGGCGCGAATAAAGCGCTGCACCACATCGAGCATGTGCGCCCGGGCCTCGTCACCGGCCTGCGATCCCGGAACCTGCCGGGCCTTTAAATCAGCATCCGGCGGAGGAGGCTGCAGATCGGCCTGCATGCCGTATTTCGTCAACAGCGGTACCAGGTTCTTCAGGTCGCGGGCGCCCATGCCGTGCGAAATGAACCAGCGCCCGTCTTTCGTGTGGCTGATGCTGGGCGAATGGTTCGGTATCTCGCCCGCATGACGATTGGTGAGGCGCCACAACGGCACGCGGCGCATCACCCAGTGCATGATGTCGAGTTCCGGGTTCTTAGACACTGCCTCGTGCACTGCGATCGAAACGTCCTGGCCTTCCCCGCTGCGGTGTCGATGGATCAGCGCCGCTATGATCCCCGTTGCCAACTGCTCTCCCGCAATATGATAAGCATGCCAGATCTGCGGCGCGATCGGTGGCGTGTCGTATTCCAGCTTCGGATCCGGGTCATAGCCGCAATTCATCATCACCCCGCCGAGCGCCAGATGAATCAGGTCCGACCCCTTGAACTGCGCCCACGGCCCGTCATCGCCGAACGGCGTCATACGCGCTGTCACCAGCACGGGAAACCGAGCGTTCAGGGCCGCACGATCCAGCCCAAGCACCTGATTCAGCGCACCGCAAGACGAATCCAGCAGCACGTCGGCGCCTTCCAGCAAGCGCAACAACCTTTCCCGCGCCGGCGCCTCGCGCAGGTCCAATACGACGGATTGCTTGCCGCGATTGTAGTTCCAAAAAAACAACGATCGTTCCGGCCCAGGCTGATCCTCCAAGAACGGCCCAATCCGCCGCGTCGCGTTACCCTCCGGTGGTTCGATCTTCACCACCTCTGCACCCAGCCCGGCCAGCAGCAGGCCGGTATATTCCGCACGTTCGTCGGCAATCTCGATCACACGCAGGCCGGACAACATGCCCGGACCGGCATTGCCCATCATTTCGCCGGGACCGTGTTCGATCGCGCTGGCATCCGACATGACGTATCCTCCCCTCGCTCCGCCCGTTACGGCCGCGTTCGCCCCAGCATCTGCAGCAGCATGGCGTTGACCGCTTCCGGCGCTTCGTAAGCCACCCAATGCCCGGCACCCGGGATCATCCGCACATCGGCATCAGGCCGCCGCGCACGTAGCGCGGCGACGCGTTCCGGCGCGCGCGGGTTGCCCGGCGGGTCCTTCTCGCCCCAGATACCGTTGACCGGCACATGCACCTTGTCCAGCGCGCGCCACAGCGAGCCACTGCGCGACAAGGTCGGCGTCTTCAACCGGGAGCGCACGGTGTTCCAATCCTGGATGGTCAGCGCCAGTGCATCGATCTTCGCTGGATCGGCAATCATCAGACGATTGAGGTTGATGCGATGCGTCGCGACGCGCTCCTCGCCCTGCAAATGGCGTACTTTCAGCAGTTCCACCGCGTTACCATCGGGGCGCACGCCGGCAGAACCGATGATGGTGACAGACCGCACCCGCGCGCCATGCAAGGCACCGACGCAACTTGCCATCGTGCCACCGAACGAGAACCCCACAACGTCGTAGGTCGTCTCGGTGCCGATAAGCGCATCGATACCGGCGGCGACGACTTCCGCAACTGACTCTGCATCGTCGCTTTTCGGCGGGAACGCGGACTCGCCCAGGCCGGGCAGATCGGGCACCAGCAAACGATAATGCTGCGACAGGACAGGAATATTGTGCGCCCAATGGCGCCACGAACCGGCACCGCCGTGGAACAGCACCAAGACCGGCGCCGTGCCGCCGGACGTGTCCCAGATATGCCACACCATGCTGCCATCGCCACATGGCGTCTCGCGCCGGACCGACTGCTGTTCCAGCCGGTCCAAAATTGTTTGCGGGTCTTCCGTCACCTGATCGTTCATGGCCGTTGCGTCCACCTCCGCGCCGTGTCGCTCATGAATTCTGGTATCAGGCTGAGGCTGCGCTGTCGAACCCGCCGGGACCTTTGGTCGCCCCCCACCACGCATTACAGTCTTGCAATCCCCGACACGCGCAGGATCACGCCATTGCTGTCTGTTTGGCTTGGAAACCGCTCGACGTGCATGGTCCAACCGCGCATCGCGTCGGCAATTTCCGTTTCCACGCCTCGGCCTTTCAGGAACAGGCATTCTCCGTCCGGCGTCAGCAGATGTTCCGCATAACCCAACAGAACGGACAGCGGCGCCAGACCACGCGCAGTCATCAATGGCGCGCGCGGCACCGCAGCTGCCTCGATTTTCGTTGCAACAACAGTGACTGGGGCCCCCGTCACCCGTGCCGCCTCCCGCAAGAATGCAGCCTTCCCCTGGTCTTGCTCGATGAGATCGAAAGGCACGCCATATTGGATCGCCAGCACCAGACCCGGAAACCCGCCGCCTGAGCCCAGATCGATCGCCCGCTCCGGGCGTTTGCTCCACAGCGTGCCCAGCTGCAGGCTATCGGCGATATGGCGTGTCCACAGCGCGGGAATATCGCGCGCGCTGACAAGATTGATCGACCGGTTCCACCGTTGCAGCAGCTCCACATAGTGCTGCAACGCCGGCAATACGTCCTGGGGCGAGGATACGTGCTGCATCTGGCCGCTATACGCCAAACGGGTGCCCGGTCGAAGCCCCGATGCCTCGCTTGAGACAACGGCGCCGAACAGCTATGACATGTGCCACGTCATGGCCGGACCTGACCCGGCCGTCCACGCGCCGGCGACGGACGTGGATGGCCGCATCAGGCCCGGCCATGACGATAAAGGGAGGCGAACGAAAGCTGGTGGACTTGGAAGTTCTCATCGAGAACGTGCTGAACGCGCTCGCCGCGGGCATCACCATCGGCTGCATCTATGGCCTGATGTGCATCGGCCTCGGGTTGATCTTCGGTGTCATGAAGATCGTAAATTTCGCCCAGGGCGAGTTGCTGATGCTCGGCATGTTCGCCAGCCTCTATCTGGTCACGGGCGGCGGCGTTCTGGCATTCCTGGGCCCCTATATTGGACCTTTCGTCGGCGCGCTGTGCGCTGGCCCGATCGTGTTCGCCGGCGGTGCGCTGCTGCACAAATTCCTTATCAGCCGGGTGTCGGGCCTGCGCACCACCGGGACACTGGACGAAGGGCATTTCGGCCAGCTGGTGATTACGTTGGGCATTTCGCTGATCCTGCAGAACGGCGGCCTGATCCTGTTCGGTTCCACACCGCAAACGGTGCGCACGCCGCTTGCCTCGCGTGCCATCGAGATCGGTCCGATTTATGGCGACGCCACGCTGTTCCTCAACAAGGCGCGGCTGATTGCCTGCGCTGTCGCGATCATCGTCGCAATCTCCCTCTACGTGCTGCTGGAATACACCAGGCTTGGCAAAGCATTGCGCGCGGCGGCCGACAATCCGACCGCCGCCACCTATATGGGCATCAACGTCGATCGCGCCTATCGCACCGCTTTCGCCATTGGCAGCGGCGTCACCGCCATCGCCGGCGGGCTGATGGCCACGTATCTGTCGTTCGGACCGTTTGTCGGTTTCGATTACGTCATCATCATGTATTCCGGCGTGGTGCTGGGTGGCATGGGCAGCATCCTGGGTGCGTTCTGGGGCGGATTGACCGTCGGCTTCGTGCAGCAATGCTCTGCCCTGGTGCTGCCGCCTCAACTGCAGAACGCGGCGATCTTCGTCGTATTCCTGCTTATCATCATGCTGCGCCCGCAAGGCCTGTTCGGCCGCTCGGCAGAACGCGCGTGAGGCGGCCGGCATGAGACAGCGCGCGAGCATCCGGCTACGACGCGACCTGATCGCGCTGGGGATCATTGCGGCAGCGTATCTCGGTGCGTCGGCATTCGTCAGCAACAGCTACTACCAGCTTATCCTGACGTTGGTGCCGATCTGGGCGGTGTTCGGCGTGTCGTGGAACATCCTGTCCGGCTATGGCGGGCAGCTCTCGTTCGGCCATGCATCGTTCTTCGGCATCGGCGCCTACACCGTGACCCTGACTCTGGTGTATTGGAATTTGACACCGTGGATTGGCATCCCACTCGGCATGCTGATGGGCGCGGTCGCGGCGGTGCTGATCGGGCTGCCCACCTTTCGCCTGCGCGGGCACTATTTCGCGCTGGCGATGCTGGCCTATCCACTGGCGATTCTCTATGTGCTGCAATACCTGGGCTTCCAGGAAATGTCGCTGCCGATGCATCGCACGCACCCGGTGGCATATCTCGCGTTCACCGACCAGCATTGGTACACCGTGGCGGCGGTCGGTCTGCTGATCGCCGGCACGGTTGCCTGCATGATGATGGAGAACTCGCGCTTCGGCCTCGCGTTGCTGGCGATCCGGCAGAACGAATTGGCCGCCGAAGCCGCCGGCCTCAATGCCCGCTTGTGGAAAATGCGCGCGCTGGTTGTGTCAGGCATGATCGCCGCGGCGGCCGGCGGGCTTTATGCGTGCGTACTGCTGGTGGTCACGCCGGATTCGGTGTTCGGCATGTTGGTCTCCGCGCAGGCCGTGGTGGTGACGCTGTTCGGCGGCGTGGCCGCGGTGTGGGGCCCGATCATCGGCGCGGCGATCCTGGTACCTCTGGCCGAATCATTGAACGCTGAGCTGGGGAATTACCTTCCGGGCATCCAGGGCGTGGTCTATGGCGCGGCGATCATCATCATCATGCTGGCGGCGCCGGAGGGATTGTTCTGGACGATCCGCGACCGCTGGTTTCGTCGCGCTCTGCCGCCACCTGCGCCGCCGGTCGCCGCAACACCGACACAGTCTGTCACCAGCGTGCGCGCTGGCGGTCCGTTATTGGAAGTGATTGGCTTGTCGCGTTCGTTCGGCGGCTTGCGCGCGGTCAGCGATGTGGGCTTTTCCGTGACGGAAGGCGAGATCCTCGGCATCATCGGCCCCAACGGCGCCGGCAAGACGACGTTGTTCAACGTCTTGAACGGCGTGCTGGCGGCGGACGCCGGCAGCGCGACGCTGGCGGGACAATCGATGCTGGGGAAGAAGGTACACCAGGTGTGCCGCATGGGTGTCGCCCGCACCTTCCAGGTGGTGCGCAGCTTTCCAAGATTGCCGCTGCTGGACAATGTGATTGTCGGTGCGTACGGCGCGGGATTGCCGGACCATGCAGCCGTGGACGCTGCAGTCGGTGCGCTCGCGCGGGTCGGGCTGCACCGCCAGGCCGGCACGCTGGCCGGGCAACTTACCAACAAGCAACTGCGGTTAATGGAACTGGCCCGAGGATTGGCCGGGCGCCCGCGGCTGTTGCTGCTCGACGAGACGCTGGCCGGACTCGGCCGCGACGAGTGCGACGAGGTGCTGGATGTGCTGGCCCGGCTGCGCGATGACGGCATGACGGTGGTGATCATCGAACATACCATGCACGCAATGATGCGGATCGCCGATCGATTCCTCGTGCTGGATCACGGCCGAGTGCTGGCGAGTGGCCTGCCACGCGACGTGGTGGAGAACCGTTCGGTGATTGAGGCGTATCTGGGCAAGAAGTGGCTGGCGAGGCAGAATGCTTGAGGTTCGTAACCTCTCCGTCGCTTATGGCGGGCTGCGCGCGCTGACCGACGTGTCGCTCACGGTCGAGGAGGGGCAATTCGTCACCGTCGTGGGGCCGAACGGAGCGGGCAAGTCCACGCTGTTCAAGACCATCTGCGGCATCGTTCCGCCGCTGCAGGGGACGATAAGTTTCCGCGGCAATGACCTGCGCCCACGCGCGGCATCGGAACGCGCGCATCTTGGCATCGCGCATGTCCCGGAAGGCCGGCAGGTTTTCAAGACCCTGACCGTGCGCGAGAATCTGGAGATGGGCGCCTATACCAAGGCTGGCCGTACCCATTGGCACCACACGCTGGAGCGCATTCACGCGCTGTTCCCCATTCTGCACGAGCGCGCGCATCAACTCGCCGGAACGCTGTCGGG
>DATHNI010000343.1:0-4508 GCA_035486135.1 Acetobacteraceae bacterium
CGTCTCGGGCCGCCCCACCGCGCCGTGGCGCTGCTTGCGATGCCTGCGCCACCCCTCTACACCACCAGGCGACAACCCATCGAAGACAGGCGCCGGCGCATGGACCTCAAGGACCACATCCGCGGCATTCCCGATTTCCCCAAGCCGGGCGTGCTGTTTTACGACATCTCCACCCTGTTGCGCGACGCCGACGCCTGGCAGGTGGCGATGGGCCGGATGGCCAAGATGGTGCGCGCCTATCAGCCCGATTTGCTCGCCGGGCTGGAAAGCCGCGGCTTCCTGATCGCCGCGCCGCTCGCGCTGAAGCTCGGCTGTGGCTTCATCATGCTGCGTAAGCGCAACAAACTGCCGGGCGAGACGGTTGGCCTCAACTACCAACTGGAATACGGCACCGACCGGCTTGAGATACAGGCCGACGCAGTGGAGCCTGGCCAGCGTATCGTGATTGTCGACGATTTGCTCGCCACCGGCGGCACCATGTCCGCCGGCATCGCCCTGCTGCGCCAGGCCGGCGCCGTGGTGCCCGCCGCCGCCGCATTGATCGAACTGACCTTCCTCAACGGCCGCGCCCGCCTGGACGTGCCGTGCGAGGCACTGGTCGCCTACGACGCATAGGGGTGACAAGCGCAACCTGGCCGGCGGTTCCCCAGCCTCATCAACGCCGCGGCGATGCTCCGGCCTCATCAACGCTGCGGCGGGACGCGCCGCCCCGCTGCCGCCGCTCCGCCGCCATCGCCGCGTCATGACTTTGCCATGACCCCCAAGTGGGCTAGGAGAGGGACGGGCCCGGTCGCCGCCGGACCCTGAGCACGGGAAACGTCACCCCCATGACCGAGACCCTGCCAACGCCCGGCCGGCGCCGCCTGCTGGGATTGCTCGCAAGCCTGCCCGTCCTCGGGCAGGCCGGGCGGAGCATGGCCGCGCCGTCCTTTGGCATCTCGCCCGCGCTGGCCGACACGCCATTTCCCGATGGAGCGAAAATCCTGGTGGCCGGGCCGGACGGCGGATCCATGGATCGTTGGGCGCGCCTGTTGCAGCCGGCCATCGCCCAGTCCCTCGCGCCAGGCGTCGTCATGCGGCAGACCGCTGCCGGTGGCGCGGACGGCGTGACCGGCGCCAACCAGTTCGACACGCGTGTCGCCCCGGATGGCCACACCGTGCTGCTGGTGCCCGGTGAGACCGCGCTCGACTGGCTGGTGGGCGACCCGCGGGCAAAGTTCGACGTCGGCCACTGGGTCACGATCATGGCCTGCGTGGCGCCAGCGGTGGTGGTCGGCCGCCCCGAGACCTTTGCCGCCGGCGGTAGCGTCCGCATCGCCGCCGCGCATCCTGCCGGGCACGACCTGCCCGCCGTGCTCGGGATTGAATTGCTCGGTGGCCGCGCCGAACTGGTCGCCGGGGTCGTGGAGGACGACGCGTTGCAAACCGCGTTCGCCCGCAACGCCGTGGATGCCGTGCTGTTGCGCGGCCACAAGGTGCCAGCGCAGGCCAGGGCACTGGTCGATGCCGGGGCCGTGCCGATCTTCTCCCTCGGCATGCGCGACGACACCGGCACGCTGATACGGGCTGCGGAATTTCCGGAAGTCCCGATTTTGCCCGAACTCTTCGCCCAGCGGCGCGGCGGATTGCTCGCCGGGCCGATATTCGACGCCTGGTGCGCTGCGGCGGCGGCGTCGCAACTGGAGTTCGGGCTGGCGCTGCCGCAATTGACCCCGGCAGCGATGGTGGCGCTGTGGCGGCGCGCCGGAACCGACGCCGCCGGCGCGCTGGACGTGCAGTCGCCGGCCATGTCGCTGGACCTTCACTTGCTCGGCGGACCGGCCGCCACCGCCAACACCGCGCCGGTGGCGGCGAACGAGGCCGCCCTGCTGTCCTTGCGCAAGTGGCTGGCCAGCCGCTTCAACTGGCGGCCGGCATAGCCGGGCGATTTCGCCTGTCGGGTTTCTCGGGCTTTGTCGATCCCTGATGAATTGCTGCCTCGGACCGCCGGGCTGTCCGGTTTGCATCAGACTCTGGCAGGACAGCCACGGCCGGCCGGTGCCATGCTGTCGGGATCGCCAGGGAGGTTGCCGCAATGGGCATACTGAACGATCCGCGACTGGAAGCTCTGCTGGCTGACCTGCACATCAGAAGCGACGCCCAGGTTGACGCCCTGGCAAGCTACTACAGCCAGAGCGCTAACGCGGCGCAGCCATTGACGGCGGACGAGGCGGCGAAGCTCAAGGCCTTTCGCATCGATAAGCTCGTCGCGCTCGACCGTGACAAGGCGGAGTTCTGCTATTTGCTCTGCCGTGCGATGGGCGCGCGCCGCGTTGTCGAGGCGGGTACCTCCTACGGGGTCTCGACGCTGTATCTTGCCGCCGCCGTGCGCGACAACGTCGGCGCCGCCGGTGGCGATGGCGTGGTGATCGGCACGGAATACGAACCGGAGAAGGCCGCCGCCGCACGTGGGCATTTCGAGGCGGCGGGGCTGAGCGCGTTCATCGATCTGCGTGAGGGTGATTTGCGCGAGACCCTGGCACAGATCGACGGGCCGGTGGATTTCATGCTGGTGGATATCTGGGTTCCCATGGCGCGGCCGGCGCTGGAACTGGTGGCCCCGCGTCTCAGGCCCGGCGCCATCGTCGTCTGTGACAATACGGCGGAACATTGGGGCGCGTACGCGGAGTATTTCGCATTCCTCAACGATCCGGCGAACGGGTTCCGGACGATGACGCTGCCATTTGGCGGCGGCCTGGAATTGTCGGTGCGCTGCGCCAGTTGATGCGGGTCCACGCCGTGGCATTTCGCTCGACAGCAAGCAAGCATTCAACACGGAGAAGGCCGAGAACCACCGGGGGGCCACGGAGGCCTTGTCTATACATCATTATAAAACAGCCACATAGTGCCATTCAGGAACGTAAATGCTGCCCCTCAGGGCGAACGCATTTGCACTCGTGCTGACGTCCGCTGGCGAAACCTGCCTGGTCCGGGGAACCGCAAGCAAGGCAAGCAAAATTTTAACACAGAGCGCACAGAGCAGAAGCTTTAGCCACAGAGCGACGCAGAGAGAAAACATTGGCGATGCACGATGGCCTCGCAGGACAGGCCCGCATTGGATAAATTTTCTCTGTGAAACTCTGTGGCTTAAACTTCTTCTCGGTGGCCTCTGTGTTAAAACCTTGCTTTGCGATGCTGCAAATCCCCCCATGGTAGGAGAACAGCCGATCCGCCCCTAACCACCCACGCACAGGCGACACCGCGTTTGCCGCCACACCGGCTGTGCAACCGCACCGATGTCCAGCCGCCGTTAGCCGGTTGCAGTCGTGGCCGGTGATCGACGCCGGATCAGCCATCCTGTAGCATGGCCGCCGCCTTCGTTGCGCCGACTACATCGGTGCGCGGGGTTGCCGCTTGCATGGAGGAAACGCCCGCATGAAACTCTGGTATCAGAGCATGTCCCGCCAGACCGAATGGGGTGGCTATCCGCGCGTGCTGCGCGAGATATTGGACAAGGTGCGCGATCCCGGCACCGAGATCCACGTCGCGGGCATCACCGAGATCGGCGGCGTCGGCGACCAGTACCGCTACCTGGAATACCTGGAGACCGGCGAGGTGCTGAAGAATGTGCAGCGCGCAGTGCTCCAAGGCTTCGATGCGTTCCTGATCGGCAACATCGCCGATCCCGGTCTGCGCGAGGCGCGCGAGATCGCCAACATCCCGGTGCTGGGGCTGTGCGAGTCGGCGATGCACATGGCCTGCATGATGGGGGCGAATTTTTCCTTCGTCACCATCAACGAGAAATTCACCCCGCGCATCGTCGAGAACGTCGATCGCTACGGCCTGCGCGCCCGCTTCGCCGGCGCCAACCGCATGCGCATCGATCGTATCACCGATCTGGGGCCGGGCTTCGACAATCCGGATGCGCGAGATCGTATCCTGGCGCAGTTCAACGAGGCGGCGCGCAAGAACACCGAAGCCGGCGCCGAGGTGGTGATCGCCGCCGGTGGCGTCGTGATGGCATTGCTCGCGCATGCCGGTGTGTATGAAACCCCAGACGGTGTGCCGATCCTGAACGGCATTACCAACCTGGTGAAGCTGGGCGAGGCGGCGGTGAAGCTGAACCACATCATGGGCGGGCGCTTCACCTCGAAGAAATGCGTCTACGCACCGCCGCCGCCGGACCAGATCGAGACGTTCCGCAAGCATTACGGCGCCGATATCTATCCGACCGTGAAGGAAACCTCTCCCGCTACGTGCGAGAGGTCGCCATGAAACGGCGGGTGAGGGGGTTGCGGCCCCCCACGCCCCTTTCGCGCCGGCATGAAACAAGACCGCGGTGAACCGCCGCACCCTCACCCTCGGCGCTGCGCGCCTTGACCTCTCCCGCGTGGCGGGAGAGGTTTTCTGGTCCCGCGTAGCGGGAAAGGTCTTCTCGCCATGCTGACCCTCCGCTCTGCCATCGCCTCCTACCCGCACGCCGTCGCACTGAAAGACGGCACCGTCACATCGGACCGCGTGCGCCTCGA
>DATHNI010000344.1:0-3058 GCA_035486135.1 Acetobacteraceae bacterium
GGTGGGGCGTTTCCGAACCATGCGGTTCTTTAACGGGCCGGCGGGTAGACCGCAAGGAGGAAGTTCAGGGGCTCCGCCCCTGAAACCCCGCCAGGGGGCTTTGCCCCCTGGACCTCCAGCAAAGGCGGAGCCTTTGCAATCCAACCACTCCAATTGAAGGGTTCCAAGGGCTGCGCCCTTGGCGGGGATCCAAGGGGCAGAGAGGCTGTGATTTTTTCGCCTGCCTGGACTCCGAGGTCTGGCGACGCGGTCATCGGGTATGATTCTCTGCCTCATGTTCGAGCGAGGCAGCGATGAGCAGCAACGGTTTGTTTCCTGATTTGCCAACCACCGAACCGGTCGCGGCGCCGGCGATACAGCCTGGCGATCCGCGTGTCGCCAGGCCCGATCGCACCAGTCTTGGCTGGGAGATGGTCGATCTCGACCAGTTGGTGGCAACCGATCACCCGGTGCGCCTTGTCGCTGCCTTCGTGGCCACGCTGGAACTCGGACCGCTGTACCACGCCTTCAAGGCCCGCACCCATGGGCCGGGTCGCGATGGCATTGATCCCGCTCTGCTCCTGGCGCTTTGGCTCTACGCCACGATCGAGGCTGTCGGCAGTGCGCGCGAACTGGCCAGGCTGTGCGAACGAGACCTGCCCTATCGCTGGCTGTGTGGCGGGGTTGGGGTCAACCACCACGCACTGAGCGACTTCCGCGTCGACCATGGGCAACTGCTGGATAAGCTGCTGACCGACAGCGTGACCGCACTCGCGGCCGACGGGCTTATTCAGATGCAGCGACTGGCGCAGGATGGGGTGAAGCTGCGGGCCAGCGCCGGCGCCGCGTCATTCCGCCGCCGCAAGACAATCGCCCGGCTGCGCGACGAGGTGGCGGAGCGGATCGCGCAGTTGCGGCGCGAACTCGACGATGACCCGGGGGCCGCCGCCCAGCGCCGCGCGCAAACCCGGGCTCGCGCGGCCGAGGCGCAAGCCGAGCGGCTGCGCCGGGCGCAGCAGCGGCTGTCCGAACTGGAGGCAGAGCAAGCCCAGCGCGCCAAAAAGGATCGCATCGACCGCAAGACAGGCCGCGAGAAGGAGCCGCGCGTCTCCCCGACCGATCCGGATGCGCGGGTCATGCGCATGGCGGCCGGTGCATTCCGACCCGCCTATAATGTGCAGATGGGATGCGATCCGGACAGCCTGGTGGTGGTGGATGTCGGGCTGGAACCGCAGGGTGCCGACAGCGGCCAGGTCGGACCGATGCTCGAGCGGATTGACCAGCGCTACGGCAAACGGCCCTCGTTCTATCTGGCGGACGCAGGTTTCTACCACCTCGACGACATCGAGGCGGCCTATGCCGGGGGCACGCTGGTTCTGGCGCCCAGCAACCAGGCCAAACACCAAGGCGACGCGGCTTACGCGCCACGACCGAAAGATGGCCCGGGCGTGGCGGCGTGGCGGCGCAACATGCGCGAGCCGAACGGCAAACGCTGGTATCAGGCCCGCTCGCATGCCGAATGCGTGTTTGCGCAGTGGCGCGGACGGGGACTGCAACAGTTGCTCGTGCGCGGCGCCAGCAAGGTGCGTTGCGTGGCGCTGCTCCACGCCCTGGCGCACAACATGGTCTGTGGGTTCCGGCTACGCGGCCGCGCAGGCCTGGCGCCCGCCTGAACGGAGGAACCCACGGGGCCCTGGCTCGCAACGCCGCGGCGCCGGCACGCCACCGCCCAGCAAACCCAGCGATCGGAGCCCGTGGTCTCGCTCCGCGCCCAGCCACCAAGGGTTCGAAAATCGGCCCAACTTCCCGCCGTAGATCTCTCCCGCCTCCGCTCAGACGCGAGGACGGCAAAAACTCACAGCCTCAGAGCCCCTTGGTGGGGTTTCAGGGGCAAAGCCCCTGGCCTTCCCTCGTTCACCCCATTTGCCCTGGCAATGCTCCGCGTCTTGCCTCTGTCCGCGCCAGTGCCATTGTGCGGCCGCCATCAACACAGCACGACGACCAGATCGGGAAGGCAACCATGCGAGGCTTCGAAGACTGGTGTTCGTGTCTCCGCGGCGATCCGGCGCCGGCGAACGTGCCGACCGCCTCGATTTAGTGCTGACCGTCACCTCCGTCGGCCGCCGCTTCCCGGGCGGTGTCGAAGCCCTGCGCGACGTTTCCCTCCGCCTCGACGCAGGCGACTTCCTCGCCCTGCTCGGCCCCTCGGGCTGCGGCAAATCGACGCTGCTGCGGTTGATCGCCGGTCTGGATCGCCCGGATTCCGGCGCGCTGAACTGGGACGCCGGCCACGCGCCGACACCGGGAGAAATCGGTTTCGTCTTCCAGGACGCCACGCTGCTGCCCTGGGCCAGCGCCGAGGACAACGTTTTCCTGCCGTTGCGTCTGCGCGGCGTGCCGCACGCGGAAGCGATGCCGGAGGCGCGGGCGGCGCTCGCCCGTGTGGCACTCACCGGCTTCGAAGCCACAAGGCCGCGCCAACTGTCGGGCGGCATGCGCATGCGGGTTTCGATCGCGCGGGCGCTGGTGACGCGGCCGCGCCTGCTGCTGATGGACGAGCCGTTCGCCGCGCTCGACGAATTCACCCGCCACCGGCTGCAGGCGGACCTGCTGACCCTGTGGCAATCCATCGGCTGCACCGTGGTGTTCGTCACCCACTCGATCTACGAGGCTGCGTTTCTCGCCCGCCGCATCGTGCTGATGACGCCCCGCCCGGGACGCATCGAGCGCGAGATTCTTTCTCCACTGCGCCCGGAGCCTCAGACGCGGCTCGATCCTGCCTACGCGGCGCTGGTGGCGGAAATATCTCAGGCGCTGGAAGCATCCCTGGAGGAACGGTGATCATCGACCGCATCGCACCCGCGCTGTTCGGATTGCTCGCGCTGGCGGCGTGGGAGGCCGCGGTGCGGCTGACCGGCGTGCCGGTGTATTTGGTGCCCGGCCCGATCGCGATCATTGGCGCTTTCTTCGCCGATCCGGTCGGATTGCTGACCGCGCTAGGCTCCACGCTGGTGGTGACCTTCGCCGCGCTGATCGCCGCCGCGGTGCTGGGGGGCGCGATGGCGTTGGCGATGGCGGC
>DATHNI010000345.1:0-31230 GCA_035486135.1 Acetobacteraceae bacterium
CGCCTGACAGCGTTAGGCCTGAAAAAGCGCTCGCTCGCTGGCCGCTGCGCGGTCGCCGGCGGCGATTACGCATCGACCAGTGAGGTGGTGTGCGAGGCGCGGTGCGACCGGAAGCTGAAGCGCGCCCTGCAATTGCAGGAATTTGCCGCGCTGGAGGTCGACATCGATAAGGGCTTCGCCGATCTCGCAGAAGGGCGGGTGAAGGACTTCGACGCCGGCCGCATCATCGATCGGGGGAGGAAGTTGCTAACCAGCCGCTCGCCCTCCGCCTGACAGAGGCGCCAAGCCTCCTTGTTAGTGGCAAATCTAACGCCATCTTATCGCCATGGAACATTGCCGCAACTGCAGCACTGCGCCGCCCCGATGCGCCGCCACTCCGCCCGACACAACAATCGCCCGTGCCGGCCGGTGTCCACGAATGCGGGCATGTCGTGCAACGCAGGTGCCGCAGGCAGCTGGCAAATTTATCACAGAGGCCGATGAGACACGCAGGGCACGCAGAGGAAACAAGCCCGGGTTCGCGTCAGCCACCGTCGGCCCGGCGTCGCGCGGCTCGGCGGGTGACGACGGAAGGCCACGCACCAGAGCAGGCTGGAGCCGCAGGCAACAAATTGCGTCGTTGCAAACCGTGGGGATGACAACATCCGATGCCCAGCGGTGCGGCCCCGCTGATGGCGCATCGGCGCGCCTTCTGAAGGAGACGCGTGGCTTGAAGCCGCTGAGCTGGCAAGCGACACCGGAAAGGAGAAGCAGGCCGTGTGCATCGTGCGGCGCACCGAGACGGCGGACCCGGCCGGGAGCGTCCCTATTGAGCGGTGAGGGCAACACCCCATGCCCAGCGGTCGCGTTCTCCGCCACTGGGCGATACTTGACGGGTCGGAATCTCGTGGGGTGCGCCGTGAGACGGCTGCGAGACAGTGGCGCACTTGGCTAGCGACCAGCCCAGGCGCGATCCCGTTGGTCCCGCAGCGCGCAGCATTGCTGCGTGGCGCGAGACGGCAAGACAGTGACGAGACGGCAAGACAGGAACGGGGATGGCGAGACGAGAACGGTACGACGAGACACTCGTGAGACGGTGCCCGCCCCCAACCGCATGTCCGGCGGCCCATGCCGCGGCCGGCCCGCGGGCCACGCGCTCTCCGCCGCCAGCCCTGCTCAATCCGCCAGCCGGACTACCGAGATCTGGTGCCCGATCGGCCCGCCACCCGCCAGCGTCCGGCGCCGGTGGCTGAAGAAGCGGGCCTCGTCCTCCAGCGTGTCCACCGCGACGCTGGCCACCGCCGCCCCGGCGGCCTCCAGCCGAGCAACGCAATACCCCGGCAGGTCGAACTGCCAGCGCGCCTCGCGCCGGCCGGGGGCGAAGAACCGGACGTCGGCGGGGTCGCGCGCGACTACCGCGTCGCGCAGGTCGGCGCCGACCTCGTACGACTCCTGCCGGATGCATGGGCCTACAACCGCGGCGATCCGCCGAGCGCCCAGCGCCTGCATGGCGGCGACGGTCGCCTCCAGCACGCCCGCCACCGCGCCGCGCCAGCCGGCATGGGCGGCGGCGGCCACCCCGGCCTCCGGGTCGCAGAACAGCACCGGCGCGCAGTCGGCGGTCACGATGCCCAGGGCGATGCCGGGCCGGTCGGTCACCATGGCGTCGGCGCGGGGGCCTTCGCCGGCGGCCCAGGCCGAGGTCGCGTGCACGACGCCGGCGCCGTGCACCTGCATCAACCCCACCAGCCATGCGGGCTCGGCGCCGATTGCCACGGCGGCGCGGGCGCGGTTCTCCAGCACGGCGTCGCGCGAGTCCTGGCCGGACAGGCTGCAATTCAGGCTGGCATACGGGCCGGCGGACACACCGCCGAGGCGGGTGAAGAAGCCGTGCGGCGCGGGCAGCGCCGGGGAGCGAAGCGGATCTGGCGGCATGGGGGTCAGTCGGCGAATCCGGGGAGGGGAGGGCAGCCAGGGTGGCAGAGCGCCAGCGCTTTGAACAGGCGGCCCATGCGGTTGGGCTCGGCCAGGCGTTGCGCCGCCTCGACCAGGGCGGCGGCGCGCGCAGCCGGCTGCCCGCGCGCCAGCCGGCCGGTGCGTTGGAACAGGCCGAGCCGGGCGAGGAACGGTCCCTGCGGGATGGGGCCGAACACGGGGGCGCCGGCGGTGCGGGCGGTCACGGCGAGGGCTGCGAAGTCCACATGCGCCGTCAGGTCCGCGGTGCCGGGCGGGGACAGCGGATCAGCGGGCCGGCCGTTGGCGATAGCCTGGAGCGAGTCGCCGGGGGTGCTGTGTTCCGGGCCGTAATCCAGGAACAGGGCGGCCCCGGGATGGGCGGTGCAGCGGGCGGCGAGGTCGGTCATAAACGCTTGGGCGGGTTCGCAGAGTTCGTGGATCTGGCCCTCCCCCTCCCCTTGAGGGAGGGGGCCGGGGGGAGGGGTGCGTACAGCCGCTGTCCGTGGCTGTACGCACCCCTCCCCCCAACCCCCTCCCTCAAGGGGAGGGGGAGTATTCTTCACCTCCACGAAACCCTCCGGACCGACAAACCTCTCCATCCACTCCCCACCCCTCCGGACGAACTGGCGGATTGGCAGGGCGTCGAGGAACTCGTTGGCCAGCAGCAGCAGCGGGGCGTGCGGGAGCGTGTCGAGCCGATCGTGCCAGGTCGCCCCCGGCAGGCGCTCGGCCTGCAACGCGCGCAGCCGGGGGGAGGTCTCGATCAGGTGCAGCGACAGGGCGGCGTGGAAATCGGGGGCGACCTGCGCTACCGCCCGCAGCGCGTCGGCCATCAGGGTGCCACGGCCCGGGCCGGCCTCCACCAGCAACACGGGGCGCGGGCGCCCCAGGAGCCCCCAGGTGACTGCCGCCCACAGGCCGAGCAACTCGCCGAACACCTGGCTGATCTCGGGCGCGGTGGTGAAGTCGGCGAACGGATCGTGGGTCGCGTAGTAGGCGGCGTTGGCGCGCGCCATGAACGCGTCCATGCGCTCCAGCCGTTCGGTCATTGGGCCGGCCGTTCGGTCATCGGGCCGGCCGTGGCTCCGCGGACAGCGTCGGAGCCGACACCGGCCGGGCGCGCCAGATCAGCCAGGCGCCGGCGATCAGCATCGGGATGCACAGCACCTGGCCCATGGTGGTGCCGAACGGGAGGAAGCCCAGGAAAGCGTCCGGCTCGCGGAAGCACTCGCCGGTGATGCGGGCGATGCCGTAGCCGATCAGGAACGCGCCGGTCAGCCAGCCGAACCGGGCGCGCAATGCCTCGCTGCGCGCCAGCAGCAGCATCACGCCCAGCAGCACCAGACCCTCCAGCGTTGCCTCGTACAGTTCGCTGGGGAAGCGCGGCACGCAGCGCGACGGATCGAGGCCGGCGCAGACCGTGTTCCGCAGCGCGTCATAGACCTGCATCGAGGGCTGCGTCGTCGGCTCGGCATTAGGGAACACCATCGCGCCTGGCCACCACAGCGGCGCGGGCCGGCCCCAGAGCTCGCCGTTGATGAAGTTGGCGATGCGGCCCAGGAACAGCCCGATCGGTGCACACACTGCGATCCGGTCGGCGAACCCCAGCAATGGGATGCCGTTGCGGCGGCAAAACACCGCGATCGCCACCGCCACGCCCAGCATGCCGCCGTGGAAGCTCATGCCGCCTTCCCAGACAGCGAATATCAAGGTCGGGTGCGAGAAATACACACCAGGCTGGTAGAACAGCACGTAGCCGAGTCGCCCCCCCAGCACCACGCCCAGCGTTGCCCAGGTGAGGAAGTCGTCCACCTGCACTTGCGTCCCTACCACCGGCGATCGTTCCACCAGCCGGCGCATCAGCCGCCAGCCCAGTACCAGGCCAGTGATGTAGGCCAGCGCATACCAGCGAATCGCAAACGGCCCGAGTTGGACGATGACCGGGTTGAACTGCGGATAGAGCAGGACGGAGATCATACGTATCGATCGGCGGTTGCCAGATGGTCCTGAACGTAGCGGCGCACGCCTTCCTCCAGTGGAGTGAACTGCCCCGCGTAGCCCGCCGCGCGCAGCCGGTCCATTGGCGCTTCCGTGAACGATTGATACTGCCCGCGCAGCGCCGCCGGCATGTCGATGAACTCCACCTGGCGCGGCCGCCCGGCGGCGTCGCACACCGCGTGCGCCAGGTCGAGGTAGGTCCGCGCCCGTCCGGTGCCCAGGTTGAACAACCCGTTCACCGAGGGCGTGTCGAGCAACCACAGCATCACATCCACCACGTCGCCGACCCAGATGAAGTCGCGCTTTTGCTCGCCGTCCGGCAGGCCGGGGACGTCGGAGCGGAACAACTTCACCGGACCGCCGGCGGCGACCTCGTCATGCTTCACCTTCACCACCGAGATCATCGACCCCTTGTGGTATTCGTTCGGCCCATAGACGTTGAAGAATTTCAGCCCCACGCATTGCGACGGCCGCTCCGCGCGGGTGGCAAGCGCGCGCACCACCCGCAGGTCGAAGGCATGCTTGGTCCAGCCATACAGGTTGAGCGGCCGCAATCTCTCCAGCGCGGCCAGGCTGGGGTCGTCGGCGAACCCCGCCGCGCCGTCACCGTAGGTGGCCGCGGACGACGCATAAACCAGCCGCACCTCCCGCGCCGCGCACCAGTGCCAGATGCGGCGGCTGAGCTCGACATTGGTCGCCCAGGTGAGGTCGCCGTCCCGCGCTGTCGTCGCACTGATGGCGCCCATGTGGAAAACCATCTCCAGCGGCGGGTGGCTGTCGAGATACCCCTCCAGCTCCGGCGGCGGGATGATGTTGGCCGGGGGGTGCTTGGCGAGGTTGCGCCACTTGTCCTCGGTGCCCAGCCAGTCCGCCACGATCGTTTCATGCCCGCGGGCGGCGAGCGCCGCCTGCAGATTGGAGCCGATGAAGCCGGCGCCGCCGGTGACCAGGATCATGGCGGCGGGTTATACGGGTGCCGCGCCGGCGGCGAAAGCCGGTGCGGCCGGCAGGGAGGCATCTATCATGAGCGATCGTCCAAAGTTCTTCGATGACCTGGCCGGGGTGGCCGGCGGCGCCCTCTCGGCCCTGGCTGGCCTGCGCGAGGAGGCGGAGGCCATGGTCCGCGCCCGCATCGACGAGGCAATCCGCAGGCTGGAACTGGTGCGCAAGGAGGAACTCGACGCGATGTCCGAACTCGCCGCCAACGCCCGGGCCGGCCAGGAGGCAGCCGAGGCCACATTGCGCACTCTGGCCGACCGGGTGGCGGTGCTGGAGGCACGCGTGGCGGCGCTGGAAACGGCGCCAAAGCCGCAGTAGTGCCGGGGGTCTTGCGTGGCTTAGCCCCACGCAAACCGTCTCCTCTCCCCATGGGACGACTCGACCGGGCTGTGGAACACGGGCGGGGCTGGTGAGGCGTACTTGACCCGCGACTAGAGCTGGGGTCGCGGGGCGAGAGGGCCTAGGCGTTCGATATTCTAAGGAAGGGCGCGGTTCTGGTCCACCGCCCTGCCGCCCCATGGGCTCCGCCTGCCGCCCGCCGGCACCTATGGCATCATCGCTCCCTCCAAACGTGCCACTTGCGGCGCGGCGCGTTCGGCCAGTAGGTTAGGAGTCGCGGGTAACCTTGGGCGATTCCACAATATTTCCGGTCCATGACCGGCGCTCCAGGCGATCCCGTCCCGGCCTTCCCTCAAAGTTGGGAGACCCCGCATGTCGGCCTCGCTCTCCACCTACCTCGAATCCGCGGCCAATCCGCTTGACGTTCTCGAGCAGATTGTCGCTGCCAACGACTGGTCGTTCGATCGACGCAATGACTCCGAAATGGCCGCCGAAGCGCCCGGGCGCTGGTGCGACTATGGCCTCTACTTCAACTGGTCGCGCGAAATCAGCGCCATGCACTTCACCTGTGCCTTTGATCTGAAGGTGCCGGCGGGGCGCCGCGGGCTGCTGTATGAATTGCTCGCCCTGGCCAACGAGAAGCTGTGGATCGGCCATTTCGGCCTCGAAGGCGAGGACGGCATGCCGGTGTTCCGCCACTCGGTCCTGCTGCGCGGGGCACCCGGAGCCTCGGCGGAGAGCCTGGAGGACATGGTGGACATCGCCCTGACCGAGTGCGAACGTTTCTTCCCCGCCTTCCAGTTCGTGCTATGGGGCGGCAAGGCCCCGGCCGACGCCCTGGCCGCGGCGATGCTGGAATGCGTGGGAGAGGCATGACCACATCCGACCACCCGGCGGGGGACATCCCGCCGATCCTGTTGGTAGGCTGCGGCCGGATGGGCAGTGCCATGCTGTCCGGCTGGCGGGAGCGTGGCCTGGGCGCGTCGGTCGCCGTGGACCCCGCACCGGATGCAGTGAGCCTCGCCGGTCCTGACCTGACCGTGGTGCCTGACGCGTCCGGCATCCCGGACGACTTCTCGCCTGCCGCGGTGGTGCTAGCGGTGAAGCCGCAGAGCGCCGCCGAGGCCCTGCCGCCGCACGCAAGGTTCGCCGGCAAGGCGGTGTTCCTGTCGATCATGGCGGGCCGCACCATCGGCGGCATTGCGACGCTGCTGGGCACCGAGGCGGCGATCGTGCGGGCCATGCCGAACACGCCCGCCGCGGTGCGTCAGGGCGTGACAGTGGCCTGCGCCGGCCCCGGCGTCTCCGTTCCGCAGCGCACGCTGTGCGACCGGCTGCTCCAGGCCATCGGCGTGGTGACCTGGGCAGAGGACGAAGCGTTGCTCGACCCTGTCACCGCGGTATCCGGCAGCGGCCCGGCTTACGTTTTCCTGCTGGCCGAGTTGCTGGAACAAGCGGCGATCGAGCAAGGGATTCCAGCGGAGATGGCGCGGCTGCTGGCGCGGCAGACGGTGGCCGGCTCCGGCGCGTTACTGGCGGCGAGCCCTGAGGACGCGGCGGCACTGCGGCGCGCGGTGACCAGCCCGGCGGGAACGACCGAGGCGGCGCTGAAGGTCCTGATGGCGCAGGACGCCTGGCCGGCCGCCATGAGCAAGGCGATCGCGGCGGCAACGGCGCGTTCGCGGGAATTGGCGGGGTAGAGGCTGATGGGTCATGGGCTGCCGCGGCAATGCGGCCAGACCCGCCGCGCCTGGTTGAGCGTCGACGTTGCGGGCCGTCAGTGCGAGCCGGGACGTGACGATAAACCTCTGTGACGCCGCGCATGGAATCGAGCGCCCCTGTGGGATCGTTGGCAGAACGGCAGCGCAGGATCTGCCCTCGTCGATCGCCACCGTGATTGATACGCTGCTTGGCATGCTCGTGTTGCCGCGGCGCCTCGAGGTTATAGGTAAATTCGTCTCTCACCGAGCCGATGCCTGTCCCAGGTAGGTTGACATGTAAGGGCGATGATCTTGCCTCGGCGCTCGCTCGACGACACCTGACCGAGAGAGATGTAAGAAGCGGGCATGAAGGACGACAACCCACAGATCGACCTTGAAGCGCTGGATAACTACCTGCTCTCCGACGAGTCGCCGGATGAGTGCATGATGCTGTCCGATCTCGATGGCTTTCTCACAGGCATCGTCGTTGGCCCGGAACTCGTCCCGCCGAGCGAGTGGCTGCCGGTGATCTGGGGTGGGGATGAACCCGTATTCGAATCCAAGGAACAGATGCAGACGATCATCGGTACAATTATGGGCCGCTACGGCGAGATCGTCGCTACTATGAGCGCCGATTCAGGGGTGTTCGAGCCGATCTTTTGGGAGACCTCGCACGGCGACAAGATCGTGACGGATTGGGCCGCCGGTTTCCTTGATGCCGTAGCATTACGCCGAAAGTCTTGGGAGCCATTATTCACCCATCGCCGAGCGAAAATGTTGATAGAGCCTCTTCTGATCCTTGGTGACAATGAAGCCTTTGCCGATAAACGTGTAGCGTCAGAGAGGGAGAAGGAATTCTACGCATCGGCACCCAACGTGATCCCGACCTGCGTCGACGGTATCTACAATTTCTGGAAGGACTGGCAAGATCGTCAGAAGCCAAAGCCACGGCGACGACGTGTTGGACGACGGTAGGAGGTGATGTGGTTCAGTGGATCTCCTTTTCGTCATCGTCAGACTGCACTGTGCCTCGGGCAACAGGGTCGGTAGCAGATGTGTGGACGGGGAAGCCCGTGCCGGCGGCTCGCACCGGATGATGATCTGTCATGGGGCGAAGTGGGGTTGCTGAGGGCGGATGCCCCGAAGTAGCGAAGACACGGTCACGCCCTATCTGCGAACTGAGCTTGCAGTGCAAGGTCCGAGGTGCCAGCCTCTGCAAACCGCCCGACGATAACGTGGAGAAATCCAAACGACCCCAAGGCGATAACGTGGAGAAAACCAAACGAACCCCAAGGGAGGACACTCATGCGATGTCTGGTGAAGGTTTCGTTCCCGGTCGAGGCAGCAAATTCAGCCGCCAAGAAGAATGGCTTCAAGGTGATCCGGCAGATTCTTGAACAGCAGAAACCAGAGGCGGCCTACTTCATTACTGATGGTGGCCTGCGCACCGGTATCCTTATCATCGACATCGCCGCCGCATCTGACCTACCGGCAATCGCTGAGCCGTGGTTTTTGGCATTGAATGCCAGCGTCGAGGCGACGCCAGCCATGCTCCCTGAAGACCTTGAGAACGCTGGGCCAGCTATCGAGGCGGCGGTGAAGACTTACGGATAAGGCTCGGTAATCCGGTCGGCGTCAAGTTTGCTGGCCCATTTTGGAGTGGTTTGCTGCAAAAAGAAAAAGCCAGCATTGCGAATGCTCGGATAAGACTTATATACAAGCGGCTCACCACGCATCTTTGCAATATCGGCCACGCCGCCGAGGGGTGGCTTTGTGTTGCCGACCGAACGGCCACTTCTTGGCTGCGACCAAAAAACCGTAAACACGTCAGGAGGGAAGTCATGCGAACGGTCCTTGCCGCCACCTGCGCTGTTATCGCTTCGCTCGGATTGGCTTATGCTCAGCAAGCGCCTTCCGGTCCCGTCTCAGATCAAGACTACATGAAGCGGGTCATGACGGCGGCGCCGCCCCAGGTTGTTGAGGAGGCGACCGTCATTCGGATGCAAGACAGTGCCATGCAGACGCTAAAGCAGGGAACCAACCAGTGGACCTGTATGGAAGCGAACGGGGTGCCGATGTGCATGGACCCGAACGCAATGGAATGGGCGCATGCTTGGCAGACACATGGCCCGGCGACGGACAAGACCGGATTCATCTACATGTTGGCCGGTGACACGGGGGCCAGCAACACGGACCCCTATTCGACTCAGAAGACGGCCGACAACCATTGGGTCGAGACCGGCTCGCACGTGATGGTTGTTGGTGCTGCCGCAAAAACGATGGTGGGTTATCCAAGGACAGCTGATCCCGATCCCACGAAACCGTATGTGATGTGGCCGGACACGCCATATGAGCACCTGATGATACCCGTCAAATAGAGAACTGGTGTGGGAACCGATGGCGGGCGGATTCGAGCATTGCGAGTTGACCATACGCTAATGGTGGATTTGCAACGCACCGCCTGCTGACCTCCCGACCGACCGGCGGTCCAAAGTCGATCGGATCGGGGCGGTTCTCCGGCTTGCACCGGGCCAACAGGTCCGCGAGCTTCAATCGCTCGCGCCGGATCACCAGGTGATCACCTTCGACCAGCACGTCGACCTGCGCTCCTTCCTTCAGGCCGACCTGCTCCAGCATCGGCTTGGGAAGCCTGACGCCGACGCTGTTACCCCATTTCTGCAGCGTGACCGCCATGGCGAAACCCTGAGACTTCGCCGAGTATACATCGTATATCTGGCGCCTTCGACCAACCATCCTCCACCGCTCGATCCGGCAGTGGTGGCGCGTAGCAGCGGAGATCGTTATTTCACCCGGCCAGCATCTCGGCGTACTGGCCACGACGCACAGGTTCGGAACCGTCCGATGTCGTGACGCGGCGCATGTCGCGCGGGTAGCGTTCGTCGAACGGCAGCCCGCGATGCAGCGATCGGCGATTGTCCCACAGTACCAGGTCGCCGACTCGCCATTCGTGCCGATACGTCGTGCCGGCGCGGGTCGCCAGTTCGATCAGCTCCATCAGCAGCAGGCGGCCGTCCGCCACCTCCATGCCGATGACGTGCGACGCATGCGAGGCGACGTAGATCGACTTCCGCCCCGTGCGTGGATGCGTGTTGACCAGCGGCTGCGCCACCGGCGGCAGCGCCGCGCGTTCCTCCGGCGCGAAATCGATGAAGCCGAGCAAAGCGCGCGAGTGCATCAGGCTGTGTTCCGCCTGCATCCCCACCAGCATCGCCTGGCGCTGCGGCGGCAGCGCTTCGTAAGCGGCGCAGGCATCGGCGAACTCCGTCTCGCCGGCGCCGAGCGGACCGGGCGGCGGCACCGCATGCGCATACAGCAGCGAAAACCCGCCGCGCGGCAGGCGGAACGAACTGTCGGTGTGCCACAGCCGGTTGCCGAGATTGACCATGCGGTGCCGCTGCGACCCGGTCTGCGGCTGGCCGGTGGCGGCGTCGAGATTCGAAACGTCCGCCATCTCCGGCCGCCCCAGGCGCAGCTTCACCTTGCTGCTGTAGGAGAATACGTAGCGCTCCGGCTGGCCGAAATTCTCGGTGAAGGCGATCTGTTGCGCATCGGTCAGCGCCTGGCCGCGGAACACCAGGATCGCGTGCGCGTCGCTGGCCTCCCACAGCGCGGCCATGTCGGCCGGCGTCGCTGGGCGGGAAATGTCGAGGCCGCCGATCTCGGCCACGAATCCGGGGCGAACGGTCGTCACGCTGAGACCCATGGTTTCCTCCTCCGCCGTCGCGTTGCGGACGCCGAAGGAGCATCGCATCAGACGGTCCCGTTCTCAACCGCCGGTATTGATCCGGTTGTCTGCCATCGTGGCAGTGACGATCTCGATCCCGTGAAATGACTTCAGGTTCCGCAAATGAGCATCCCCTGACACGATTAGATCCGCTCCTGCGCCAAGGGCGGCGGCGAGCAGAGCATCGTCTGATGGATCACGAGCGATCGTCGGTGTGATGAGAGCAGGCGCGACGATCGTTACCACTGCCATGTAGTCCGAAAAGAGGCGATCGCTCGTGAACCCTTGCTGTGCCAGACGCCGGGCAAATTTATCTCTCCACAGCACGTTGCGTAATTCCGTAAGCAAGACGACGGTGCTGACGATCTCGATCGTTCCGCTCTTCGCCGCATGGATCAAGCGCCGCGGTGGCCGCCCCAAAGCAGTCCCGACACAATCGTGTTGGTGTCAAGGACCAGACGCACGCCGCTGCTCTGCCCGATAGGCAGCAATTTCGGCGTTGATCTCCTCGTTCGTCATCGGCTCAGGTGGGTTGGCCTCAAGCGCGGCAAGAATGGTTCCCAGGTCAGCGATCCGGGCGGCTCTAAGCCGGTCCCGCAGAACGCTTTCAATGACCTGTGGCTCGAGCAGGCCGACTTCAGCGAGTTCCCTCGCCAGGGCGTCTGGGAGTGTTATCTGCACCGTCGTCACGTCCTGACTCCTGCATCTCGCGGCCCTTCACCGAGGACAATACGGTCGATCGAAGCGGCCAGTGCCATGTTGATCGGCCGGCGCTGCTTTGGCCGTCACTTCCTTCCCTCCGCCGGCAACCCCAGCAACGTGTGCAGCACGTAATCGGTGTGCGCGCCCACCGCCGGGCCGGGCCACGCCACCACCGCTTCCGGCGCCTCCCCGTCCAACCGGATGGTCGGGCCCGGATGCAGCGTCGGCCCGATGAGCGGGTCGTCCACCCGCAACACAGACTTGCGCGCCAGGAAATGCGGGTCCTGCGCGCAGTCGGCGATGTCGTACAGGCGCGAGCAAGGGACGTCGGCCGCTTCGAGCACAGCCTCGGCGTCGCGGGCGGAGAGCAAACGGGTCCAGGCCGCGATTGCTGCGTCAAGTTCGTCGCGCCGCGCGCAGCGGTCGCCGTTGGTGGCATAACGCGGGTCCTCGCCGAGCTCCGGCCGCCCGATCGCCGTCATCAGCCGGCGGAAAATCAGGTCCGAGTTGCCCGCGACGCACAGCCACTTCCCGTCAGCGCAGGGATAGGTGTTGGTCGGCGCCGCGGTGGCGATCGCGGCGCCCACCGGCTGCCGCACCCGCCCGTCCATGGCGAATTCCGGCAGCATGCCCTCCATCAGGCTGAACACGCTGTCCACCAGGTTCACGTCGATCACGCGCCCGCGTCCGGTTCCTGGGCCGCCGCGGACGCCGGTGTGCGCCCCGTCACGCTGCCATAACGCCGCGAGCAATCCGATCGCGGCATACAGTCCCGCCAGGTCGTCGCTGATCGAGATACCGCAGCGCGGCGGCGGCAGCTCCGTGGTGCCGGCGGGGTGCGCGGTCAGGTGGCGCAGCCCGCCCATCGCCTCGCCGATCGCGCCGAATGCCGGCTTGTCGCGATACGGCCCGTCCTGGCCGTAGCCGGAGATGCGCGCGATCACCAGGCGTGGATTGACCCCGTGCAGCACCTCCGGCGCGAGGCCGAGCTTTTCAAGTTGGCCTGCTCGCAGGTTCTCCACCAGCACATCGGCACGCGCCGCCAGACGGAGGAAAACATCGCGCTGGCGCTTCAGGTCCAGCTCGACCGACAGCTTGTTGCGGCCATGAATGCTGAACCACACCGAGTGGCCGTCCACCGCCGCGCCCCAGCCGCGGAACGGATCGCCGCCGGGAGGCTCGAGCTTGATCACCTCGGCGCCAAGATCGGCCAGGATGCGCGTGCAGAACGGAGCGGCAATGTAGTGGCCGATCTCCAGTACTTTCAGGCCGGCCAGCGGACCGGTCCGTTCGGGAATCGCGTTCACGCGGCACTCCGTTCCTGCATTCGTGATAAAAATGTTTGGTTCAACCGCCGTGCAACACGGGCTGGTTAACCTTCTTTTAAACTATTCATACCATATTACTCGCACGGAGCCGGTAGTTCACCGGTGTCCTGTTTCCTCCCCGATGTCGCGCTCCCAATGGGTTGCGCGACCCCCTTGGGGGCGGCGCGCTCATCCGCGCCGCCCCAATTTTTTCCACCTCCATCGGCGGCACGGCAAGGCCGACAAGACAATCGCTCCAAAGCCAAGCACACTGCGGCCCCCCCTCGGAGTGATCGCCATGTGCCGAGTACGCCACTTCCTGATCAACCCACGCTGAGCGCCGGCGATGCTGGCAACGCTGGTTGCCTTGCTCGCCGCCGTCACGATCGCGGTGCCGCTGTCGCGCCGCGCCGGCTTCGGCAGCGTGCTCGGCTATCTGGTGGCGGGCGTGGCGATCGGCCCCGCCGGCCTGCGACTGGTCACCGGTGTGGGCGAGATCGCCAACATCGCCAGCCTCGGCGTGATCATGCTGTTGTTTCTGATCGGCCTGGAACTGCGGCCTCAGCGGCTGTGGGTGATGCGCCGGGCGGTGTTCGGGCTGGGCACCGCGCAGCTTGTGCTGTGCGGCGCGGCTCTCGCGGCGATGGCGCACGCGGCCGGCATCGGCTGGGCGGGCGCAGTGGTGGTGGGCGCGGGGCTGGCGATGTCCTCCACCGCCATCGTGCTGCCCTTGCTGGCGGAGCGCGAACTGCTGCAAAGCCGCGCCGGGCGCGACGGCTTCGCTGTGCTGCTGTTCCAGGACCTGGCGTTCATTCCCCTGGTCGCGCTGGTGCCATTGCTGGCGGGCCATGAGGTGTCAAATGTGGTGCCATGGTGGGACGTCGCGCGCGCCGCGGCGGCGGTGATCGTGGTCTTCGCCGGCGGGCGCTACCTGGTCCCGCCGCTGTTCCGCGCCATCGGCGGCGCCCGCACGCCCGAGCTGTTCACCGCAGTGGCATTGTTCATCGTCACCGGCACGGCGCTGCTGGTCTCGGCTGCGGGGCTGTCGCCGTCGCTGGGTGCCTTCATGGCGGGCGTGCTGCTGTCCGGGTCCGAATACCGCCACGAGCTGGAAGCCGATATCGCGCCGTTCGAGGAGCTGCTGCTGGGGTTCTTCTTCATCTCGGTCGGCATGTCGGCCGATGTCGGCCTGGCGCGCGAGGCGCCGTTGCTGCTGCTGGGCGGCACGGCCGCGCTGCTGGGAGCCAAGACGGCCATCCTCTACGTGCTGGCCCGCGTGGCGCGGCAGAACGGCGCGAACGCATTGCGCTTCGCTTTGGCACTGCCACAGGCGAGCGAGTTCAGCTTCGTGCTGTTCGGCGCCGCGGTGGCCGTGGGCGCGCTCGATGCGCAGGCGTCGCGCTGGGCGACGCTGGTGGCAGCAGCATCCATGCTGGCGACACCGATCCTGTTCGCCGGGGCCGAGGCGTGGGTGATCCCGCATCTGCGGTCAAAGCGGGCGGAGCCGGTATACGACAAGATCGAGGGCGAGACGAACCCCGTCATCATCGCCGGCTTCGGCCGCATGGGCCAGATCGTCGGCCGCGTGCTGCGGCTGTACGGCATCGCCTTCACCGCGTTGGAGCGCAACCAGGGCCAGGTCGAAGTGGTGCGGCGCTTCGGCAACAAGGTGTATTTCGGCGACCCGACGCGGGCCGAGGTGCTGCGTGCCGCCGGCGCAGCGCAGGCGAAGCTGCTGGTGGTGATGCTGGACGACATGGAAGCAGTGCTGCGCACAGTGGACGTGGCGCGCCGCAATTTCCCACAATTGAAAGTCATGGCTCGGGCGCGCAACCGGCGGCACGCGCATCTGCTGATGGATCGCGCCGAGGACGAGCTGGTGCGCGAGACATTCTTTTCCAGCCTGGTGCTGGCAGAGAAGGCGTTGACCACGCTGGGCATCGATGCGGACGCGGCGGCCCGCGCGGTGATGCTGTTCCGAGAACAGGACGAACGCTTCCTTGTGACCAGCCACGCGTTTTATCGCGATGAGCAAAAGCTGATCCAGACGACGCAGGATGCGACCGCGGAGTTGGAGAGTTTGTTCGAAGCGGATCGGGATCGACGGTAGGGCGGGCGATGCGAGCTGCATCGATCAGCCGCGTACCGGCGGGAGGCCGACGTTCATATTCCACGTGGGTGTCGCCGGGCGCGCCGCCGATCCCAGCCGGCGGCGAGCGTTGCACGTGGCGGTGCGCCCGCAGCACGCTTGAACCAGCATCGCCGGGAGGAGCGATCGGGTGAGGCCGCTTGTCGTCACCGGTTATGGCTCTGACCAGCAGGTTGGTATCGGCCGTGATTCCTCAGCGTTTGCGTGCCTAACCCTGGGCAGCCACCTTATTGATTTTTTCAATCGAGAGGGATGGTCCATCTTCCGTTTTCAGGAAATTGAAAACATCCGAAATACGCCCGGCCGGTCGCGCAGCCCTCATTTCGATCCGGCCATTCGGAAGCTTCTCCACCGCGACCTTCTCACCCGGATCGACACCAAAATGTTCCAGGATCTCCTTGCGAAGTGTCACCTTTCCCTTCGCGGTGACGGTGAGCGTGTTCATCGCTCGGTCCGGTGCTGTTGGGACCGAAATGTAGGGCGAAAGCGGATTGCCTTGAAGGAGGCCGGCCCGCTCACCGCGGCCGCCGCTCCGGCGCGCGGGCATGCGAGCCGCCATGTTCTGGCCATTCCCACGGACCGTCCACGTCCACACCCTTGGCTCGCAGCATCTCGATATGATCCTCGGCATTGTCCTCCGGCTGGTAGCCAAGAAACTCCCAATTGGGATCGAAGTTCTTCAGGCGGGTGTTGTTGGAGTAGCCGTTCACCACGAGGCAGCCGGGATCGGGATGGCGCAGCGCGCAATCCACCATCCGCGCCACGTCGCCCGGGCTCAACCACGTCGCGAGCGAGCGCTGGTCGATCGGCAATGTGCGGAACGTGCCGATGCGCAGCGATACCGAGCGGATGCCGTGGCGTTCCCAGTATTCGCGCAGCATCGTCTCGCCGAACACCTTGAAGGCGCCATACAGGCTGTCCGGCCGCGGTGGCATCGCCGGCGTGACGTGCTCTGTGATCGGGTAGCAGCCGAAGGCGTGGTTGCTGCTGG
Organism: Acetobacteraceae bacterium; assembly: GCA_035486135.1. GTDB lineage: Bacteria > Pseudomonadota > Alphaproteobacteria > Acetobacterales > Acetobacteraceae > JASHVB01. The sequence continues at coordinate 15,866 of DATHNI010000345.1, forward strand.
CATAGACGATACGCTGCACACCGCCGAGCCGCGCCGCTTCGAGCACATCGAACACGCCGCGCACGTTGACGCGAAACAGGTCGTCTAGCGAGTAGTCGCCGCCGACGCCGGTCATGTAGACCACCGCCTGCACGCCCTGCGTCATCTGCTCCAGCGCGGCACGGTCGCCGATATCGGAGACGATGGCTTCCTCGTTGTTGGCCGGGTCGGCGATCGGGCGGATGTCAGTCAGCCGCAGATGCCGGTAGGTGGGCCGCAGGCCGTTGCGCAACGCAGTGCCGATCGCGCCGGCGGCGCCGGTGATCAGGACTCGGTCGGTGGCGGGATCGATCATGGGGGCTCTCGTGTTTCAGGTGGAGTGGAGGGCTTCGGGGCGACCCGATCACCCTCGCCGCTGCGCGTCTCGACCCCCGGCTCAAGCGCCCGGGGGCAGGCTCTCTCCCGCGAAGCGGGAGAGGTTTGTTACCGGACCTCCCCGGCGAAGCCGCGTTGCAGCTCGGCCAGTCGATCCAGCGCGGCCTGTGGCAGCTTGCCCTTCTGCACCGCCGCCAGCGCTTGTTCGAATTGCTCTGGCGTCGCCATGCCGACCAGGATCGTGCCCATCGCCGGATGCGAAATGGCGAAGCGCACCGCCGCCTCCGCCAGCGAGCCCGCGAACCCCTCGGTCACCAGGGGCATCAGCCGCCGCGCCCGCGCCAGGTCCGCGTCGTAGCTCAGCGCCGACCCGATCGGCTCCGGCGGCGCGCTGGCAACCGGATGGCGCTCCGACACGCCGGACAACGCGCCGGCCGCCAGCACGCGGATGCCGACCACACCCACGCCGGCCGCCTGGGTGTGGTCGAATAGCCGCCCGTAATCCTGCGCCGGATAGCCGTGCGGCAGCGCCATCGCGGCACTGGGGTTCAGCATGTTGTAGCTGACCTGCGCGCTGTCGAAATCGCCTGCGTCGATCACCTGCCGCAGCGCCGGCGTGTCCCCCACCGCGGTGATGCCCAGGAACCGGGTCTTGCCTTGCTCGCGCAGCTTCTGGAACGCCGGGACGACCTCGTCCAGCACCTGCCTGGCGCTCAGCGTCTCGCCGCCGCCGGCGGGGGTGATCGCGTTGTGCAGGTGGAAGATGTCCACGCGCTCCATCCGCAGCCGTCGCAGGCTGGCTTCCAGCGACTCGGCCACCGCCGCGGCGATGCGGCCGAAATCCGCCGAGGGCAGCCGCACCTTGGTGCCGACGATCGCGTTCGCCGGCTTCAGCGTGGCCAGCACGCGGCCGAGGTTCTTCTCCGACTCGCCGTTGCCGTACTGCACCGCGGTGTCGAAGTAGTTCACCCCGACCTCCAGCGCGCGGGCGATCGCCTTGTCCTGGTCGGCCGGCGCGCCGCGCACCATCAGCCCGCCAACTCCGCCGCAGCCGAAGCCGAGCAACGAAACCTGCATGCCGGAGCGGCCGAATACGCGCATTTCCATGGTTAGTCCCCCCTTTTAGAATTCAAGGCTGACGACGATGGACCATCGCTGCGTGCCTGCCGGGCGCCAGGTCCCATGCCAATGCGGGCGCCGTCGACCGGCGCCCCCGCGCGTCGTCAATTGCCGGCATCGCCGTGTTCCCCAGGCCCTAGCCCGCCGCGCCAACAAACCGGTTCAGTGGATCCGGCCTGCTGCGCTATTGGCCACGCCGGCCGTGTCAGGCTCCGACATTCGAGCCACCAACTGGTTCGGATCGATGGTACCGAGCCAGAGCGTTGTCCACCTCGTCCCCGCCTTGCCCCGGACGAGCATGGCAACCAGGTCGCCCGGCGACGCCTTGGCGCGGGCGAATTGCGCCTGTACGTCGTCGGGTGAGGTCGCCGGCTGATCGCCCACCTGCAAGATCACGTCGCCTTTCTGCAGGTTCATGTTGTAGGCCATCGATCCCGGAGCGACCGCATCGATCAGCACGCCTGGCACATTCCCGAGGTGGTTATGTTCCCGGTCCTCCTGGGTGACGCTGGCCAGGTTCAGGCCGAGGCCGAGCGACTCGGCGCTTGCGATGTTCTCCGGGCTCGCCAGCACCTCGTTGCGAAGCTCCAGCATCGCCGGCCATGGAACCGACTGCAGCGTGACATCGATCATCTCGCTGTGGCGCCAAACCAACAGCGGTATCTGGGCGCCCTCGGCAGCGGTCGCAACGGTGCGCATCACCGCGCGCGAGTCGGGCACCTCCTCCCCGAGAGCGCTGACGATGATATCGCCCGGTTGAAGATGTCCGTGCGCAGCTGGGCTGTTCGGATCGATCCATGTGACGATCGCGCCGTTCATGTCGGGCCGGTCGAACACCGTGGCGAGCTGCGCGGTGAGATCCTGCAGGTGCAGTCCGACCCAGTCCGGCATCACCGCATTCGGTTGCTCCAGCTTGGACGCGACGAAACGCACCTCGTTGGAGGGCATCGCGAAGCCGAGGCCGATCGAACCGAGCGTCTTGTTGTTCGACAGTAGTGCCGTATCGATGCCGATGACCTTGCCGTCGCAGTCGAGCAGCGGGCCGCCGGAGTTGCCGGGATTGATTGTCGCATCGGTCTGGATGAAGTCATCGAACGGAGAGCGCATCAGGTCGCGATCGAGCCCGCTGACCACGCCCGTGCTCACCGACGTCCCGATCCCCAGCGGATTGCCAACGGCGATCACCGGGTCGGCCACCTGGACCTTGTCGCTGTCCGCGAATTCCAGCGTCGGCAACGGCCTGGGGACATTCACCTTGATCACGGCGAGGTCCATCAACGCACACGCGGCAATCAACTGCGCGGGCGCCTGCGTCCGGTCCTTGAACGTCACCCGGATGACCGCCGCGTCCTTGATGACGTGCTTGTTGGTGATGATGATACCGGAAGGATCAACGATGACGCCGGAGCCGACGAATTCCTCGAAATGCTCCTCGGCCGGATGGGCGGGGTCTTTACCGCCCTTGGTGCTCTCTGCGCTCTTGCTGCTGTCGATGCTGTCGGTGTCGCTGCTCTCGCCGTCGCCGCCCACCACCTTGATGACCGTGATGTTGACGATCGCTGACAGCGAACGGCTGACGACATCCCTCGCATAGCATGTCTGGGCCGAGGCCGCGACCGCATCAGGGCCAACCACCATCGCGGCAATTGCCACCAGCGCGGCGCAGAAGCCCGCGCCGGTTGAGCGCAGAAACCGGAACGACCGCGCGGCCGGTTTCGCAATGCCGGCGGTGCAAGTGTCTCGAGACAAGACCATCATCATCGTGACCCCCAATGGCGTCAGTGCTGGGCTTGAAAGTGGGGGCGTTCCAGCGCAACGGCAAGCTTGCCCCAACCTTCCATTTCAGCCTGCGTACAGCCCCGCGCCGCGCGCCCGCACCTTCGCCAGCGCCACCAGCAGTTCCAGCGTCGGTACAGAGACGCCGGCCAGCCGCGCCAATTCCAGCGGCGCGTCGAACATCCCGTCGATCTCCATGTTCCGGCCGAGTTCCAGGTCCTGCAGGATGCTCGGCTTGTGGTCCATGGCGCGGGTGCTGGCGATGCGCTGTCCGAAGTTGCGGTTCGGATGCGAACCGAGCGCTTCGGCGACGGCGGCGGCTTCTTCCATCACACGCTCGCCCGCCGAGGCGCAGACCGGCTCGGCATAGACGTCGCGCGGGGCGGCGCCGCCCAGGACCGCCAGGGTGCCGCCGGCCAGGTTGCTGATCAGCTTGTTCCAGATCTCGGTGCGGATGTCGGGCGAGACCTCGCCCGCGATGCCGCCGGCGCGAAGCAGGGCGGCGAGGGCCTCGGCGCGGGCGGTCATCCGGCCGTCCGGCTCGCCGAACACCACGCGGCTGCGCGGTTGCTCCACGTCGATCACGCCGGGCGCGGTGACGGCGCTGGCGGCATAGACCACCCCGCCGATCGCGCGTTCCGGCCCGACGGCGCGCCACAGCACGTCGTCCGGGTCGATACGCGGCAGGCGGCGGCCTTCCAACCGGCCGGGGAGGGCGTGGAAATACCACCACGGAATGCCGTTCATCACGAAGGCCACGCCAGTGCCGGCGCGCAGCAAAGGCGAGATCGTGGCGGCGACCTGCGGCAGGGCAGGGGCCTTCACCGTCACCACCACGGCGTCCTGCGGCCCGAGCTTTTCCGGGCTGTCGCTGGCCGGCAGCTTGACGTGGTGCTCGCCATCGACCGCGTGCACGCTCAGGCCGTTCTGTTGGATCGCCGCCAGGTGCGGGCCTCGCGCCACGACCGAGACGTCGGCACCTCCGCGCGCGAAACGCATCGCCAGATGGCCGCCGATCGCACCGGCGCCATAAACGCAAACCCGCATGGCGGGACTCCCCTGTTGCCCGGCGCATCGGACGACAGGGAGGTGTCGCGCGTCAACTTGGGTGGTGGGCCGGTGGTGGGTGGTTTGGAAAAGGTCTGAGTTCGTACTACGCCATCCGGGAATTTCTGCTTTGGGTTATCGTCGCTGTCCGGTCCGACCCACCGCGGTTGCTTTAGTCCTCCAGTGCGTAGTGGATCTGCACCGTCGCGGTGACCGGCGTCTGGCGCATCGCGGGGTCGAACGCCGGCAGCGTGGCGTTGCGCAGCAGCGCCTCGGCCGCCGCATCCAGTCGCGGCGAGCCTGACCCGTGCACCACCGTCACGTTGGTCACCTGGCCCGACGGTTCCACCGTGAACCGCACCGTCACGTTGCCTTGCTCACCACGCCGTCGCGCCTCCTCTGGATAGACCTTGTGGGACGCGAGCCAGGCCGCCAGCGCCTGCCTCCAGGACGCGGTGATTTGCGGCGCCGCCGCTTCCGCCGGCGCCGGCGCGGGTGCCTGGGCAGCGGGACTTTGCGCGGGCGGCTGAGGTGGTGATGGCGGTGTCTCGATCGCCTTGGACGGCGCTGCCGTTGCACGGCGTGCGGGCAGGGGACGTGGTCTTGGCGACGGCGGCGGCGGTGCCGGAGGCGGCAACGGCAGCGGCTCGGTTATCACCTGCGGCGTTGGTGGCGGTGGTTCCGCCGTCGGCGGTGGCGGCGTTGGCTCGGCCACCGGCGGTGGCGGCTGTGGTTCAGGCGGCGGCTGCGGTGCGGGCGGGGGAGGCGGCTCCGCTGCCGGCGGTGGCTGAGGTTCGGGCGGGGGCGGCGTTGGCTCGGCGGCCGGCGGTTGCGGCCGGGGCGGCGGTGGCCTGGGAACCATCGGCGCCGGCGGTTGTTCGGCCGGCGCCGCTGCCGACGCGGCGGCCGGTTCCGCTGCCGGTTCGAACACCAGTGCGACCGTGGGGGCCTCCGGCGGTGGTGCCGGCACCACGACGCGCACGATCAGCACGACCAGTCCCAGGATAGCCGCGTGCAGCAGCACCGACGCCGCCAGCGCGAGAGGTGGCCGCCCTGACCGCTGCGCCGGCGGGATCACGCGCGGTCCCGTCGCGCGGATCAGTACCGGCTGCGCGGTCGGCGAGGCGGGCTGCCTTGTGGCTCTGATCGTTATGTTATAACGTAACATATTGGGCGCATTTTCAACCCTCGACGCCCGATTTGGAAGAGGCTCCACGATGCGTCCACGCCCCACCCTCTGCCTGACTGCCTTGGTCGGCATTCTCCTGCCCGTTTGGCCGGCCATAATCCAGGCCAGGGCCGCCGATCAGCCGCCTGCCGCAACACCGCCGCCATCCGCGCCGGCCTCGCCGCCCCCCGCCACGACCGACCTGTCGTTCGATATCGACGTGATCTCACGCCAGCTCGACACGGCGCGCCAGCAGATTCAGCCCAGCCTCGGAGCCACGGTTTACAACTTCACGCCCGCTGAGCTGCAGACCATTCCGCAAGGCGACAACTCCGCGCTGAACCAAGTGTTGTTGCAGGCGCCGGGGACGGCGCAGGACAGCTTCGGGCAGATTCACCTGCGCGGCGAGCACGCGAACGTCCAATACCGGTTGAACGGCGTGGAACTGCCGGAGGGGCTGTCGGTGTTCGGCCAGGCGATCGAGTCGCGCTTCGCCAACAGCATGTCGCTGATCACCGGCGCGCTGCCGGCGCAGTACGGCTTCCAGACCGCGGGCGTGGTGGATATCCAGACCAAGACCGGCATCACCAATCCCGGCCTGACGCTGTCGACGTATGGCGGAAGCTGGAACTGGGCGCAGCCGAGTTTCGAGTATGGCGGACAGAGCGGCCGGGTGAATTGGTTCATCACTGGCGATTACCTGCACAACGACCGCGGCATCGAGAATCCCGACTCGCACTTCGGTGCGATCCACGACACCACCAACCAGTTCCACGGCCTGGCCTATGTCGGCGGCATCGTCGATCCGGACACGCGGATCAGCCTGATCCTCGGTGGGTTCGATGGGGCTTTCCAAATTCCCAACAATCCGGGGCAGCCGACGCTGGGGTTCCCGGTCAATGGCGTGTCGCAGTTCGACAGCAGCAAGCTGAACGAGAACCAGCGTGAGGAAACCGACTTCGCGATCCTCTCGTTACAGAAGCACGTGCAGGACGTGGACGTGCAGTTCTCGCTGTTCACTCGCTACAGTTCGCTGAACTATTCGCCGGACTGGCTGGGTGACCTGCTGTTCAACGGCATCGCGCAGCAGGCGGCACGAACCGACACCGCGTACGGCGTGCAGACCGACGGAAGCTGGAAGATCAATGAGCAACACACGCTGCGGTTCGGGCTGCTGGTGCAGCAGGAGACGACGACCGCCGACACGATCTCGTCGGTGCTGCCGGTAGATGCGTCGGGGGTGCCGACGAGCGACGTGCCGTTCGACATCGCCTCCAATTCCAGCAACAGTGGCGGGCTATACGGGGTGTACGTGCAGGACGAGTGGCGCATCCTGCCGACGGTGACAATCAATGGGGGGCTGCGCTTCGATGACGTGGACCAGTTCACCCACGAACACCAGATCAGCCCGCGGCTGAACGTGGTGTGGCAGGCGACGCCGGACACGACGGTGCATGCCGGCTACGCGCGCTATTTCGTGCCGCCGCCGTTCGAGCTGTTGAGCTCGAGCGCGCTGGGCAGTTTCGCGGGGACGACCGCGGCGCCGCAGGTGACGGAGAATAGCCCGGTGAAGGCCGAGCGGTCGCACTATCTGGATGCCGGCGTCAGCCAGGTCGTGGTTCCGGGCCTGACCGTGGGCGTGGACGCGTATTACAAGATTTCGAACGACCTGATCGATGAGGGGCAGTTCGGGGCGCCGATCATCCTGACCGCGTTCAACTATGCGCATGGCTTGCAGGAGGGCGTGGAGTTGACCGCGAGTTATGACCGGGGGCCGTGGTCGATATACGGCAACCTGGCGAGGTCGCGTGCGATGGGCGAGGACATTGTCTCGGCACAATATAATTTCTCGGCGGCGGAACTGGCTTTCATTGCCAACAACTGGATCCATCTCGACCATGACGAGACGTGGGCTGGATCGGCCGGGATCGCCTACACGTTGAACCGGACGTCCGACCATCCGACGCGGTTTTCGCTGGATTCGCTCTTGCAGAGTGGCCTGCGCGCGAGCACGCCGACGATCCCGAATGGCACCTCAACGCCGATGTATGGCGTGGTGAACATGTCGGTCGTGCAGAAGCTGCGCACGGGCACCGAGCTACGGCTCGACGTGTTGAACGTGGGGGACGTGATCTACGAGATTCGCAACGGGACCGGCGTGGGGGTTGGCGCGCCGCAATACGGACTGCGCCGCACGATCCTGGCCGGCGTCACGCAGCATTTCTGAAGCGAGTGAGTTAACCTCTCCCGCTTCGCGGGAGAGGGCCTGCCCCCGGGCGCTTGACCCGGGGGTCGATGGCGCGCAGCGCCGAGGGTGAGGGCGATCGGGTCGGCACGCTGCACTGGAGGAAGAGCGTGCCGGCCCGATCGCCCTCACCCTCGCTGCTATCGCGTCTCGACCTTTCCCGCTCCCGCGGGAGAGGTTTACTCCGCAGCAGCGCGCTGTGCCGGCGTCATGCGGGCATCTTCTAAAATCATGTCCGACGCTTTCTCCCCGATCATGATCGTCGGCGCGTTGGTATTGCCGGCGATGATGGACGGCATGATCGACGCATCCACCACGCGCAGCCCGTCAACCCCATGCACGCGCAGCCGCGGATCGACCACCGCGCCGGGCCCGTGCCCCATGCCGCAGGAACCGACCGGGTGCAGGTTGGATACGCCGCGCTGGCGCACATCCTCGGCCAATTGCCCGTCGGTGATCACGGCGGACCCCGGCAGCGTCTCCTCCACCAGCAGCGTCTGCAACGCGTGTTGCCGCGCGATCTGCCGGGCGATGCGGATGCCGGCGATCACCGCCTGCATATCGTAATCCGAGCGCAGGAAGTTGAAACGGATTTCTGGCGGCGCGAACGGATCGGGCGAGCGCAGCCGCACCGTGCCGCGTCCCTCCGGCCGCAGATGCACCGGACTGATGGCGATGCCGGGAAACGGATGCGAGATGATCCCGTCGCGCGTGCGATCGATCGTGCTCCAGGCGGAGATGTTGAGTTGCAGGTCGGGCCGTTCCAGCCGCTTGTCCGTGCGCACCAGAGCGCCGACGTAAAGCCCGTTGCCGGACATCGGTCCGCCGCGGTACAGCGCGTATTGCACCCCGGCAACGAGCTGCTTCGGAATCGAGTGATGCAACGTGTTCAGCGAGAGCGGCCGCGAAATCCGCCAGGAACAATACGTGTTGAAATGGTCGTGCAGGTTCGAGCCAACGCCTGGCAGGTCGTGCAGCACGTCGATCCCCATGTCCCGCAAGTGCTCTGCCGGACCGATGCCCGACAGCAGCAGAAGCTGCGGCGAGCCGTACGCTCCGCCGGACACGATCACCTCGCCGCTTGCACGTGCCGTTTCCCGCCCGCGCGGGGATTGGAACTCCACGCCGACCGCGCGGCCGTTTTCCACCAGAACGCGTGAGGCGTGCGCGTGGGTACGGATGGTCAGGTTGGGCCGCTTGCGCGCGGGACGCAGATAGGCAGCGGCGGTGCTCCAGCGGCGGCGATCCTTGGTGGTGGTCTGGTAGTAGCCGCAGCCCTCCTGCTGCGCGCCGTTGAAGTCGGGGTTCGGCGGGATGCCGGCCTGGATGCAGGCCTGCAGCAGGATTTTCGCGATCTCCCATTCATAGGGCTGGTTCGACACACGCAGCGGACCGCCGGCGCCGTGGAATTCGCTTTCGCCGCGTTCGTTGTCCTCGGCCTTACGAAAATACGGCAGCACGGATTCCCAATTCCAGCCTTCGCAGCCGCGCTGCCGCCACTCGTCATAGTCCGCGTGGTTGCCACGCATGTAGATCATGCCGTTGATCGAGCTTGTGCCGCCCAGCACCTTGCCGCGCGGCTGGTACATGACGCGGTCGTTGAGGTTCGGCTCCGGCTCGGAATCGAACATCCAGTTGACCCGCGGATTGCAGAATGTCTTGGCGTAGCCGAGCGGAATGTGGATCCAGGGATTGCTGTCCTTGCCGCCGGCTTCCAGCAGCAGCACGCGATAGCGGCCCGATTCGGAGAGCCGCGCCGCCAGCACGCAGCCGGCCGACCCGGCGCCGGTGACGATGTAGTCGTAAGTCGCTTCCCCCGCGGACATGGTTTCTCCTTGGTCTTGCAATTCCTGCGCGAGGCGGCCCGTCAAGGCCGCCTCGGCGCACGTTAGAGCGACTTCACCCTGACTGGAAATGCCGTGAACCATCGTCATTGCGAGGAGCGCAGCGACGAAGCAATCCCCCGCCTGACGAACCACCGGCAGCTCGTCAGGCGACGCCCCCGTTTACGAAGCGGCGCCGGCAGGCTGGCACCCTTTGAGGAACAAGCGAACGGCCGCGCGGACCCAGCGTGCGCGACGCGCGGCACTCCACGGTCCGACGCCGAACAACACCGCGCGTTGCGGCGACCATACGATCATGTTGAGCAATAGTTCGGCGGCCAGTTCGGGATCGTGCAGCGTGAGCCGCTTGCGGCGGACTTCGTCGCGCAGCAGCGTGGCCAGCCTTGCTCGCGCCCCGTGCGTCATTTGCTCTTCCATCAGCGTGGCCAGCGAGGGAAAACGCGGCGCTTCCGCAACGAGCAAGCGATACAGCCGCAACACGTCCGGGTCCAATGCGATCGCCAGCAGGTTGTCGCCGAAGCGGACCAGCCGTTCGGCCGGTGATCCTGCTCCTGCCACATCGTTCAATTTTTCGCGCCGCAGGTCCAGCATGCGGCGCACGGCATGGGCGAACAGTTCGGCCTTGTCGCCGATCTTGACGTACAGCGTTCGCTTGGTGGCGCCGGCGCCGGCCGCGATCTGATCGAGCGTTGTCGCTTCGAAACCCTGCGCGAGAAACAACGCCTGCGCCGCATCCAGAATCCGCTCCGGCAAGGCGGCGGCCGCGTGCCGTGTCGGCCGCCCGGACGTCCGCGGCCGGGGGGTGGCCGCCCCTTCCTTGTCTCGCCGGTTAATGATACCGGTAGGTGTCATTCTTGTCGTTCCGCCCGCAGTGAGCGCGGAGGGCGCCCGCCAGCCGATATAGCAGGAAACGCAAAGCCGTGTCGCAAACGGGCCAAAGCGAGGATGGAGGGCCAAAATTCGATCCGGCGTCCCGCGGGGACCCGTCGAACCGGCGCATGGTGACGATCTGCGCCATCCTGGCGACGTTGATGCAGTCGCTCGACAGCACGATCGCCAACGTGGCGTTGCCCTACATGCAGGGCTCGATGAGTGCCAGTCAGGATCAGATCAATTGGGTGCTCACCAGCTATATCGTCGCGGCGGCCATCATGACGGCGCCGACCGGCTTCCTTGCCTCGCGGTTCGGCAGGACGCGGCTGTTCGTGACGTCCGTCGTCGGGTTCACGCTGGCGTCCGTACTGTGCGGGGCAGCGCAGTCGCTGAACCAGATCGTGTTGTTTCGTGTCGTGCAAGGCATGTTCGGCGCCGCGCTGACGCCGCTGTCGCAGGCCGTGATGTTCGATATCTATCCGGCGGAACGGCGTGGCTCCGCCATGGGACTCTGGGGCATGGGCGTGATGGTGGGGCCGATCCTCGGCCCGACCTTGGGCGGCTGGCTGACCGAGAACTACGATTGGCGCTGGGTCTTCTACATCAACGTGCCGTTCGGCATAGTGGCGGCGACGGGGCTGCTGCTCTTGCTCAAGGAAACGCCTCGGACCGGTGCGGCGAAGCTGGATTGGATGGGCTTCGGCACGCTGAGCCTGGCCATCGGCGCGTTCCAGACCATGCTCGATCGTGGCGAACTGCTGGACTGGTTCAGCTCGTCGGAGATCATCGTCGAGGCGTGCCTCGCCGGCCTTGGCATCTATTGTTTCCTCGTCCAGATGTCCTGTGGCCGCCGGCCTTTCCTGTCCCCGACGCTGTTCAAGGATGTGAATTTCGTTGTTGGCACCACGTTCATCTTCGTCGTCGGCCTGATCCTGTATGCAACGCTTGCGCTGCTGACACCGTATCTGCAGACACTGATGGACTACCCTGTCGTTACTGCCGGCGTGCTGCTGGCGCCGCGCGGCGGGGGCACAATGCTGGCGATGATGCTGTGCGGGCGGCTTGTGGGGAAGGTGAATGTGCGACTGCTGGTCAGTATCGGCTTTGTGGCCACGGCTTATGCGCTGTATGAGATGATGTCGTGGAACCCCGACATATCGGAGTGGATGATCATCAAGGCCGGCTTTATCCAGGGCCTCAGCATCGGTTTCGTGTTCGTGCCGCTCTCCACGCTCACCTTTGCGACGCTGCCGGCCGAGTTGCGGACGCAGGCGACCGGCGTTTACAGCCTGATCCGCAACCTCGGCAGCGCCATCGGCATTTCCGTCACCGGCGCCCTGCTGCTGAGCAATACCCAGGCGAACCATGCGCAGATCGCCGACGCGGTGACGCCGTTCAATCGCAGTCTATGGGCGGGCGGGATCATGCGCTTCTGGGATCCGGTTCACCTGCACGGGGCGGCGATGCTGAACCAGGAGATCACACGGCAGGCCAGCACTATCGCCTATATCGACGACTTCAAGTTGATGTTCATCCTGGCGCTAGGTTCCATGCCGCTGGTGTTGCTGATCCGGCCGGAAAAATCGCGCGCCGTCGGCAATCGCCACGCCGCGGTGATGGAGTGACCCGGCCGCCTAAAGATTGACCGTCGGCAACAAGGCACGCGCCATCTGTGTCATGGCCGGCGAAGGCCAGCCACCCACGACTTTCCTTCGTTGCACGCGGCAAAGTCGTGGGTGGCCAGCCTTCGCCGGCCATGACACAGATGGCGCGTGCCACGTTGTCCGTATGTTGTCACGCCGCCGCGCGTGCCGGCGGCGCCGCGGCATCTTCCAGGATCATCGCCGCGCATTTCTCGCCGATCATGATGGTCGGCGCATTGGTGTTGCCACCCACGGCGACCGGCATGATCGAGGCGTCAGCCACGCGCAACCCGTCGATCCCATGCACGCGCAGCCGCGGATCGACGACCGTATTGGGACCGTGGCCCATGGCGCAGGAACTGGTCGGATGCTGGTTCGACACGCCGCTCTGCCGCACATAATCCTCCAGCGCCGTGTCGCTGGAGATTGCCGGACCGGGTGCCAGTTCTTCCACCACATAGGGAAGCAGCGCCGGCTGCGCCGCTATCGTGCGGGCGAGGCGAATGCCGAACACCACCGCCTGCATGTCGTAGTCGGTGCGCAGGTAGTCGAACAGGATCGATGGCGGCGCCAGCGGATCGGGGCTCGCAAGGCGCACCGTGCCGCGTCCATCCGGGCGCAGATGCACCGGGCTGAGTGTGAAGCCGGGAAACGGATGCGGCACGACGCGATCCTTGTCCCGTTGCAGCGTGCTCCATTCGAACAGGTTGATCTGGATGTCGGGGCGCTCGAACCGCCTGTCGCTGCGGGTGAACAGGCCGGCATGGATACCATTGCTCGCCATCGGGCCGGAGCGGAACAGTGCGTAGCGCACGCCGGCCGCCACCTTTCGCAACGGGCTGTTCTCCAGGTCGTTCAGCGTGATCGCCTTGCTGCACCGCCAACTGACATAGGAATTGAAATGGTCGTGCAGGTTCGAACCCACGGCTGGCATGTCGCGAACCACGTCGATACCCATGTCATGCAGATGCTGCGCCGGACCGAGCCCGGAGAGCAGGAGCAATTGGGGGGAGCCGTAGGCGCCGCCGGACACGATGATGTCGCGGCGTGCGCGGGCGGTGCGGCGGCCTTCCGGCGTCTGGTATTCGACACCGACCGCGCGATTGTTTTCGATCAGCACCCGAGTCGCCTGGGCGCCGGTACGCACCACAAGGTTGGGCCGCGTCCGCGCCGGCTGCAGATACGCCTTCGCCGTGCTCCAGCGCCGCTTGTTGTTGCTAGTGGTCTGGTAATAGCCGCAGCCTTCCTGTTGCGCGCCGTTGAAATCCGGATTGCGCGGGATGCCGGCCTGCACCGCTGCCTCCAGCACCGCGTCAGCAAGTTCGAAGCGGCCGGGCTGGTCGGAGACGTGCAGCGGGCCGCCAACACCGTGGAAGTCGTCGGGCCCGCGCGTCTGGTTCTCGGCCTTCTTGAAATAGGGCAGCACGGAATCCCAATCCCAGCCTTCGCATCCGCGCTGCCGCCATTCGTCGTAGTCGCCGTGGCTGCCACGCATATACACCATGCCGTTGATCGAGCTGGAGCCGCCCAGCGTCTTGCCGCGCGGCAGGTACAGCCGGCGGTTGGCGAGTTGCGGCTGCGGCGCGCTCTCGAATTTCCAGTTCACCTGCGGATTGATGTAGGTCTTGGCAAAGCCGAGCGGGATGTGAATCCAGGGATTGCTGTCGGGCGGCCCGGCTTCCAGGAGCAATACGCGATGGCGGCCGGATTCGGACAGGCGTGCGGCAACCACGCAACCGGCGCTGCCGGCCCCGGTGACGATGAAGTCGTAGGTGTCTTCGGCAGCGGACATGCTTTCCCCCGGACAACATTGGGGGAAGCATCGGTTACACCGGTGCGGCTGGCAATGTCCTGGGGCTACAGCAGCAGTGCGTGCGTGCATGGCCGGATGCCGCGAGTGCGGCATGGCGCGAATTGCTCACGGGACCGTGAGTCTTGATTTGTTCGTTCTGCCGTTATCGTCGCTCCGAAGTTTGCCGGGTGGGACAGTGATGACAACGGCACGCTGGTGGGTGCTCGCGGCCGCGTTGGCTGGTGCGGCGATCGGGCTCAATGGGCAGGCCGCGGCCTCCGGCGATACGACGCTGTCGCCGGAGGCATTGCGGCAGATGGCGCAGGTTGAAGCGGAGATCGACAGCATCGAGGCGGCCACGCTGGCGCGGCTTGCGGCGCCACCCGGCAACCAGGTGCAGCAGCTTGAGGTGCTCGGCAAGGCGATGCTGTACGACAAGCAGCTTTCGGTAAACCGCAACGAGGCGTGTGCCTTCTGCCATATGCCCGAAGCGGGCTTTGCCGGCCCGGTGTCGGAGCTCAACCGGACGACCGGTGCGTATCCGGGCTCGGTGCGCACACGGTTCAGCAACCGTAAGCCGCAGACTCACAGCTACGCCGCATTATCCCCTGTGCTGCACTACAATCCCGGCCAGGACGACCTGGTCGGCGGGAACTTCTGGGACATGCGCGCGACCGGCCGGCGCCTCGGCAATCCGGCCGCGGAGCAAGCGGAAGGGCCGCCGACCAATCCGGTGGAGATGGCGCTGCCGGATAGTGCCTGCGCGGTGTATCGGGCCTCGCAACGACCGTATCGCGGCTTGTTCGAGGCGGTGTGGGGCGCGCAGGCTTTCGCCATCACATGGCCGGCGGATGTGGACCAGGTCTGCGATACGCCAGGCCCACCACGCGGCGGCGTTCTGCCGGTGCGGCTTGATCCCGTCCAGCGTGGCCATGCCAACGCCACGTTCGATCAGATGGCGGAGTCCATCGCCAGCTATGAAGCGTCCGCCGAGGTGACGGCGTTCACCTCGAAATACGACGCGGTGCAGGCGGGCAAGGCGACCTTCACGCCGCAGGAACAACACGGCTATGACCTGTTCCGCGGCAAAGCGCAGTGCAATACGTGCCATCGCGACGGTGGCCCCGGCGAGGACCCGCTGTTCACCGATTTCACCGCGAGCAATATCGGAACGCCGGCCAATCCGCGCCTGCCGTATTATGCGGAAAATTTAGCGGATGCGCGGGGCTACGTCGCGAATCCAGCAGGCGTGTCCTATGTCGATCCCGGCGTCGCCGGGTTCCTCGCCGAGCAAAATTTGCTGAGTCACCCATCGGCTGTCGATCAACGATGGCGGAAGCTGGAAGCCGGGGACACCGGACGGTTCCAGGTGCCGACGCTGCGTGACGTGGACAAGCGGCCGTATCCGGAGTTCGTGAAGGCCTATGGGCACAATGGATATTTTCTTAGCCTGAAGGAGATCGTGCATTTCTACAACACGCGCGACGTGCTGCCGCGCTGCCGG
>DATHNI010000346.1:0-9354 GCA_035486135.1 Acetobacteraceae bacterium
GACGAGAGCCACGCGATGCTGAACTACCTGTGGACGCACGCGGAGAATCCGCTGTTCCAGTGCCGATTCCGGTGGCAGCCGAACTCGGTGGCGTTCTGGGACAATCGCTGCGTGCAGCACCGCGCGATGTGGGACTACTGGCCGCACACCCGTTCCGGCTTCCGCGTCACCGTGGCGGGCGACCGGCCAGTGTAGTACGAGGCCACCGAAAGACTTACGTGCGGACAACGTGGCACGCGCTCTCTGTGGCACGCGCGTTCTGTGTCATGGCCGGCGAAGGCCGGCCACCCACGGCTTTGCCGCGCGCAACGAAGGAAAGCCGTGGGTGGCCGGCCTTCGCCGGCCATGGCACAGAACGCGCGTGCCACGCCGCCGAGGGTCAATCCCTACGGCGCCTGGTATAAGCCGGCCGCCGTACTGCTCTCTGATCGTCAGGCCGACTAGCCGCTCCGGCAGCGTTCGTGCAGCGATGATGCATCGAGGCCATCCAAACCCAGCGCGGGCAGCAGGTCGTTGTCAGCGCGGAAGTCGCGTCCGTAAAGGCCGGAGAAGATCTCGATGCCGGAGGTGTGCAGCGGCGTCGGGCATCCAGCGATGCGCCCGATCGCCTCGGTGACCACCAGGCCGAACGGCACGTCTTCATGGACGTAGCGCGTATCGACCGATGCCGGCCCATTCGGCGTATTGCCGGTCGCGTCCAGTGCAGCGGCCATCTCTCCCATCGTTCCATGCGGGATGCCGTACGAGAGATGGAAATGCTCGCGAATGGTCCGCACCGCGACGCCGAACCGGTCCGCGAGCCCCAGGCGCTCGGCATCGAGGCCTTCGATCAGCCGACCCACATAGGGCGTCATCCCCCAATAGTTCCGCCACGTCTCGCCGCGCTCGATCCGTGTGAAGTTGCACAGCGCCATTCCCATATGGCCTTCCGGGTTGATGTTGCTCAGCGTGATCGCGAGCACGTCGTCGCGGGCAACGAAACGATCATCAAACAACATGGTGCAGGTCGCGGCGGCCTCGGCGGTGCGCGAGGCGGGCAGCGCGGCGACGTCCACCGCGCGCCGCACGTTGTTGATATGCACCGACGTATGACTGGTTTGCCGGGCGGTCGCGACTGTCGTGCCCAGGGCCGCGATCGGCGCACCAACGCCGTGCCGCGCCAGGTACAGCGCACCCAAGGAGCAATGCGAACTGATCACGACGGTCTGCGACGGCCGCAGATGCGGTATGGCGGCATCGAACACCGCACGGTGGCCGAAGCCGGGGACGGCGACCACAATGGCGGTGGCGCTGTCGATCGCCTCGGCGCAGGTGCCCGCGGTGGGCACGGAAAACACGCCTTCGACCGCTCCGGTCGCTTGCAGTGGCGCGCCCGCCGACAACGCGGCGGTGCGCGCTCCGGATGGGGACCACAGCACCGGCGTGAAGCCGCGCTGTGCCAGCAACGCGGCATTCGCGAACCCGATCGATCCCGCGCCGAGAACCGCAACCCTTCCGCCGGTCATGCGAACCAACTCCTTTTCAATGCGTCGCCAATGCCGGCATCAGGTCGGCGTGGGATCAATGCTCGCCCGGCGCCGGCGTCGGGTCGGCGGCGCGGGCCCATTCGTTGACCAGGGTGAAGCCGATGCCCAGCAGCACCGGCCCGAGAAAAATGCCCAGCAGCCCGAACGCCAGCGCCCCGCCGAGCACACCCAGCACCGTCAGCAGGAACGGCAGTTGCGCGCCGCGCGAGATGAACCACGGGCGGATCACGTGGTCCGCGCCGCTCACCGCCAGCATGCCGTAGATCCCCAGGAAGATGCCGTGCACGATATTCCCCGTGCTGAGCAACCAGATCGCCGCCGGTATCCACACCAGTGGCGCCCCGATCGGCAACACCGCGAGGAAGCCGGCCACCGCGCCGAGCAAGACCGGCCGCGGCACGCCGGCGATCCACAAGCCGATCGCCGTGAGGACGCCCTGCACGATGGCGGTGCCGAGGATGCCGTAGACGACGCCGCGCACGGTGGCTCCGGTGACCAGGATCAGCCGGTCCGCCTGGGCGCCGGCGATGCGATGCAGGATCAGCCGCATCCGCACGGCGAGCAGGTCGCCGTAGAGGTAGAAGAAGAAGGCGACGAACAGCGCCAGGCCGAACAGCAACACGCCATGCGCGATGCCGAGCAAAAGGGTCAGGCCGCCCTCCAGCAGGATGCCGAAATACGGCTGGAGCGACTCGCCCAACGCGGTGATGTCGGCCGCCCAGCGGTCCCACAGCCCGCCGAACGACGGCCCAACCACGGGGATGTCGAACACCCACAGCGGTGCATTGGGCAGGCCGCCGCGCAGGGCGTCCTCGATGACGGTGTGCAGGTGGTTGACGTCGGAGGCGCCGCCCGGCGCGGCCAGGGCCAGTGGCAGCACCAAGACGATCGCGGTCAGCACCACCATCAGCGCCGCGGCGCCGCTGTGTCCCAGGCGCAGGTTGATCCGCAGCCATTCCGACACCGGCCAGGTGGTGAACACCAGGATCGCCGCCCAGAGCACCGCGGAAAAGAACGGGTAGAGCACCAGCACGCAGCCGGCGGCGACGCCACCGATCAGCACGGCCAGCAGTACGCGTTCGGCGATCATGACCGGCCTTGGCCCTCCCTGTAAGCAACCTCTCCCGCCGTGGGCGGGAGAGGTTTACTTTGCGCGCGCCGCTTCTACTCTCCGCCGCCGCTTCAAGGGAGGGCCCGCCATGCCGCGCTTTGCCGCCAACCTGTCGATGATGTTCAACGAGGTGCCTTTCCTGGACCGCTTTGCCGCGGCCGCCAAGGCAGGTTTTCAGGGCGCGGAGTTCCTCTTCCCCTACGATCATCCGGCCGCCGAGATCCGCAAGCGGCTGAACGATGCCGGCCTGGCGCAGGTGCTGTTCAACATGCCCCCCGGCGACTGGGCCAACAACGAGCGCGGCCTGGCGAGCCTGCCGGGCCGGCAGAAGCAGTTCCGTGACGGGGTGAAGCTGGCGCTGGACTACGCTCACGCCCTGGACTGCAAGCTGGTCCACGCCATGGCGGGGATCGTGCCGGCGGATGTCTCGCCGGTGACGGCGGCGAGCGTGTATGCCGCCAACCTCGCCTGGGCCGCGGAACAGGCCGCGCCCGCCGGGGTGAAGCTGGTGATCGAGCCGATCAACCACCGCGACATGCCCGGCTATTTCCTCAACACGCAGGCGCAGGGCGCGGCGGTGGTGGAGGCGATCGGCCGCGACCGGTTGGGCCTGCAATTCGACGTTTACCACGTGCAGATCACCGAGGGCGACATCACCAAGCGCATGGAGCGCTACATGCCGGTGATCGCGCATATGCAGGTCGCCGACGTGCCGGCCCGTAACGAGCCCGGCACCGGCGAGATCGGCTGGGGGTTCGTGTTCCGCCGGATGGACGAACTGGGCTACGCCGGCTGGGTCGGTTGCGAATACCGCCCGGCGGGCGACACCGTGGCGGGGCTCGGCTGGCGGGAACGTTTTTCCGGATGAAGGCCTTGCAGCCGGGGGCCGGCCACCAGACGCATGCCGCCGGCGCGAGCCTGCCGGCGCTCATCGCCTGCGCGGGTCACGCGCGGATCGCCGGCGCGGGTCACATGCCGATCGCCGGTGCGGGTCACATGCCGATCGCCGGTGGGGGTCATGCGCCCGTTGCCGGTGTGACTGGCGCGCCCATCCGCCCCGGCGCACGCAACGCGGGCGGACGGGCGATCGGTCCGGCATACCGGGGGCGGGCGCCGGCAAGCATGATCCGCAGCCGTTTCATGCCGGGATACGAATAATTCCCGGCGGTCGGCCGGGTGCTTCCGGCCGGCGCGGTTTTGGTTCCTTACTGTGGCGTAAAGGAGACACAGAATGAAGATTGGATTCATCGGCCTCGGCATCATGGGCCGCCCCATGGCGCTCAACCTGCATGCCGCGCAGCATTCGATCGTCGTTTACGACCGTGCCACCCTGGCGGACGACATCCGCGCCATCGCCAAGGTGGAACCGGACGGCAAGACGCTCGCCTCGGAGTCCGAGGTCGTCATCGTCATGGTGCCGGACACCCCCGACGTGGAGAACGTATTGTTCTCTCCGAACGGCGTCGCCGAGGGCCTCAAGCCGGGCACGCTGGTGATCGACATGTCCTCGATCAGCCCGATCGCCACCAAGGAATTCGCCAGCAAGATCAACGCGCTGGGCTGCGACTACCTGGATGCGCCGGTGTCCGGCGGCGAGGTGGGCGCCAAGCAGGCGACGCTGACAATCATGGTGGGTGGGCCCGACGCCGCCTTTGCCCGCGCCAAGCCGCTGTTCGAGGTGATGGGCAAGAACATCACCCATGTCGGGTCGAACAATGGCGACGGACAGACCTGCAAGGTCGCCAACCAGATCATCGTGGCCTTGAACATACAGGCCTGCGCCGAGGCGCTGGTGTTTGCGTCACGCGCCGGGGCCGATCCGGCCAAGGTGCGGCAGGCGCTGATGGGCGGCTTCGCGTCCTCCCGGATCCTGGAGGTGCATGCCGAGCGCATGCTGAACGGCACGTTCAATCCCGGGTTCCGGATCAGGCTGCACCAGAAGGACCTGAATCTCGCCCTGTCGGCGGCCAAGGAACTCAACCTGCCGTTGCCGAACACGGCGATCGCGCAACAGATGTTTGCATCCTGCGCGGCGCATGGGGGGGCCGACCTGGATCACTCGGCGCTGATCCTGGCTATCGAGGGGCTTGGCGGCACATCAATTCGTGACAAGAAATAAATCTCCTGTGGCGCTCCGAAACGAGTCGCATCTCCTGAACAGGGGTTGAATTTCCGGACGATTTGGCGCTAAGATAGGGCGCTTGGCCCGATTCTGAGACTCGGTTTGCGTCTCGGAGGTTGCAACTGCGACCGTTTGTGTCAAGCGCCGGCTGTGTCGAGTGCCGGTTGTGCTGAGTGCCGGCCGATGGGGCCAGGAGGGTGCGGCTGATGTCCATGCGCTTTACCGAGATCGGCCAGCAACTGCGGGCATACCGCCTGGAGTCGGGATTGCGCGCCGAGGAGATCGCGGCCCGGCTCGGGGTGTCGCGCGCCGCGCTGTATCGCTACGAAAAGGGCGAGGTGATCAAGCTCGACACCATCAAGCGCCTCGCCGAACTGCTGAAGATCTCGCCGCTGTCCTTGCTGGGGATCGGCGTCGAGTACTACAACCGGCCGATCGGCTATTTCGAGCGGGTCCGCCAGATCGAGGAAACCGCGGACCAGATCCTGCAATTGTTCGGTCCGGTCTGCTATCTGACCACGTCCGATGCCTATGACGCGGCGTTGGGCGAAGCCTTCGAGGAGGCAGCCGACCAGGCCGGCCATGAGCGCGCAGCGATGCGCAGCATGGCGGAGCAAGTGCTTGGTATCCTGGCGGCGCGCAAGCGGATGTACGCGATGCGGCGGCCGGGCATTATCGCCATGGTGTCGCTCGCCTCGGTGCAACGCCTGGTGGAAACCGGCATAGCGGGCGGTGTGGCGGTGTCCGACCGGGTGCGCCGCATCTGCCGCGACGTGGCCGTGTCCGAGGTGGAGAACATGGCCCGCCTCATGGAAACCGAGCCGATGGGCCTGCAGTTCGGCTTGCTCACCGCTGCGGAGCCAAGTTCGGCGTTCAAGATCCTGCGCGCGCGCGACCGGGTCAGCCTTGCCATCAATCCGTTCCGGCCCGACACGCATCCCAGCGCGCATACCGGCGTGGCAATGATCACCGGGGCCGACGAGGCGATCGCCGCGCATCAGCGCGTCGCGGAGGCCACCTGGCGCGAGGCCGTGAAAGGGCCGTCCGGCGCGGCGCGGCTGCGGCAGTTGATCTCGTCCGGCATGTCGGTGGCGTAGCCGCACGGCGCTTTTCCGCCGAGTGACGGACGGCTGGTCCGCGCGATTATTCCATTGGTGTTGGTGCGCTCGGACAGGCGGGCAGGGCGGTCTCGCGTGCGCTGTCACGTTCCCGTGCGCGGGACGCCTCGTTGCGTGGACAAGGGAACCGATCGGTTGTAGGCACGTTTCGCCTGCGCTTGGCACCGCGGAATCCGTATGGGCCGGCGGCAGCCCTGACCGCGGTTTGACCGACGCGGTCAGGGCTGTGCCGTCGGGCGTGTTGGCACGTCGGTGAATGAAGCAAGGCCAGGGCTGTGCCCTGGCCTTGCTTCATTCTTCCGATTGTCCTGCGCCGGTCGCGTGCCGGGCTTTCGCGCGGTGGCGATTCCCGCTATGAAGGGACCACGGACCCGTAGCTCAGTTGGATAGAGCGTCGCCCTCCGAAGGCGAAGGTCGCACGTTCGAATCGTGTCGGGTCCGCCAATCTTCTCAAGCACTTAGTAGGCGTTGCTCGGGCCCGAGAATCCGCGCGGGTAACACCGGGGTAACAGCAACCACCAAATCATTGGGCAAGGCTGCCGGACCGTCGATTGGTCGTCACTCGCTTGCTGGGGATCGATGATGTAGCTGATCGCCGTTCGGCTGCTTCCGGGATCCGGTGTGGCAGGCGTGGTCCGGACAGCATCTCGACGCCGGGCGACCCAGGACGAGCAGATTGTGTGTCCTGCTTACCCCGCGTCGTGTTGTCGGGTCGGTAATGTGAGGGTCAGGCGTTGGGACCTCAAGCGGGGCTGCGACGTTTCAGCCATGCCATATCGCGAGATTGCTCGGCTTTATCAGAAATCAGTACGTCCCAGCGTCGCTGACCCGTCACCCACTGGGCATAGAGCCGGCCGGTATTGTCCTGCCCGTCGCTGACGTGCCGCTCCCACCATTGGGTCGCACCCTGCACGGCCTTCCAATTTGGCGGAAGCCGTCCCTCCGCCATTGCGAGTTCCCCCAGCGCCCGATACAGCGACTTGCGGCTGGCATATTCGGCGGCGACAACCGTGACACTGTCCCGAACAAGGTTCAAATTCGGCAACAGAGTTTCCAACACGACCGAGATCTCGTCATTCAGGCGGGTTCTCGGCGCGGGCTGGCGAAGAGTCGGCTCCGCATCCGCGGCCTCAAGCTCCGTGCGCAAGGTTGCAAGCGCTGATTCTGCGGCGGCGTGCGCAGCCTCCGCCTGGTACCGAAGTCGTTGCTCGCTCGCGATCTCATCGCGTAGGCTATCGCCTTCACTGGTACTGGCGGCACGTTGCGCCAGAGCTGCGTTGGCTTTCGTCAAGTCGGACCGCAGACTTGCTTCGCGAGTCCTGGCTCGGACGAGCTCAGCCTGAACCAGCCGCAGGCGGATTTCAGATGCAGTCTCAGCGGGTGTCTCCTGTCGCGCACGGTCACGCCCAAGCAAGCGCGCAAGCAGACTGTCGAGCGGTTCGACCGAGTGTGGTCGTTCAAACCGGACGAACCAGTTTGCTGCTAGACCATCGATGGGATCGCCGAGGTAGCGGCCCGTTCTGAGGACACACACTCCGGCAGCCCGAAGGCTGGTTGCAGCCGTCTCTCGTTCAGCGACCGATCCTGACAGCAGCAAATAGACTTCATCCTCCCCCTCGATCGATGCGAAACTGGGCCCATTTGGCGACGCTGCGGATTCCGGAACGCATTCAGACGGCGGGAAGGCTTCGCCGGCGATGTCGATTTGATTTCCATCAAGGAGCGGATAGAGCAAACCGCGCCAAAGCGCGACGCTGCGTCCTTCCGCAAGCGCCAAGATGCGGCAGCGCCTGCTTTCCAGCGTTTTGCATCCGTCACGGATGGCGATTTCGATGGCCTGGTCAGAGATCGGCATTGCGGTCGGGGCTGTGTGCGGCATAGACAAGCCAGTTTCGCGGAAAAAGAGGAAGCGCGCCAGAGATGGATCTCGTCCGTTCGGTGATTGTTCACCCGGTAACGATCTGGACCGTCGTGACGGGACTTATTCTATGGGCGTTCGGCTCAGCCTGCAGTGCTTCGCGTGCGGTCAACCGCCTTACAAAATCATTAAAAAGGGCACAGGAGCGGATCAATCAGACGAGCGACGCATTGCGATTTGCAGACGCTTTCGAAGCGATCTCGTCTGACCTGTTGCAAGTACCCTTTATCGGACAGCGTTGGCGGGAGTTCCGGGAGACGTTGGTCGTTCCCACTGCCTCGGGGCGTCCCATCCGAGCGACCGTGCGCCCGGACCAATGGTTTGATCTGTCGCTGTTTGCAGACGCTGGTCTGGACCAGCGATATCACGCCGCTCTGCCAAACCTTCTGGTGGGGGCAGGCCTCCTGTTTACATTCCTCGGATTGGCCGTTGCGCTGAGCATGGCGAGCGGAATTGCTGCGGACGGTATCAGCCAGGCGGCGCGTAATCTCGCACTTCAGGGTCTGCTCAACGCGGCTTCCTTCAAGTTCACCACATCAATCGCCGGCCTCGGCCTGTCGATCGCATATACAATGTTCTGGCGGAGATTCTGCTTGCGGCGGACAGACCGTGCGCTGAGCGAGTTTCTTGCCGATCTGGAATGTCGGTTGCCCTTGCTGACCCCGACCGCGGCGCAGGAGGAAACCAACGGACTTGCGCAGCGCCAGCTGACTCAACTCGAAACCTTCAACAATGAGCTGGCAGTTTCAATCGGGTCCGCTATCGACGGCGCTTTGGATCAACGGCTCGGCGATCACATCGGCCCGCTCACCAAGGCAATGGAGCAACTCGCCGCCGGCATGGCGACGCAGAACCAGGACGCCATGGGGCACATGCTGGATGCGTTTCTACAAAAACTGCAGGGTGGTGCCGGTGACAAGATGCAAGATGTTGCGGAACGTCTGGCGTCGCTCGGCGACAGTCTGCAAGGACTGCGGACCGGATTGCAGGAAACTGCCACTCGGATGGCAGACTCCGCCGAACTGATGGCGCGGCGCATGGGAGAAGGAGCCGAGGAGGCCCTCTCACGCATCACCAATCAGATGGGTGGACTGCTCGATACTCTGCGCCAGGTGGCCGAGCAAACCCGCACCGCCGGTGCAGATGCCGGTCGTGACATGGCCTCGAGGATCGAACTGGCAGCGAACGGCTTCGAGGCGGCTGCGAAGAATATCGCCGAGACGCTGGCGCAGGCGACGCAGGACTTGCAGCGCCGGATGACCGACGAGGCCGCCACCGGGTCTGCACGGCTGTCCAGTCAGTTCGAGCGGATGATCGAAGAACTGCGGCAATTGTCGGAGGCCAGCCGTCGGACTGGCGATCAGGCGTTCTCCGTCCTGGCGGAACGGATCGGAGCTGCAGCTGCAGGGTTCGAGGCGAGCGCGGGCCGCGTGGCCGATGCCCTGGCACAATCCGCAACGAGCACCGGTGCCACGTTCGGACGAGGCGCCGAGGACGCCGTGCAGCGCATTGCGTCGGCGACCGAGGGCATGCGGTCGGAACTACAAGCAATGCTTGCA
>DATHNI010000347.1:0-7116 GCA_035486135.1 Acetobacteraceae bacterium
AGCTGTTCGCGCACGAATGGGCGGGGATCACGCCGGATGTCATGTCGTCGGCCAAGGGCATCGGCGGAGGGTTCCCGCTCGGTGCCGTGCTGGCGACGGAGCGGTTCGCCAAGGCGCTGGTACCGGGCACGCATGGCACGACGTATGGTGGCAACCCGTTGGCCTGCTCGGCGGGCAATGCGGTGCTGGACATCATCCTGGCGCCCGGCTTCCTGGAGGGTGTGCAGCGCAAGGGAGCCCGGCTGCGCGCCGAACTCGACGAGATCGCCCGCGAATATCCGCAGGTCTACGAAAACGCCCGCGGCATGGGGCTGTTGCTCGGCATGAAATGCGCCATCCCGGTGGGCCAGGTGCAGGCCGCCTGCGTCGCCGAGGGGCTGATGGCGATCACCGCCGGCGACAACGTGCTGCGCCTGGCACCGCCTCTGGTGGTCACCGACAGCGACCTCGACGAGGCTGTCGTCATGTTGCGCCGTGCCACGCGGCGCGTGCTGCCGTCCGCATCGAAGGAGGCCGCGCAATGAGCGCTTCCCTGCGTCGCCCACGCGAATTCGAGGGCCGGGCCACCGAGCAGGACGCCGGCCTCCGCCACTTCATCGACCTGCGCGACTTCGATGGCGCGACGCTGCGCCAGATGCTGGACGCCGCCGCCAGCTATAAGCGCGCCGGCGTGTCGTCGCGTCCGCTCGCCGGCAAGACGCTGGCGGTGATTTTCGAAAAGCCGTCCACTCGCACGCGCGTGTCGTTCGAGGTCGGCATGCGCCAACTCGGCGGCGAGGTGGTGGTGCTCAGCGCGCAGGACATGCAGAGCAGTCGTGGGGAGACGCCGGCGGATACGGCGCGGGTGCTGTCGCGGTATGTCGATGCGATCATGCTGCGTACCGACAACGTATCGAAGCTGCACGAATTGGCGGCGTACGCCACGGTGCCGGTGATCAACGGCCTGACCGACACGTCGCATCCGTGCCAGCTCATGGCCGACGTCATGACCTTTGAGGAACATCGCGGGCCGATTGCCGGTCAGGTGGTGGCGTGGTGCGGCGACGGCAACAACGTGGCGCGAAGCTGGATCGAGGCGGCAGTGCGCTTCGGCTTCACGCTGCGCCTGGCGACGCCGGAGACGCTGCGTCCGCCGGCTGATCTGCTGGACTGGGCGCGCGCCCAGGGTGGCCGGATCGAGCTGACCGACGATCCGGAACAGGCGGTGACCGGCGCTCGGTGCGTGGTGACGGATACCTGGGTGTCGATGTCGGACGACCCGCATGAGAGCCGGCACAACCTGCTGGCGCCGTACCGGGTGACGAAGGCGCTGATGGCGAAGGCGGCACCGGACGCGATCTTCATGCACTGCCTGCCGGCGCATCGCGGCGAGGAAGTCACCGCCGAAGTGATCGACGGCCCGCAATCGGTCGTGTTCGATGAGGCGGAGAACCGGCTGCACGCGCAAAAAGGCGTGCTGGCCTGGGCGCTGGGCGCAGTTCGGTAATACCGCACCGGCCGCCCCACCGTCATGGCGGTTAGTATCGGCGCCCACGTCATGCCCCAATCGTCATGGCCGGGCTTGACCCGGCCATCTATCGCGGCACCACGGCTGCATAGATGGCCGGGTCAAGCCCGGCCATGACGGTTGGGGCGGCTCGCCCTCCGTGACGAGGGTAGCGACCGCCGCCCCTCGCCGGTTACGCGAGCTTCACCAGCTTCTGCAGGCACCGAATGTCCTGCGTCGGCGGGATCGGCGTGCCACGGTTTGACATGGCGGTGCGCGAGACCTCGCCGACATAGATGTCGCCACGTGAATCGATCGCCACGCCATGCGGGGCGACGAACTGGCTCGGCCGATCGCGCGTCGCGTCACCCAGGCGCGCCAGCGGCTTGCCCTCGTGTGTCACGATGCTGACCCGAGGCCCGATGCCGGGCACCCGCATGTTGATCGCCAGGCCCGGTCCGCTCTCGCCGATATAGGCCAGCGGATTGCGTCCGCGAGTCATGCACAGCCCGCACGGACGATGCATGTTGGCCCATTGCGCGTGATACGCACCCTTGCCGTCGAACACCTGCACGCGGTGGTTCTCGCGGTCGGCGACATAGACCCAGCCGTCGGCATCGCAGCAGATGTTATGCACGATGTTGAACTTTCCCGGGTCGGTCCCCGGCTCGCCCCACGAGAACAGCAGCTTGCCGTCCGGCGAGTATTTATGCACACGCGCGTTGCCGTAGCCGTCCGCCACGTAAAGGTCACCGTCCGGCGACAGCGCGGTATGTGTGCAGCGGTTCAGCGGATCGCCGCTCATATACGGCGCCGGTTCGCCCGGCACGCCGATCTCCAGCAGCATCTTGCCGTCCTGAGTCATGCGGCGCACCGTGTGATCGCCGTCATCGGTGCAATAGATCGTGTCGTCGTCGGCGATGTGAACGCCATGCGGACGGCGGAACAATCCCTCGCCCCACGAGCGCAGGAAATTGCCGGCGCGGTCGAACACCAGCATCGGGTGCTCGCTGCGGGCGAAGACGTAGAGGTTGTCCTTGCTGTCCACACCCACCGCGGCAACTTCGCCGTAGTGCCAGCCGTCGGGCAAGGTGCCCCAGTTTTCGATGACCTCGTAGCGGTACTCGCCCTCGCCGACGATGATCGCCATGGCTTCGCTCCCCTGGACGCCTTGGGCTCATGCTAGGCCAGGCGACCGCGACCGGCCAAGGGCACCGAACCGGCTGGGCACCGAACCAGCCGGGCGCCGGAACACCGCGGTTCATCAGCCACGCCGTTGCACGGTCAGCGGCAATAGCTCCCCCAGGCGTATGACAGGCTCGGGACCTCGGTCTCCGACGTCAGCAGGTGCGTCCTGATCCCGGGGCTGCCATTCGACGAGTCCGCCAGGAGCACGTGCACCACAAAGCGCCTGGCGCCGGCCGTCTCGCCACCGGCGCTCCTGGCGTAGAACCATCCGCAGACCCAGCGCTCATTGGACGGTCCGGCCCTGTAGGCCATCACGTTGCGAAACTGTGTGTCGGCATCACCAACGCTATCCTGCACCAATTGTTCGGCGACCGCTTCCGCATCGCGGCTGCCGCGTTCGAAACTGCCGCCCGCACCGAGCCAGCGCGACACCAGCAGCATTCCGGCCATAGCGCAGAGCCAGCAGACGATGATCCCAACCCAGACGGCTGCGCGCCGGGCCATGCGCGGCTTCCCTTGCCGCTGCGCCGAGCCTGCCACATCGACCGGTCCCGGGCCACGTGACGAAGCAGCGACCGGTTCAAGGTGATCCAGCGCGGCGCGCAGGGTCGGAAAACGTTGGAAATGGCCCACCGTGTCAGCCGCAACCATGATCCAGCCGGCGCCCTCCGTCGAGGGGTGGATCAGGCAGAGCGGCCGCTGGGTATCCCGGCGAGACACGACGATGCGCCGGTAGATCGCCGGGTCGTCGGTCGCCCGCGCGCTGACGAACGCAAACAAGCCGGTCGCGGCCTTGTTCCAGCCACGCAACAGCAGACGCTCTTCGTCCGTCAAGGACCGAGGAGGAACGGCGCGAAGCTCGTTCGGGCTGTGGGAGTCCATCGTTAATCTTCGGTGGTTGCCCGAGTATGAGTCGCACAGCCAACCTTGAGAAACGGTTAATCAAGCCGGGTCGGCCGCACCGGCCTGCGGTGACCGGAATCGCAAGCCCCCTCCTCTGTCATTGCGAGGCGCGAAGCGCCGAAGCAATCTCCCGCCTGACGCTCCGAGGAACGCTCGTCAGGCAGGGGATCGCTTCGGCGCTGCGCGTCTCGCAATGACGGGAGGCTCACGATTCCCCTCAGTGCAAGCCCGCGCTAATGCCCCACCCCGATCAACTCCGCCAGAAGCCGCGGATCGTCCAGCAATGCGCGCGAGGCGCCGTCATGCACCACCTTTCCCCGCTCCATGATCACCGCGCGCGGCGAAAATTCCAGTGCCAGCCTCGCATGTTGCTCGACCAGCAGCATGGCGAGGCGATCGTCGGAGCGCAGCCGCAGCAACGCCTCGAGCAACCGGTCGACCATCACCGGTGCCAATCCCTCCAACGGCTCATCCAGCAGCAGCAGCGACGGATTGAGCATCAGCGCGCGGCCGATCGCCAGCATCTGTTGCTCGCCGCCGGAAAGCTGGTTGCCCATGCTGCGGCGGCGCTCGGCGAGCCGCGGGAACAACGCATAGACCCGCTCCAGCGTCCAGCCGCCGCCGAGCACGGGCCGCGCCGCCACCGTCAAATTCTCTTCCACATCGAGCGAGGGAAAAATCTCGCGTTCCTGCGGCACGTAGCCGATGCCAAGCCGCGCCCGGCGGAACGGCCGCAGTCCGGCGATGGGTTGGCCGGCGAACACAATCTCCCCCGCGTGCAGCGTGGTATGTCCCAGCACCGATGCCAGCAGCGTGGTCTTGCCGACACCGTTGCGGCCCAGGATCGACAGCGTCTCGCCTTCCGTCAGTGCCAGCGAGACGCCGTCGAGCACAACGGTCTCGCCATAGCCGGCAGACACGCCGCGCAAGGTCAGGCAGTCAGCCATGCTGGCGCTCGCCCAGATAGACTTCGCGCACACGCGGATCGGCGGCGATCTCGGCGGGCGTGCCCTCCATCAGGATGGCCCCCTGCACCAGCACGGTGATGCGCTGCGCGAAGCGGAACACCAGTTCCATGTCGTGTTCGATGATCAGCACCGCGACGGAATCCGGCAGTTGCGCGATCACATCCAGGATCACGCGGTTCTCGGCGGACGGCACACCGGCGGCCGGTTCGTCGAGCAACAGCACGCTGGGGTCCAATCCCAACGCGATCGCGATCTCGACCAGGCGCTGCTTGCCGTAGGGCAGCTCGTTCACCAGCCGCGCGGCGTCGGCTGCCAGGCCCAATCGTTCAAGCAACGCAAACGCCTTCGCGACGACGTCGCGCCGCGCGCCGGCCAGGCGGAACATCTGGCCGCCGATGCCGGAACGCTCGTTCATGGCGAGGCAGACGTTCTCCAACACCGACAGGCCCTTGAACAACGCATTGATCTGGAACGTGCGCCCCAGCCCACGCCGCACGCGATCCTCCTGCGGCAACGCGGTGACGTCGGCACCGTTCAACAGGATGCGTCCGGCCGATGGCGACAGCCGGCCGGTGATCAGGTTGACGAACGTGGTCTTGCCGGCGCCGTTCGGACCGATCAGCGCGTGGCGCGCGCCGGAATCCAGCCGGAAGTGGATGTCGTTGGCGACCACCAGCGCGCCAAACTGCCTGGACAGGCCTATGGTTTCCAGAGCCGGGGTTTCCAAAGCCGGGGTCATCGGCGCCGCCGGATCAGCAGCAGCAACCGGTCGGCCAGTCCGAGGACTCCGCCGCGCGCGAACAATACGATCAGCACCAGCAGCAGCCCGATCCAGAAATCCCAGAAGATCGGATCCATCTCGGCAAGCTGGTCCTGTGCGATCATGTACAGCGTGGCGCCGACGAACGCGCCGTACAGCCGGCCCGCACCGCCCAGCACCAGCATGATGACGATCGCGCCGGAGCGTTCGAAACTCAGTACCGTCAATCCGACGAACTGCGTGGTCTGCGTCAGCAACGCGCCCGCAACACCGGCGAGCGCGGCGGAAATCGTATAGGCGGTCAGCAGCCGGCGACGGACCGGCGCTCCGATGGCGTGCATGCGCACGACGTTCTCGCGGATGCCGACCAACGTGCGGCCGAACGGCGCATGCACCAGCCGGCGCACGAACAGCCAGCCGAGGAACAGCACGGCCAAGCAGTACAGATAGGCCGTTCGTCCGAACATGTCGAAACCGAACGCGCCGAGGATCGGATTGATCGCGACGCCTTGCAGTCCGTCATTGCCGCCGGTGATGAAGCCCGCATCGTTCGCCGCCGCCGACAGCAGCGAGGTCACCGCCAGCGTCAGCATGAGCAATGTCAGGCCGGTGGTGCGCAGGATGACGGCGCCGGATACCAGCCCGGCGGCGGCGGCGGCCACCGCGCCGACCAGCAGTCCGGACAATGGTTCTCCGCTGACATGCACGGCGTAGATGCCCGCGGCATAGCCGCCCACTCCGAAGAATGCCGCATGACCCAGCGTGACGATGCCCGCATAACCCAGCACGAGGTCGAGCGACAGCGCGAACAGGATCATGATCAGGATCTGGCTGCCCAGCGGAAGGTAGTCGGCGAAACCGAAATAGGCGGCGACCGCCACCACCCATGGCAACAGCTCGATCGGCCGCAGGCGATGGGCACGGACGAACTGATCGACCGGCGAATCACTCGCCATTCACGCCCGCCCGAACAGGCCGGCGGGCCGCCACAGCAGCAGGCCGATCATGGCGAGGTAGATGAAGAACGCGCCGAGTTCCGGCACCAGGTATTTGCAGGCGGTATCGCCGATGCCCAGCAGCAGCGCGGCGACGAATGGCCCTCGGATCGAGCCGAGCCCGCCGACAGCGACCACCATCAGGAAATACACCAGGTATTCCATCGCGTAGCCGGGATAGATCGCCAGGATGTCGGCACCGAGACCGCCTCCTAATGCCGCGAGGCCGGAACCCAGCGCGAAGCTCAGCGTGAACAACCGGCTGGTGTTGATGCCAAGCGATTCCGCCATACGGCGATTGTCCACCGCGGCGCGCAGCCTTGCGCCGAAATTGGTACGCTCGATGCCGAGCCACAACAGCAGGATCAGCGTCAGGCTGAAGGCGATCAGGAACGAACGATAGGTGGGGAAGCTACGAAATCCGAGGTCGATCTGGCCACTCAGCGCGGCGGGCAAGGTGATCGGTTGCGGCAACGATCCCCAGATCTTGCGCACCACCGCGACTGCCATGAATACCAGGCCGATAGTGAACAGCACTTGCTCCAGTTCGCCGGCGCCGTAGAGCCGCGCATACAGCGTGCGTTCCAGCACCACGCTCAACAGCGCCACGACGATGAAGGCGAGCAACAAGGCGGCGCCGAAGGGAACGCCGTAGCGGTTCATCAGCGTGACGGTGATGTAGCCCCCTGCCATCGCGAACGCGCCATGCGCGAGGTTGACGAATCCCATCAGCCCCATGGTCACCGAAAGACCGACTGAGATGATGTAAAGGATCATCGCGTAGGCGAGGCCGAGGAACAGGATGCTGACAGCGGC
>DATHNI010000348.1:0-4863 GCA_035486135.1 Acetobacteraceae bacterium
AAGGATGGCAGGACGACGGCCCGGCGCGCACTTTCCCTTGCACCGGACGGTCGCTAAAGTCGCGGCTTCGCTGCGACAGGATCACTGCACATGGCCGACTTCGTCATCCCCCCTCCGGCAATTGTATCGGTCCCGGTTGCCGGCGGCGGCGCCTTTCCGGTGCGGCGCGTCTTCTGCGTCGGCCGCAACTACGCAGAGCATGCGCGCGAGATGGGCAGTGATCCCGATCGCGAGCCGCCGTTCTTCTTCATGAAGCCGGCCGACGCCCTGGTGATCGACGGCGCCGACATGCCCTACCCGCCGCAGTCGAACAGCCTGCACCACGAGATGGAACTGGTCGTCGCGCTCGGCGAGGGCGGGGCGGACATCCAGGAGGCCGACGCGCTGCGCCATGTGTGGGGCTACGCCGCCGGCCTGGACATGACCCGGCGCGATTTGCAGAACGCGGCGAAGAAGGAAGGCAAGCCCTGGGACATGGGCAAGGGCTTCGACGCCTCCGCGCCGATCGGGCTGATGGTTCCGGCGGCGAAGATCGGCCACCCGGCGAAGGGGCTGATCGAATTGAAGGTGAACGGCGCGGTGCGCCAGATTTCCGACCTGTCGAAGATGATCTGGGACATTCCGGAGACGATCGCCTACCTGTCCCGCCTGGTGCGCCTGGCGCCGGGCGACCTTATCTTCACCGGCACGCCGGAAGGCGTCGCGGCGGTGCAGCGCGGCGACGTGCTGGACGGCGTGGTGGAGGGTGTCGGCACGGTGCGCACCCGCATCGCCTGATGCCGAGACGGCGGAATGCGCTGAGGGTCGCCACCTGGAATATCAACTCGGTACGGTTGCGGCTGGGTCTGCTGAAGGAACTGGCCGCCGCGCTCGATCCCGACGTGATCTGCCTGCAGGAGACCAAGGTGGTGGACGAGTTGTTCCCCACCGACGCGCCTGGCAAGCTGGGCTATCCGCATGCCGTGTTCCGCGGGATGAAGGGCTACAATGGCGTGGCGATCTTCTCGCGCCGGCCGATCGCGCTGCACGATCTGGCGCCCGACTGGTGCGCCAAGAGCGACTGCCGGCATATCGCCGTGACGGTGGACGCCAAGGGCGGGCCGGTCGAGCTGCATAATTTCTACGTGCCGGCCGGGGGCGACATCCCGGACCGGACGCAGAACGTCAAATACGGCCACAAGCTCGACTTCATCGCCGAGACCCGCAACTGGTTCGCGGCGCGGACCGGGCTGGAGCGGTCGGTGATCGTCGGCGACCTGAACATCGCGCCGCTGGAGCACGACGTCTGGAGCCACAAGCAATTGCTCGGGGTGGTCAGCCACACGCCGCCGGAAACGGAAGGTCTGAACGCCTGGCTGAACACCGGCTTCGTCGATGCGCTACGGCATTTCGTGCCGGAGGACCAGAAGCTCTACACGTGGTGGTCGTATCGCAACCGTGACTGGCGAGCGTCGGATCGCGGGCGGCGGTTGGACCATGTGTGGGTGACGCCGGATCTGCAGGGTGCGCTGAAGCAGCACGTCATCCTGAAGGATGCGCGCGACTGGCCGCAGGGGTCCGACCACGTGCCGGTGTGTGTCGAGCTGGCGGTATAATACCAACGCGCATAGGCATTGACCCACGGGCGGCCCAACCGCGTCATGCCGGCCCAACCGCGTCATGCCCTCCCAACCGCGTCATGCGGGCGCAGGCCGGCATCCACGACTTTCTTTGTTGCGAGCAGCAAAGTCGTGGGTGGCCGGCCTGCGCCGGCCATGACACGGGGGACTACGACGCAGCCGCGGTTGACTCGGTTATTTCCGCGCAGTTGCTAAGACCCGATCAGGCCGGGCCTCACAGCGTTACGGCCCGATCAGACGGGCGCTGCGATCGGCGTCGGAATGCCCTCGGGGTCCAACCGGTAGCCGCCGCCCTCGGTCACCAGCAGCCTTGCGTTGGCCGGATCCGGCTCGATCTTCTGCCGCAAGCGGTAGATATGCGTCTCCAGCGTATGCGTGGTGACGGCGGCGTTGTAGCCCCACACCTCGTTCAGCAGCACCTGCCGGGCCACCGCGCGCGTGCCGGCGCGGTAGAGGAACTTCAGGATCGCCGCTTCCTTCTCCGTCAGCCGGATCCGCCGGTTCTTCGCCGGGTCCTGCAGCAGCTTCGCCGACGGGCGGAACGTGTAAGGCCCGATGCTGAACACCGCGTCCTCGCTGTTCTCGAAGATGCGAAGCTGGGCGCGCAGTCGCGCCAGCAGCTCGTTCAGCCGGAACGGCTTGGCGATGTAGTCGTTGGCGCCCGAATCGAGCCCGCGCACCACGTCCGTCTCGGCGTCCGAGCCGGTCAGCATGATGATCGGCATCTTCTGCCCCTGCCGCCGCAACTTGACGCAGAAGTCGCGCCCGTCGCCATCCGGCAGCCCGACATCCAGGATGACCGCGTCGAACCGCGCATCCTTGGCCAGCAGCTTTTCCTCGGCTTCCATAACCGTTCCGGCCTCGGTAGCAACGAACTCGCCGTCCACCGCGAGTTGCTCGGTCAAGGTGTCACGCAGGGCGGCATCGTCATCAACGATCAGGATCGGTCGCTCGGCCGACATGTCTTGTTCCCCTCGCAATCCGGACACGGATGGTCGTCCATGCCGTCATCTGTGCCAACGCGCGTGAGCTTACAATAGGTTGACCCACGTGCTATCGAAATGGATGCGCCACTCGACTCGCATCTGCGTGATCACGGTCAGGCTAGGGTCGCACCCTCACATGCTCGTGAACGCGTCCGCGATGAGCAATCGACTCCGCCATATAACGCCAGACGGCGAGTCGCCCACCCTGGCCGTTTGTGCACCCCTCGGGGACAGTTCCTGCCCAATCTTGACCAAAATAGGCGCACGGTGTCTCAATTTACCGTAATTCGCGTGGTCTCAGTCCCATGAACCGATTGCAGGGCTATAGCCGCCCGTCCTCACTTATCGCCGAGGCACCGGCTACCGAGGCGCTGGTTGCCGGGACGCCGGCCGCCGGGACGCCAGCCCCAGGGACGCCAGGCCCCGGGGCGACGGCCCCCGGGACGCCAGATCGGCTCTCCTCCGAGGCCATCGTCCGGCTGCGAGGCGTGCATCGGGCGGCGTCGGACCTGCGCCGAGGCATTCCAGTGGTGCTGAGCGCCGGCGAGACCTTGATGGCGGTTCTCGCGGCCGAGACGGCGGCACCCGCGAGCGTGGCGGAACTGACGGCCCTGGCCGCCGATCCCCCCATCCTGCTGCTGGCGCCGACCCGCGCGGCTGCCGTGCTGCGGCGTCCCGTGCCGCAGGGGACCGCCGCGGTGGCGGTGCGGGTGCCTGACAGCCTGCTGACACCCGATGCGCTGCGCGCCCTCGCCGACCCTGGCCTCACGCCGGTGCCGCCCGATCGGCTGGGCGAACCGGTGCCGCTGCCGGCGCTGTCCGGCGCTGCCCTGGCGCTGGGCAAGCTCGCGCTGCTGCTGCCGGCGGTGCTGGTCGCCATGCTGCGCCCGGGCTTGAGCGCGGAACTCGAGCGCCGGCAGATCCTGGTGCTGCCGGCGGCGGACGTGATCGACTATCCGGGTGATGCCGCGGCCGGCCTGCGTCAGGTGGCGGCGGCCCGCGTGCCGCTGGAAGACGCCCCCGATGCACGGGTGATCGCTTTCCGCAGCGAGGGCTCCGGGCTCGACCACCTGGCCATCGTCGTGGGCGATCCGGAGAAGGTCGCGGCCCCGCTGGTGCGCATCCATTCCGAGTGCTTCACCGGCGACCTGCTGGGCAGCCTGCGCTGCGACTGCGGCCAGCAGCTGCGCGGCGCGATCCGCCGCATGGCCGAGGAAGGTGCCGGCGTGCTGCTTTACCTCGCGCAGGAGGGACGCGGCATTGGCCTGATCAACAAGCTGCGGGCCTATACGTTGCAGGATCGCGGGCTGGACACGCTGGATGCCAACCGCGCGCTCGGCTGGGATGCGGACGAGCGCAACTTCCTGATCGCCGCCCGGATGCTGGAGGCGATGGGGATCGGGCGCATCCGGCTGCTGACCAACAATCCGGACAAGCTCACCGCGCTGGCGGCATGCGGCGTCGAGGTCGTCGGGCGGGAGCCGCATAGTTTCGCGCCGAACGGCATCAACGACGAGTATCTCGCCACCAAGGCGGCGCGGTTCGGCCATCTGTTGGATTAACCAGGCAATGCAAGCGGTGGTGCATCCGGACGGATGGCTGACGGTGCGGAACCAGAGATTTCGCGCCAGCCTGGGGCGTGCCGGGGTGGCAGAGCATAAGCTGGAGGGCGACGGTGCGACGCCGGCCGGGCTGTTGCCGCTGCGGCGGGTGCTGTATCGGCTGGACCGTCTGCCGGCTCCCGATTGCGCTGTGCCGATCGAGCCGATCGGCGAAGCCGATGGCTGGTGCGACGATCCTCTGCATCGCGATTACAATCGTCCGGTCCGGCTGCCGCATGAGGCGCGGTGCGAAGAGTTGTGGCGGCCGGACGTGCTGTACGACGTGGTTGGCGTGCTGGGTTGGAACGATTCGCCGGTCGAGCGCGGTCGAGGGTCGGCGATTTTCCTGCACGTTGCGCGGCCGGATTACGGCCCGACGGAGGGCTGCGTGGCACTCGCGCTCCCGGATCTGTTGTGGGTGCTCTCTGCCGGCGTTACCGAGCTGCTGGTCGGGTGAAGGAAGCAAGGCCAGGGCTCCGGCCCTGGACCCGCCAAGGGGCTTTGCCCCCTGGACCCCCAGCAAAGGCAGCGCCTTTGCAATCCATTCGTTGGAGAGGCCGGACGGGAGGGGGGACCTGGACCGTCATCGGTGCTGCCTGACCGACGATCGTCGGTCAGGCAGCACCGATGACGGTCCAGGTCCCCCCTCCCGTCCGG
>DATHNI010000349.1:0-26362 GCA_035486135.1 Acetobacteraceae bacterium
CTCGCGCAATGCCCCTGATGATCGCCGTGGGGGGAAGGACCCAAAATGAGACAGTTGAAGTCAAGTTGAAGTGGTCGCCTGCACAGTTGAAGTGGCCGCCGCAGCGGTTGAAGCTCGCCGTTGCTCAGTTGCGATCGCCGCGAGCACAGTAGCGCGCGACATTGCACGGTTGTAGTGGTTGACTGCGACAGTTGCGATTGCGTCGCCGCGCATCGCTGTGCGCATCGCCGCATATTCACAATGTTTGTGAATTTGAAACTCACAAGGCTTGTGAACTTGCGATCTCATAATGCTTGTGAATATGACATCTCACATTGCTTGTGAGTTTGCTATCTCACAATGCTTGTGAGTTTACGCCATTGCAATGCCTGTGAGTTTGCCATCTCACAAGGCTTGTGAACATTCGCAGCGTTCACAATGCGGCCGCAGCCATGCGCGCGCAATCCCCCCGCGACCTTGACCCTATATATAGGGGGCCACGGGGCCAGGGCCATCGGCCGGGGGGCCAGGGGCGATCTGGGCCAGGGGCCAGGGGCCAGGGTCGGGCCAGGGGCCAGGGGCCAGGGGCAACCCTCTCCACGGGGCCAGGGCCATCGGCCGGGGGGCCAGGGGCGATCTGGGCCAGGGCCAGGGGCCAGGGCGGGCCAGGGGCCAGGGGCCAGGGGCAACCCTCCCCACGGGGCCAGGGCGACCCTTTCTAGCCGTCATTTGGGGGAGCTGGGATAGCGTCTCAAAAACAGAGACCGGCTAACACTGCCCCGGATTTCTCCCGTTTTTTCCTAACGGTGAGGGGATTGTTAGGCTACCAGGGCGGCGGGCCGGGGGAGCGTTCCCCACGGGCCAGGGGCCAGGGCCACGGGCCACCCTGCCCCACGGGGCCAGGGGCCAGGGCGGGCCAGGGCGAACGGGCGAAAAGCGCAGGAATCTCCCGCTTTTCGCCTAGCCCATTGGAAAGGCTAACTTTTTTCGCTTTCCCGCGCGAAAAGCCTTTACAGGGTCGAAACAAGCCCCTATCTCTCCCCTTACCGGGACGGGCAATCCAGCCCCCCGCGCAAAAGGACTTTTCACCATGGCAACTTCCCCCAAGGCGACTAAGGCGACCTCCCCCAAGGCGACCAAGCGCAACGCGCGCAAGGCGATTGTCATTCTTACCCCTGGCCAAAAAGCGGCCGCGACAAAGCGCAAGCTCGGGCTTGACCTTTCAGCGATTGCCCACAAGGCGCACGCGACTCGGGTTGCTAACATTGCCCGGGCAACGCGCGAAGCGAAGCGCGCCACGGCAAAGCGCGCCACTGCGAAAAGCGCGAAGCGCGCGGCCTAATCCTGCCCCTAGGGCATAGGGGAAAGGTCCAGGGGCGAACCCTGCGACCTCTCCCCCCTACCCTCGGAGTCTACCGGGCGGGCGATCCTGCCCCCCTCAATTCGGAGCGAAGCCCATGATTAATTTCCGCGTCCTGGCGCAAAGCTATTTCAGCACGCGTCAAATCCAGAAAACGGTGCAGGCACCCTCGGAATGGGAATGCCTGCGCTTAATCAGCGCTGAACTGGAATCAGCCGGGTTTTACCCTATCGGAATCCTGCGCCAGTCCTAGCGCGTGGGGGGAGAGGGCCAGGGGCAACCCTGCAACCTCTCCCCCTATGCACTCGGGTGCATACCGGGCGGGCGATTCAGCCCCCCGCGATTCGGAGTATGGGCCAAATGCGCAAGCCTCCCCCTCCCCCCGCGACTCCCCTCGGGTATCGGTCCGCGTCATTCCTTCGGGCATTGGCGCAACCCCTATCAAGCGCAGCTCGGGCAGCGCGCCATGACAAAATTCGCGCTTCGCATAGGCCAGGGGGGCGAATCGCCCCACGGCCAAGATTCGCCCCCGACCTAGAGCCTATTTCGGGTTGGCAAAGTTAACCTTCCCCTAGCGCGTGGGGGGAGAGGCCAGGGGCGACCCTGCGACCTCTCTCCCTATGCACTCGGGTGCATACCGGGCGGGCGATTCAGCCTCCCGCGATTCGGAGTCTTGAATACATGGCCAGAACGAACATTCGCGCCATCCTGGCGCAACGAGACGCGCGCCTGGGCCAGGGGTCGGGCGACCTCCCCACGGGCCAGAGCGAGGGCCAGGGGTCGGGCGACCTCCCCACGGGCCAGGGCGAGGGCCAGGGGTCGGGCGACCTCCCCACGGGCCAGGGCGAGGCGACCTCCCCCATGGCGCAACGGATTCCGCAAGCCCCCTCCCCCGACTATGCGAGCATGACGGCCGGCCACAAGGCGGCGT
The DNA here is from genome assembly GCA_035486135.1 of Acetobacteraceae bacterium. Taxonomy (GTDB): domain Bacteria; phylum Pseudomonadota; class Alphaproteobacteria; order Acetobacterales; family Acetobacteraceae; genus JASHVB01. The sequence continues at coordinate 2,271 of DATHNI010000349.1, forward strand.
ACACGCGCCGGATGCGAGCCGAGGCGCGCGCGGGCGGCTCGACCTTGGCAGGGCCAGTCTCGACCGGCCCGCGGCCGGCTGCGACCTCGACCGAGGCGCGCGCGACCGGATTGGTACTCGAGTTGCTAATCCATACGGAAGGCGCGCGCGACCGTATCAGCCTTAGCTTTCGCGCGTTCGGACCCGACGGATCGCTTTTCCGCCGCGGACTGTCCGAGGCCGACCGAGCGCTGCCGGACCTGCGATGGAGCGCAGTGCTATCTAGCGACGGTTCGGAATTGGCCGCGTTCGAAAGCTGCACTCTATCGGCCTATCGGATCGGATTGGCCGAAATCGAACGCGCGGTGCCACTGATGCGCCGAGTGGATCGGATGCTGGCCCTGGCGCGGGACGAAAGCGAAGATACTTCGCTGGCGTTCGTCGCCTCTACCCTCGCCGCTCATTTCCGTGTCGATCGTATCAGATGCCTAGCAAGCGACGGATCGGAAACGGAACATAAGCGCGGCGCGGCTTATGTCTGCGCCCATCGCGCAAGCGAAGCGCTGCTGGCCGCGCAAGAGAAGCCGGACACGGTTCAAGCGGCAGCCTGACATTTAGGAAGCGCAGGAGAGGGCGGAGCGAAAGCTCCGCCCTTTCCTGATTCCCAAGCGCCAGGAAAATTCTAATTGTGCAAACGGTTTTCCCATGTTCCCAGCGGGAGTCCCAAGGGGGGGCGGGCGATTCCGCCCCCTCCCCTTGGGGCCAGGGGGGCCAGGGGCGACCCTGCCCCCCACGGGGCCAGGGCCAGGGGGCGGGCGATCTGCCCCCCTCGGGGCCAGGGCCAGGGGGCCAGGAGTACACTGCGGGCGATCATGCCCCGGAAACTATGAAGGATTGGACGATGGAAACTTTGACGCCCGGCGAGAAGGCGGCTGCTCTGAAAGAGTTGCACCTGCTTTCCACTGCTACGGTGCTGCCCTTCCAGCCTCGGTTACAGCCGTCCCCTCCTGCCATGTTGCAGGAGAGCGATCTTGGACCCGAGCCGGACCCAACTGACTGCGAGTCCGACTGGATCACGTGGACGGTGAAAGCGGGATTGCTGCGATACGGCGAGCAGCGCGATGCCGTGGAAGTCATGGTCTGCTCGCAACTGATTGCCACGCTCGAGAGCCACATTGGAGTCGAGGAGGCACGCACCTTCATCGCGAGTGCGTTCCCCGAGGGTCATCCGTCGTTCGCCTTCAGCGCCTAGCACGCGGGGGAACGGCCTGGCGCAGGTCAGGCCGTTGCCCTGTGCGCTCGACGCACGGCCGCGGGTGATCTTGCCCCGGCACATCGGACGAAACACATGAACGCAATCGAAACATTGCGCGAGAACGTGGGCAAGCTCTCCGAGCATGACCGCGACTTCGCGCAATCGCTATTGGAGCAGGCCGCAGGACGCGGGCTGTCAGCCAAGCAATTCGCATGGGTGGATCGCCTCGCGGCGCGCGCCACCACGCCGCCGGCGTCGATCGGCGACGTCACCGGCATCGTCTCGCTGATGACGGATGCGATGGGGCGCGGAGCGAAGCGCCCGAGGATCCGGCTGCGGACCCCCGGCGGCCTCGACCTGGTGCTGGCGATTGCCGGTCCAACGTCGCGCGAACCCGGAACGGTGTGGGTGATGAGCGCCGGATCGTTTGGTGACCGGGCGTTCTATGGCCGCATTGCGAAGGACGGCACTTTCTCGCCCCGCGGCGACGCAACTGCCGAGAACACGCCGGAGATCGTTGCCATGCTCCGCGCGATGGCGATGGACCCGGCCGGGACGGCAGCGGCCTATGGCCGCATGACCGGAGCGTGCTGCTTGTGCAGCGCCGACCTGTCCGACCCGATCTCGGTCGAGGTCGGATATGGCCGGATCTGTGCCAAGAAGTACGGTCTGCCGTGGGGCGCCAGGTCATGAGCTGGGCGCCCGAGGTCATCGCCGACAGCAGCGGGAAGTGGTGCGGCAATCAGCTCCGCTTTGCGACCAAGGCCGAGGCCGATCTGAACGTGTGGAATCTCGCGATGCGCTGGACGTCGGTGGTCGACTTCCGATCGGTCGAGAGCACCGACCCGATCAACGCCCGATGGACTGACGCAACCGGGCTGGAACTGCTCACGCACGAGGATGCCGAGGACGTGCCGGCATGCACCTGATCATTGACCTTATCTCGCTCGCTGCGGGGCTCGTGCATGGCGTGTTGGAGACGGCGATGGAGTTCGCCGTCATAGCGGCATGCCTCAAATATCTACGAACAACGGAGACGCCACGATGAAGCCGAACATTTCCGCCATCGCCGGCACAGTGCTGGCGGGCTTTGTGTTGATCCCGCTTGCCATTGAGGCCGACCCGTCGCCTTGCGGCGCGCTCAAAGACCGACTGACCAACTTGGCGATCAACATCGAGCGCCAGGCAGGCGATAGAACCGACGAGGGCGAGACGCGCAACGGCATTAACGCGATGGTCACGAGTCAGATCGAAGCCGGAAAGTCAGGGCTGCATGCGGCGGTGTCATGCAATGCCTACTACTGGATCTCGATGTTCAGCCAGCCCCCACTCTGACCCATACGCCGGCGACCGGGCACACCCGATCGCTTGGTATGCGCCAGGCGCAGAGCCGCGGGCGATCTTGCCCCGGTATGACTGGAGACTTTCGATGCACAATGTGAGTTACGAAGTGAAGGCCGGCAAGCTGGTCATCACGGTCGATGTCGGGACCGAGGCCGTGAAGGCCGCACCGCCATCCAAGGGCGGCGCGACCCGGCTGGTCGGCACGTCGAGCGGTGCCTGCCCGATCCCCTCGCCGAACGGCACTGCGCTGTCGTTCGCCCTCAATGTGATGGTGAAGCCGTGAGCGCGGCAATGGCGGCAGCGAACCGGGTGAGCCGAGTGCAGAGCATTGCGGACTATCAGGCCCGAGTGCAGAACGAATTGGCGCGGAACGGCGCCAGGCGTGAGCTGACCTCGGCCGAGGAGGAGCTGGTCAGGGAACAGTGGCAGGCAGGTAGCCGGACCGATGTCTGCGCGGCGCTGATCCGGACGGACCGGCACCTCGCCGGCGCCGGCCGAGCGGAGGGCTGAAATATGCCTCGCTACAACGTTACGATCCGCGAGACGGTCACCTATGAGGTGACCGTCGAGGCGAGCAGCAGGCAGCAGGCATTGGCAGCCGCCTTTATGAAATGGGAGACCACGAACCCCGAGCCCGACTCCCGCTCGGCGTCTGATCAGGATGCGCAGATCGAGGAGCTACCGGGGCAAGAGTGACGCTACCGATCGAGAGCATGCTTGCAAACCATGCAGGCATGCTCTCGCTCTTTTCTACGTGGGCGAGGCCGATAATCATTGTGCCACCGTAGGCCCCATGTTCCAATTCTAACCCTACCCCTGCACATTGGCGGTGTGCCACGGCATCCAGCCTATGCGCAGGGTCGCAGAACCGGCGGGCAACCCTGCCCCCGGGAACCGGAGCAATCCACAATGGCTAAGCGAAGCACGGCATTGGCCGTGACAGACGGCAGGAACCGGCGGCGCGCCGGACCTGAGAGAGCGGAGAAATTGCCGTCGATCGAGAGCGTGATCCTCCCGGCGGCGCTGCTGCTGGCGGCCGAGGCGGTCTGCGCATCCAAGGATGACGGGCGCGAGGTCCTGCAAGGCGTTCACATCCACCGCCGGGATGACCTGGTGCGCATCGTCGCCACCGACGGCATCCGCATGTTCATCTCGTCGCTCAAGGTCAGCGGGCCGCTGCCGGCCTGGATGGACGACGAGGGGATTATCCTGTCGGGCGACGGGCTCAAGGCCCGCGTCGGGATGATCTGCAAGATGCAGGATGAGCCGGTGGTGACCATTTCGTTTGCCAAGGGGCAACCGAAAGCATCGTTGTCCGATAACCTCGGCGCGGCAGTGTTCCAGATGGCGGTGATCGGCGAGGAATACGTCGATTACGAAGCGTTCCTTCAGGCCAGTTCGTTCATCAACCTGGACGATTGGGGGAACAAGACCGGCGTTGAGTGGGAGCCGATCGGCATCAACTCGATGTATCTCAAGCAGATTGGCGAGATTGCCAAGACGCTCGAGGCCGGGCTGCCGAAGGAGCGCCGGACCAAGGGCGGCATGGTGGTGCGGTCCTACAACGGCGGCAACGCGACCGCGCCGCTGGTGTTCGACTTCTCGACCTGGCCGGGCACCTTGCTGGTGATCCTGCCAGCGAAGCTCGCCACCCCGGTGATTTCGAAGGAAACCGCGCTGCTGCTGGCGCCGGCGGTGCGCGGCACGGTCGCAGCGCTCCGCGCCCATGCCACCCGCTGGATACAGCGGGCGCAGGACGCCACGGGTGAGGACGAGAGGGAGGCGGCGCTGCTCAAGGCAGCGGGCTTCCAGGAGCGCGTTGCCGAGGTTCTCCAGCGGGCGCCGGGGCTGCCGGCGATCGCCGACCAATCCGAGCCAGTGCGCGAGCCGGAGGGCGGCGAGCCCAGCCCGACCTTCGAAGAAGGCGAAGGCGAGCGCCCGGAGGACGAGGCGGAGGCTCAGGCGGAGGCCGAAGCGGAGGCCGAGGCCGAGGCCCTCGAGTTGCAAGACGCGGCCGAGTGATCCGGCAGGGGGGCGGTTCCCACCGTCCCCCGCTCTCTCATCCTGACGGAGTCAACATGACAGACGATACGGAAAAGAAGGTGCGAGCGGGGAAGCTCGCGCAGATCCGGGCCTTGATGGCCAGGACCGTGAAGAACGGCTGCACCGAGGCTGAGGCCAAGACGGCCGCGGCCGCGGTGGACCGCCTGATGGCGACATACGAGATCGGCCTGGACGAGATCACGGTCAAGGAACAGGCGATCGTGCAGATCGTGGTGGCTGGCGCTGCCAACCATCCGGTCTTCCACGCCGGCGCGGCGATCGCCCGGTTCACCGATTGCCGCTACTGGATACAGGGTGGCAGCGGGCTGCTATACTTCGGCTTCCAGGTCGATACTGAGATTGCCGAGTATCTGACGCATCTGTTCAAGCGCTCTATTGACCGCGACAGCATGCACTTCACGATGTTCAACCTGGAATATGCCCAGGACGACAAGGGCGGCCAGCGCCAGCGGCTGACCTCGTTTCAGATCGGCATGGCGGGCCGGCTGGGCGAGCGGCTGGGCGAACTGAAGTCCAAGCGTGACTTCACGCAGAAGACCTCGGGCCGCGATCTGGTGGCGATCAAGACACCGCTGATCGAGCAAGCCTTCAAGGATTTGGGCATCCAGCTTGGTTATTCCGCCCGCGCCTATGGCGGCCGGTCAAGCCACCAGGGGTCATTCGATGCGGGGCGGAGTGCAGGTGACAAAGTCGCGCTCAATGCGGGCATCGCGGCGCGGGCCTCGGTCGGCGGGAGGATCAAATGATGGGTGGACCCGACATCATCCACATCCTCACGGCCGACGTACGGGAGTGCAACGGTGAACCTCTGACCAGGCTGCGCCAGGTCCTGCAATCGTTCGTCAACGACATCGAGGCGGCGCACGGGGAAGGTGCGCCGGACCTTGAGCACGACTGGCTCGATCTTTTCCTCACCTATCAGATCGCGTGCGCCACGCTCGAAGCAACCGAGGGGGCTGTGTGATGACAGCAAAAGACAATGCCATCGTGCGGGCTCAGGTCCGAGCGGAGAGGGAATCTCGCCAAAAGCACGTCGACGCATTGGCTGTCCTGCAGGAGATCGCACGGATCGCGGTCGATCCCGAGGGAGAGCTTCTGCAGGTCTGCGACGTACTCGAGAAGGCGGGGCTGATCCACGCAGCCTATAGTCTGCCAACAGCGCCAACGGCCGCCACCGAGGTCACCATCAAAATGACCTTGGGCGAGTTGATCGCCATTCGCCTGCTCGCGAACGAGGGCACCTTTTGGGGGCCGCAGGACATGCCGGACTCCTTCATCCCTGGCGACGAACTGGCAACGCTGCAACGGGTATTGGACCGGGCCGGCTACGACGCCAGCAGCGCCGTCACTCTGGCGCAGCAGATCGAAAGAACGGGAGGGGCGACATGAAAAACCCCAATCGTTTCAACGAGGGTCTTATGCAGGCGGCGATGCTCGGGCTTATGCCCCCGAGCGTCGTCGCGGCGGTCACCGAGGCCTTCACCCCGGACAAGCTCTCGCTGGATGATCTGCGGTTCCTCAAGGGGCCGCTGGTCGTGCACGAGAGCCCCTGGAACGTCGACCGGCCGGCCTGGCTGGCCGAGCAGGCCGGGGCCGAGCGCATCGGCATCGTGTTCGGCGTGACGCCGCAATACATCATCGGGCCGGCCGAGCTGGCCACGGTGATGTATGGCGCGTCGCTCGATGCGCCGCTGAGCCACTATCACGCGGACCTCTACATCTGGGCGACGGTCAACGCCGTCGCCAAGCGGGACGGGAAAACCGCGCAGGACGTGTGGCACGGGCTGTTCGGCGGCAATCACGGCATGGGCCGCCCGATCGAGGACCGCGAGGTACTCGAGCCCGGCGGCCGGCTTTACGAAACCTACCGGGAGATCGCGCATGACGTCCGCCGCCGCGTGATCAGCCAGCAGGCCGAGCGCGACCGTGGGGTTAAGCGTCGGGCGCGGGAGGAACAGCGCGAGACCGGAAGCGGGCGTGATACCCCTTTGGCCGTGCCGCCGGCGGCGACTCCGCAGGCTGCCGCGGTGCAGATGACCATGTTTGGAGGAAAGGCCGCATGATGACGGTTCTCGGCACCGGGATAAGCTGGACCAACAGCACCTGGAATCCGTGGGTCGGATGCCGGCCAGTCTCGGAGGGCTGCAAGTTTTGCTACGCGGCCGGCATCGTGAACAACCCGTATTTCAAATTCGGGCATCGGTTCGATGAGGTTCGCATTCATCTGAACCGGCTGGTGCAGGTCGGCAAGTTCCGGCCGATCCCCACCGGCGCGGGGGTCGAGCCTCACAAGGTGTTCGTCAACTCGATGTCGGATTTCTTCATCGAGGACGTGCCGGACACGGCGATCCACCAGGCGCTCGATGCCATGGAAGGGGCGCCTGACGTGGTGTTCCAGATCCTGTCGAAGCGGCCCATCCGGGCGCGCAAGGTGATCACCGACCGCTTCGGCGGCGGCCGCGGCGTGCCCGAACACATCTGGTTCGGGTTCAGCGCCGAGGACAACCGGGTGGCGGCACGCATCCGCATCCTGCGCGGCATCAAGGAACGGGTCGGCAGCATGGTGGCGTTCCTGTCGGTCGAGCCCATCGTCGGACCGACCGACGCGCTGGACTTTACCGACATGAGCTGGGTGATCACCGGCGGCGAGAGCGGCGCCAGTGCGCGGGTCATGCCGCGCCCGTGGCTGATGCCGGCGGTGGAGCGTGCGCTTTCAGCCAACGTGCCGTTGTGGCACAAGCAGCACGGCCAAATACTGTCGCACCCGAACATCGACCGGGCGGCGGACGTCCGATCGCTGAAGGGCAAGCTGGCGTGGCTGGTGGAGAACGGGTGGGAGAAGCTGCCGAAGGAAAAAGGGGGGGCTACGATCGACGGCGTGACCTATCGGGCGTTTCCGGTGGCCTATGACCGACTGACCAAGCGGCTGAACGCCAGCCGCGCATCGCTGGTCTGACCTGGGGGGAAGCCACGCCGCAAGGCGTGTTTTCCTTCTGCGTCAGGAACGCAGACCGTGCGGGCATCCTGCCCCGCGGATATTTGGAGACGGAACGTGGCAACACGCAAAACGAGGACGAAGAAGGCACGGGTCAAGCCGATCCCCAAGGCTCACCCGCGCGAGACCCAGCAGCGGAAGGTCAACGGGAAGATCAGCGCAACAGTCGCCAAGCCGGAGGCACCGACCAAGGAAAGCCTGCTCGTGCAAATTGGCACGGTGCTCGATGAGGTCGATGCGATCATGCGGGACAAGCGACCGAAGCGTGATGCGGTGGACTGGAGCTACATCTATCGCGGCCCGCTCGATCAGCAGCGCAAGATGGTCGATGGTCTGTACCGACAGCTTGAGGCTGTCACCAACCCGGAGGGCGATTACGAGGCCCCCGGGGCGGACGAGGCGATCCAAGCCGCGTTCGGCGCCGAGCGCGGCACGGTCCCAAGCTGGGCGCGGCCGGGCGAGTTCCTGATGTGGCTGGGGTATATCCCCTATCGCTGCATCTGGGGCGGCTTCGCCAAGCCGTCCGCCATGCTGTGCGCTGCGGATCCGCGCGGGCCATTCTCGGAGCCGTCAGGCTGCCACCAGGTGCACGGGTTGACGCGCTCGATCGACGCAACCTGGCCCGACGTGGCGGGGGCGTTCCGCGCGGCGCTGGCGCAGCTCTCGATGAGCAAGGACTTCGTCCTGCGCTCGCTCGTGCCTGACGGCGTGGAGAATGTGAACCTGTGGCTGGCGACGCCGGAGGCGGCCTGGGCGATCGACCCTATCAAGCGCGGGCCGGTCAACGAGGTGCCGCTGCCGCCGCGGTTTGCGGCTGTGCAGCAGCGCATGTTTGCCTGATCTTGTCCGGGGGCGGCCTGCAACGCCGCCCCCGGTGACTTCCGTACCCCAGATTGCTCAGAGGACAACATGCCAAGCGACAGCGAGACAGACAAGCCGGTCAGCCTGGACTTCATCGGGCGACGGCTTGATGCCGTGAACAACAACGTCAACGACATGCGCCGATCGGTCATAGCCCTGCAGTCGCGGTTCGACGGCATGGAAGCCCGCTTTGGCGCGATGGAAGCTCGCTTCAGCTCAATGGAAGCCCGGTTCGGCGCGGTGGAGACTCGATTTGATTCGATGCAAACCCGCATGGGCTCGGTGGAATCCAGCATCGAACGTCTCGGGGCGTCCGTTGATCACCTGACGGCCTTGGTCGGCCGTTTGGTTAAGGGCTGACCCGATGAGCGATCAACCGCGCGATCTGAACCTGGAGCGCCTCAATCGTCTGGCGCAAGCGGTCGGAGACCTGATGGAAAGCCATGCGACGCAGGGACGCATGATGAACCGGATGCTGGACATGATCGGCGAAAAGCTGGACCGGATCGACGGAAGTTTGCAGACCCTCGCCAAAGAGGTTCGCGGGCTGGCAAGCCAGCAGATATTGCTGGGCAACCGCGTTGAAGAAGCCTTCTCGCGCGCCTTCCGTACCAACCTGCGCCTTGATGACATCGAGGATCGTAGGCCGGCGCCGGCGGAGGGCTGACCCGTGGGGAGGGGGCGGCCTCGGCCGCCCGCCTTCCTATGCGCCAGGCCGCAGAGCCGCGGGCACCGATGCCCCGGTCAAGTGAAGGAATAGACCATGCTTTATACCGTCTTGCTGCTCCAGCCCGACACGATCGCGGATCCATTCGGGCAGGACACTTTCATGACCTGCGTCGAGGCGCTGAACGTGCCCGACGCGATCGAAATCGCCCAGGCGCTCGCTCAGGAGGCCGCCGGCGAAGGCGAGCCCGAGGCCTGGTTTGTGCTGTTCGTCTGCGGGGGTCAGCACGAGAACATCCGCGATCAGGGCATCAGGCAGGCCAATGTGCCGCTGACCGAGGCAGAAATCGACACCATGCGGACGATCCTAGCGGACACAGCGTTGGACGGCACGCGGCCGGAGGCGCAACTGAAACATGCGCGGTCAATCTTCATAAAGCTGCGCCACGCCGAGCTGACGGAGGCATAGATGAAAGCCATTCTGATCGACGCCTCGGCCCGGCGGTTCCGCCCGGTCGAGTATGCGGCCCTCCCCGATCTGCAGCGCCTCGTCGGCGGCTATATCGAAGCGGTGCCGGTGGCCCTGAAGGACGACACGCTTTACGTGGATGAGGAAGGTCTGAAGAAGCCGCAGTCGGCGTTCTTCGCCGTCGAGGGCTACCCTCAGCCTCTCGCTGGTACAGGCGTGCTGGTGGGCCACGAGCTCTTTGACGATGAAGGCGATTTCCTCGGCACGGCTGATCCCAGCATGACCATCGAGGCGCTGCGCGGCTTGATCCGATTCTTCACCCGGAGCCAGGTCGATGCGTGGGGCAAGGCGAACGCCAGCGACACGGCGAGCGCGGTGACCATCATTCGCCGCGGCAGCCATGTCAGCCATGAAGTCCTGCAACGCTATGGCAGCGTTATCGAGAGCATCCCGCGGCCGAAGCGGTCAAGCTATGGCTGGACCACCAGCCAGGGCTGCATCGTGGTGACAGATCTGGACGAGGGCGGGCTCTCGGTGACCAACGACATTGAGCGCGTCATCGAGGACCTGGTGGCGGCCGGCGCGGACGTCGACCAGCCCATCGTCTACCGCGACAGCACCGGGAAGTGGGATGGCGTGCTGACCGAGCATGGCCGGTTCAAGGATTTCCTGCCGTTCAGCGAGCCGTCCGCGACCGAGGCCATCGCGACCTGGCGTCGGCTGGCAGAGATCAAGCGGAGGTCGCAGGCATGACGCCCGATCGACAAAACCTATGCCGAGCGGTGCGGGCGATGCTGCCTATCGTCAGGGCCGAGCGCCAACAGCTTCTCGAATCGTACTGCGTCCTGGACAAGCGGGGCAAGCCGAAGCTGGCAACTCTCGATGATCCTCTGGCGATCACGCTCATCCGCGACTACGACCGAGTGATCCGGCTGGCGGTCGGTGCATTGGCGCAGGTGACGCCATGAGCCGACTATGGATTTCCTGCGTCGGTCTCGCCGCCGCCGCCGCCGCCGGAAACTGCGTGCTGCTGATCTGCAACGGCGTGCTCCTGTATCGGATCAGGAAATTGCAGCGCACGGAGCAGGAACGGGCGGCCGAGTTGCGCCGCCTCACAGAGGTCGAAACCGAACGGATCCTCGCCATGACGGATGCTGAGGTCATCGCCTATTGCGAGGCTCACGGGGAGGACCCGGCGGCGGTCGCCGAGCACGTCCGGGCGATATTCAAGCGGGCGCAGGCGCGGGTGGACGGGGCATGAGCCGCCGCGATCTGGTCGGCGCGCTCACGGCCCTGGTACGACTTATCGACAACGCCGACGACCTCACCTCGATCCGCCGGGGCGTGTTGCTGGGACGCGCGCGGGCCGTCGCCGCCGCCGAGGCGGCCGGCCCTGCGCCCAACCTGCCTTGGACCCCATTTGCCGAGGTCGGTCATCAGCGCGTGCCGACGACGGCGCAACTCGCGCTGATCCAGGCGAACATGCCGGGCACCACGATTGCGCAGGCGCGCGCGCTCTACGCCGCGTCCTACGCCGGCAGCCGGATGTTCGTGAACTCCCGCTATCAGGTCGTCGTCTCGGAGGAAGGCAGCAACGTGCATCTGTCGATCAAACGGCTGGATCAGGCGCCAATTCATGATTGGCGCGACCTGCAACGAATTAAGGATGAGCTACTCGGGGTGGAGTGCGAGGCGATCGAACTGTACCCGGCCGACAGCCGCCTCGTTGACACCGCCAATCAGTACCACCTGTGGGGCGTGCGTGATCCTCACTTCCGTTTTCCGTTCGGGATTGAGGAACGCATGGTGTTGGACGATCAAAGCGGCCCGACGCAGCAACGAGCACGGGAGGCATGAGCCGCCGCCCTCCCCTCGAGCTGGCCGGCGATCGCATGCGCATCGAGGACAACCCTGACGGCAGCGCCACGATCACCTTCGATGCCAAGGGCACCGGCCGGGCCTGTGGCGGATGCACGCTCTGCTGCAAATTGCTGCCGATCCTGGAGCTGAAGAAGGCCGCCGGCACGCGCTGTCAGCACAGCCGCGCCGGCAAGGGCTGCATGATCTATGCACATCGGCCGAACGCGTGTCGCACTTGGGCCTGCCGCTGGCTGGCCGATGCCGACACCGCCGGGATGCCGCGGCCTGATCGCGCGCACTACGTCATCGACATGGAGTGGGATTACATCGAGGTGCAGCAGAACCCCGGCGATCCGCTTCAAAAGCAGACCGTCATGCAGGTGTGGGTCGATCCGGCGTTTCCTAACGCGCACCGCGACCCGCCGCTGCGCGCCTTCATGCGGCACGTCGCCGAGAAATACCGAGCCGCAACAGTCGTCCGATACGGCTCACGTGTCGGCCTTGTCGTGATCGCGCCGTCGATGAGCGCCAGCGGCGAGTGGATCGAAAGTTCCCCCACCATCAAAAGCCGGACCGAGGAGGAGGATCAAATCATGCGGCTCGTGCACGTGGAGACGAAATGAGCCGAGTGTGGATCTGCCAATGCCTCTGTCCCGCAAGGCACTGCATCCTTGCGAACGCCGGCATGGCCGCCGATGCAGAGGAGGCGGAGGAGGCTGTCGCCGTCCCTCTGCGAGAAGCTGTCGCGCTCGGTTTGCAGTCAAAGGTGCTGAACCCCTGGTGCAGTCTGTGCAACGCTCGGGCTGACAGTTGGAAGTTTGAGATCGGTCGCACCCGGTTCCGTTCTATTGAGGAAGCCATGCCCGCGTTGAAGCAAATCGAAAACGAGCAGCGCAAGGTCGCGGCGACGTTTGGCGACCTTCCTCGCAGTGATTGAGGTCTGACAATGCCCTGGTGCCTTCAGGTGGTTATGCAATCGCCAACCTTCGACAAGGCCGCGCACTACACGGCCCTGCTCACCGGCCGGGTCACGCTGCGCTGGCTCAAGGCGTTCGACCCGGATGCGTACGGCGGTCGCGGCTTCATCGACACCACGCCGGATCGAGCGCAGGCAATGCGATTTCCCAGCTTCGAGGCCGCGATGGAGTGTTGGCGGACGCAAAGCCGCGTGAAGCCGCTCCGCGACGATGGCCAGCCGAACCGGCCGCTGACCGCCCACACCGTGCAGCCGGTCGAGGTCGTTGATTGAGCGGGCTCCGCCCCGCGCAAGGGTTCAACTGGATGGCGGTCTCCTGGGGCGGCCCGGATGAACCGATCGCGGAGAGCTGCTCCTACTGCGACGGGCCGATCGGCGACGACGACATCCCGCTGATCATTTGGAATAAGGCCGGCTGGTGCGCGCGGTTCTGCGATGACTGTCAACGTCGGTGGTGGGGACTTCAAGACTGTCGCGGCTGATCAGCCGATCCAGGTGCGAACCTCGGCCATGTCGTTGCCGGCGAGGACCCGCGCCAGGGTGAAGGGCTGCGCCGCCGAATACCGCTCGCGGAACCAGAAGTCATACAGCACCTGCCCGTCACCCTCGCCGGTCGCACCGACCAGATGCCCCATCGGGTTCGGCACCGCCCGGTGCCACTGCCGACGCATCCGCTCGCGGGTGACGGCCGCCGCCTTCTTCGCCTCGACCCGCTCGACGTCCTGATCGGCCATCACTGCACCGCCGCGGCTTCGATAATGAAACCTACATAGTGCATGGAGCTGCCGGTCTTGATCGAGGCCTCCCAGCGCCGGGTGACCGCCCCGCCCATCATCTTGGCCGCGCGGTTGGTGGCCCTGGTGATGATCTCGCCCTGCGCCGTCATCGTGCCGGCACCGGCCATGAAGTGATGCACGCCGGCGAGCTGGGCGAGCGCCACGGACATGCCGCCCATCTTCATCTTCATGCCCTCGCCCTCAGTGATGACGAGGCCGAGCCGTTCGCCGGGCTTGAGCTTGCGCCGGTTGGCGATGATGCAGACCTGCTCCCAGGGCGAGCCATAGGCATCGAGGTCGAACAGGTTGTAACGGGACAGATCAATGGCGCGCAGCACGCGGCGATTGTCGGCGACGAAGGCCGGACGATCATCGCGGATGAACAGCTTGTCGCAGCCGACATAGTCGGAGGCCTGCGACCAGACCGCCTTGTGCATGTGGCCCTCGCCGGCGAAGGCATCGAACACCCGCGCGTTGGCCGCGCCGATCTCGGCGAGGACCTTGGCGCGGATCGCCACCTTGGCCGCCATCGCCCGCCCCGTGCTGGCGACCTTGGGCAACCCTTTGAGCAGGGCGGCCATGCCCATGCTTAGAGGTCCCCCTTGATAACCCCGAGTTCGACCGTCACGTCGCGATACTCGGCGAGCAATGTCTTCAGTTGCTGCAGCACCATCGCCTGGCGCACCAGCGGCCCGCGCACCGAAATCCAGAACTGGTCATAGACCTGGCTGACCGCGATCTCGCGCACCACCAGCTCGGTTTCCTGAAAGCCGCGCAGGAGGCTCGCCGCCTCGTCATCGGTGAAGCCGACGCTCAGCCAGTCGTCCTCCGGGATCTCGCGCAGCAGCTCGGCCACGCGCTCATCCGATCGCGCTGACCCCTCGCCCAGCCGGTTGTCGCCCAGCATTGCCTGGTCGGCGGTAACCTGGTCGACATCCCAGAACGCCACCCGGATGGTCTCCCAGCCCAGGCGCTTTGCCGCCTCGCGTACGCCATGGCCGGTGACCAACATGCGGTTGGCCTGGCGCGCGAGCACCGGCCGGTACTGGCCGCGCACGCGCAGGCTGGCCATCAAGGCAGTGATCTGCTGTTCGGGGTGGACGTTCGGATTGCGCGGATTGTCGATCAGGCTGTCGATCGGCACATCCGCCTCGACCACCGCGCCGGTGTGCTCCGTCGATGCCGCGGCGGGTTTGCGGGCCATCAGGAGAATTCCCCGACGACGATCTGACCGAGCGGGCGGCCGCGATCAACGGGGCCATAGAAATGGTCCGCCAGCTCACGCAGGCCCTCGCGCAGCCGTTCGGTCATGGTACTCGGATGGGCGCGGTTATATGCAGCGCAGCCCGCCACGGTGCCCCCGAGGACCAACCACAGCACTGGCACACGGTTGAGCGTGCCGACCGCGTCCATTGCCTCGCGCACGGCGGTGCGGGCGTCCAGCATCGCGTCGCTGACGCCGGTACGCCGCTGCCCCGGCAGGTGCACATCAAGCCCGCCCCGACTGCCGGTCTCGGCCAGTTCAAGTTGATCGCGCAGCAGCTCGCCGGCGTCGATCTGCCGGCCGTCCAGCTTCAGTCGCTTGTCGAGCAGCGGGTCCGCGCGGCGCGCCCGGCGGATCGTCCGGTCAGGCCGGTCCGGATCAGCGCCATCGACCAGCATCACGTCGGCCGCGCGCAGCATCGTGCCCCCGCGCATCCGCGCTGCGCTCAGCCGCAGGCCGGGCCCGTAGTCGCGGCCGTCGCGCACCCCGTCATCCAGGCCGACCCGCTTGGCGCGGGCGAGCTGTGCCTGATCCTGCGCCGCCTTGGCCTTGCGGATCCCGGCGATCGCCATGTCGAGCAGAAGCGGCGCCTTCATGCGCAGGCGGGCGAGCCGCGCGCGGGGGGACTCTGCAGGCCCGGGATCGGCCGTGGGGCGCGGCCGGGTGATCGCCTGGCGTCGCTGCGCCGGCGGCGGGTGGTCGCGGCGCCAAGGATGGATCACGGCACCAGCAGGCACCTCAGCGCGGCGCACCGGCACACAGACCAGGCGCACGCGCTGGCTGTTCGGCACCCCGACGGTACGCAGCCGGTGCACCGAGGCGATGCGATACACCGTGGCCGTCCCGCGCGGCGCCGCCATGTAGCTGCCGGAGGTCGGGTCATCGTCACTCCAGCGCGCGCGGAGGGTGACGGTGACGATCGGACGCTCGGTCGGACTGGCGGGACAATCGGTCATACCCCCGCACCATACTGGCGTGCGGATTCTAATTCACGTGTCAACCGTGCCAGAGCGCGCGTGTAACTGTCGCCGAACGGCACGCTATAGGCGCGATCGCCGGTGTCGCGGTGGCGCAGCTCATACAGGACGCCAGGACCGCCTGCGACCGCGGCAAAGCCCAATGCGCGCAAACCTTCCAGGAATTCGCCTTGCGAGGTGGCGCCGCGCCGCCGCGCCCGGCCATAGCCCGACAGCTCGTTCATTGCTCATCAATCCAGGGCACCCGCTCGTCCTCCGCGGAGGCCTCCGGCTCGACCTTGCGGCTTGGTTCCGGCATGTCGACGCCGAGACCGCGCAGGCGAGTGCGGGCGATCGACGCCACCAGCGGGTTCTCGTCGGTCGCCTGCTGCTCATAGGCGGCCCGGAGCTGATCGCGCGACAGCGGCCGTGCCTGCGAGTGCAGGCTGACCTCCTCGCGTTTGATTTCCTCAGCGCTCATCTCGGCAATTCTCGCAGCGAGTTTCTGCTGCATGTCGGCGCCGATTGCGTCTCGTTCCGCCTGCGTGAGAGGGCGTGGTGACGCTTCCTCGCCGATGTCCAACAGTCTCCGCAGGCCGTCGCGTCGGGCGATCAGCGGGGCCGCATGGGCTCGCAGCAGCGCGTGAGCCTCGGCGATGCTGGGGAAGAACTTGAATGCGATCTGCGCCTCGCGCCGGGTCGCCGCCGTGAACACGTCGGCCGGGAGAGGGCGCAGAGCGGCGACGAACTCCGGCAGGCGTCGCGCCAGCTCCTCCCCCGGCAATGGCGCCGCCACCCCCTTGTTGACCCCGGTGAGCCACGCCGTGACGCGGTGTGGCTCAGCCGGTGTCAGAAGCTGCCCGAGCCGGGCCAGCGCCTGCTCAGCCTCGCCGCGGCTGCCCCGTGGCAGCGCAAGGCCGCGGATCCCGACATCCGGGTGCGGGTCGGCCGCCCGATCGACGGTCGCGCGCAACGATGGCGACAGTACCGGCGGCTTCGCCGATGTTGCTGGCAGCTCGAGCGCCTGCTGCGGGTGGCTGGCGACGTCGCCCGTCATGCTGCCATCGCCTGGCGCGCACGCTCCGCGCATTCGGCCTCATAGTCCCGCATGATCTGCGCCATGTGTTCCGCCGGGCTCGGCAGGCCGAGGGCCCGATCGAGCGCGAGCAACCCTGCGGTCTTCTCGCGGCTCTCCTGCGCGCGGGATTTCCAGCCGCCACGCTGCGCCCGCCGCGCCGCCTCCCGGCACCATTTGCGCCAGGCTGCCGACCAATCGGCGCTGCGCGTGGCGCGGTCGCGGTGATGATCGGTGAAGTCTGCCAGCAGCTCGGTGAGGTCGAGCCCCCGATCGACGGCGAACTGGCACCCGCTTTCTTCCGGCACCCAATCGACAGGAAGCAGGCAGCGCGGCGTTTTTGATCGAGGGGGTAAGGGGGAGTTCTCCCCCTTCTTTTCACTTTGAACTTCACACTTAAAGCCTGCCGCAGACGGCGGCACGGATGGAATCTCTAATGACTCCAACGGGTCGTTGGAGTTTTCCCGCCAAGCAGACAACGAATCTGAGTCCGACTGCGGCGCCGTTTGGTCTGCCTCGACCGGCAGCGGGTCGGACTGCGGCGGCGACTGGTCTGCCCATGCCGGCGGCGGGTCGGACTGTTCGACGGATCGGTCTGACTGTTCGACGGCCGGGTCTGACTGGCCGGCCGATCGGTCTGACCAGGCCGCCGCTTGGTCTGACTGTGCGGCCGATTTGTCCGACTCACCCTCTCCCCCCGAGGGAGGGGGCGCGGAGGTGCGGGTGCTGCGGGTTCCTCGCAGATCGAGGTGACCCTGTTCACCGGCCCCCGCCCGCTTCGCCTTACCGGCGCGGGCGCGTGCCATCCCGGCGCGATACTTCTTGCGCTCCATCCAGGCATTCGCGGCCAGCTCGCACACCACAGGATGGTACAGCCGACCATCGGCCGAACAGCGCAGCCAGCCGCACAGCACGTCGGCGCGCACGGACGGCCATACGCTCGGGTCGCACTTGGCTGCGTCGGCCAGCACGTCATCGTCATCCTCGAGCGAGCCTGCCGGCAGGCCGCGCCATGCCCGCGCCCAGAGGTTCATGTGGTAAAAGCCGAGCGCCGGGTTTCGCTTCGCGCGCAACCAGCTCCGGCTCTTTTCGAGCCGATCCAGCATCAGCGGCATGTACGGCATGCCCGCCATCGTGCAGTCGCTCGGCACCAGGGGTTCGAGGATCACGCGCATCGGGACGGGTGCGGCGGCCGGTTGCTGCATCATGGTTCGTTTCCCCTTGTTAGCGTGGTGGTCGCGGCTCGCGGCCCTGCACGATCAGGACGTTGCGGCCTTCCCGAGTGACGGTGATTCCCTGTTCGCGCAGCACGCGCCGAACGTGCTTCCAGGCGGCGACACGCGAGATGCCGAGCGCCCAGCCGATTGGCGCGATGGGGGGCACCGGCTGGCCGGAGTGCAGACGCGGCAGCAGCCAGCGGGTGATCGCGGCGCGGCGTGCGCGGCCCTCCCGATCCTGCGGCCGGTTCAGCATGACCCGTCCGGCGGCATGATCATCGGTGCAAAGTCACGGGCGGCGATGCGCGCGAGCATGATCGGTCGCACGGGCGCCCAGGCGCAGCGCCAGCAGCGCCAGGCCGGCATGTAGGCCGCGCCGTCATCGGCGGTGAAGCGATAGCCGCGCGGCTGGCCGCAATCGAAGCATGGCGCCGCGCTGTCGTGCGCGCACGGCATCGGCGGCGCGTGGTAACGCATGCAAGCGACACACAACGCGGAATCGGTGCCAGCGACGGAACGTGCGGCCATGGCTCACGCCGCCAGTGAGAGCGCAGAATGGGTATGAAGCCCGCTCTCGGTCCCGGTCTGTTCCAGGTTCTTGTCGTGGACGACACTCCGCCGAGGTGCGGCGCACGTTGCGCCGCCACCCCGGCCGCCGGTCATGTGTTGGCCACCGGACGCGTTGCGGGTGCACCAGGCGCGCGTTGAAGCGCGAGCGGGCAGCCTTCGGTGGCGAAGGTGCGACCGTTCGGCAGGCGGACGATGCGATGGCCGCGCGCGACGCTGCGCGTGCCGTGCACGGTCTCGATGCGGCGTGCCGCTTCCAACGTGTCGAACGCCTGCGCGACGTGATAGGCGCCGTTCGTGCCGATGCCGAGCAGCTCGGCGATCTCGGCCGCGCGCGGCAGCACGGCCTGAGCCGGAAGATCGGCGAGGAAGGTGTAGAGCCGATCGGCGCTGAGGACGGTCACGCGGCAGGCTCGCTATTCAGATCGCGTTGCAGGATGTCCCCAAGAGTGAGGTCCGGCATCAGCTCCCACTCGGGATGCGCGTCAACGAACCGCGTTAATAGCTCCGCGTTTGCATTGGTCTCTCTCGCCTTCCGCCGCTTGAGGCTGATGTGCTGCACCAATTCCAGGCGGTTCATCGCAATAGGCGGCAAGCGCCTTGTGTCGTGTGCCTCATCCAAAGCAACCGGCGTGCGAATCAAACGAGCGAAACCCCGTTCGATCGCCGCGAAATCGCTTTGAGGCATGGAGCCCTCGTCGTCGTCGGCGTCCGGCCGATACATCTTGGCCTTGGCCTTCAGCCCCAGAACGATCAGCGGCAGCGTGTGCGGTATCTTCAAACGATGAAGATCATCGAGGCTTAGTACGTCCGGCAGGGCGGAGGCTGCTGCCTTAGCGCAGGAGTAATTGTCGACGGCCAGCAGCGATTCGATACGGCCCTTCAGAATCCGATCGACGTCACTCATCGAAGTATCTCCGATGCAACTCGGTGATCCAAGCGTGAGCATCGCGCAAAGCCGGGTCGAAAACGTGCGCCAGCCCTGGGTAGCGGTCCCCGAGCAGGTCATCGGGCGTCGCCTGTTGCGTGACCTGTTGGAGCGCGCGCAGGGCACCCCACCAACGCTCGCCGCGCTCGCTGGTCATCTCCTGATATTCTGCGAAACCTGGCATCTGCGGCGGCTGCGGCGGTGCTTCGAGCGGCAGCTCGGCAGCGCGTCCGGGTTTTGCATCCTGCAAATTTCGGACATGATCTTGCACGGTAGCCCGCGGCAGCCCGGTCTCACGAGAGATCGCCCGAACGCTCTTGCCCTCTGCCTTTTTTGCGGCGATCTCCTCGTCGCGCGCTGCGTCAATCGCATCACGGGCCCGCTGTGTTAGGTCATAAGCGGTGCGCGTCGAGCATTGGAGAATGGCCTGCACAGCTTCGACGGCTTCGGGGCGGACGAAACCGTTGCGCCATGCCGTCTCATAGCCCTTCTCGTAATCTCCCCGTTCCCGCCGGCGGCCATGCTTGGCGTTGGCGCCTAGCGAGAAGCGGAGCGCTTCTTCACGGCTGCCAGTGTGCACTATGGCCTTGATGGTTTCGGCGCCGAGCGCCTTGTGCGCATGCCAGCGGTGGTAACCATCCGCCAGCCAGTGGCGCTCGCCGTCCCGAAATACCGAGACGGGCGGGAGATCAACGCCGTCGCCAAGGAGGCAGAGATATTCCTCCCAGGTGGCACGGTCGAGCGACGCCCTCGGCTGCAACTCGGCATCAAGCGTGATCGCATCGAGCGCGAGCATGACCACGGCCGGAATTGCGAGTGATGCCGTCACGCGGCCATACTCCACGGCAACATCGGGCAGCCCTCGGCCTGCAACATGCGCAAGGCCTGCTCGACGGTGATGCAGACGTAGGGTCCGCGCATGCCGGCCAGGGTCAATTTGGGAAACACGTCGCGCTGGCCTTCAACGTAGCGCGGCCGACCGCTGCGCCTGGTGTGCACCACGCGCGAGATCGACAGCGCACCGTCGCGGGTTTTCCACTCGATGCCGACCAGCTTGCCGGGGAAGATCACCAGGTGGTCGGGCCAGTTCGGCTTGACGCCGACGCGATAGACTTTCGCCGCCTGCGCCGCGGTCAGCTCAATGTGGCCGACGTTGACCGCGGTCCACATCGCCGGCGGCCGCAGCAACCGGTCGAAGGCCTGCGCGCCGGCTTCCTGCAGGCTGACCTCGGCCTGCACGTACTCATCGAGGACGAGGGCCGGGCGCGGCACTGGCCGGCGCCGGTCAGTGCGCCGGTGCCCCGGCGCCGTTGCCACCCGCACGGCCACCCATCGCTGCGGCGTTCTTCGCCAGGTGGCCGGCGAGTTTCTTCTGGCTGGTCTTGAAGCCGCTGGCCCATTTGCGGTCCCAGGCGACATGCGCCGCGCTGCCCGGCTTGTGCGGGTTGGACTCGCGGGTATGACCGGCCCGACCGGCGGTCAGACCATCCTGGCCAGCCTGCCACACGGTGAACTCGTCGCGGGTCTTGCCCTTCGGTTCCGGCGGGGACAGCCCCTCGGCGAAGGCGCCGAGCGGTGAGTCGATCCACTGGCAGTAGACCATCAGCTTGCGCAGGAACAGCAGCCGTTCGTCGGACTCCATCTTCATCAGGATTTCCATGAGCGCGACCACGTCCATGTCGACGCCGTCACGCTTGGCCGCCTTCTTCGCCCGGCTGACCGTGGTCGAGGCGTCGTGCGAGTCGTCCTTCGCCTCGCGGATGGAGCGCCAGTGCGCGATGAACGTGTCCGGCTTTACATTGCCGATGACGGCGGCGAGCCCTGCGGCATCCAACGGCATGGAAAGCCTCCCTGGTGTCAGACGGTTTGCGGTTCGGCGGCGGTGCGGCGGCGGCCCTTGACTGGCGGCGGATCCCAGATGTCCGGCCGCAGCTCGTGCTTGGGGATGCCGAACTTCCGTTCGATTTCCAGGGCCGACTTGATGCTCATCGGGTAGCCGCAGCGCCACTTGCTGACCGCCTGGGCGGTGATGCCGAGCGAGATCCGCACGTCATTCGGCGTGACGCGGTGCGCGGCTAGGATGGAGTCGAAGTCAGCCATGGCCGCGAGGGTAACAACGAGAGGTTGGGATTTGCAAGCCCCGCGCCGTAGGACTGGACTCGACAACGAGACGTTGTTATGGCCTTGACGATGCCGCGCAAAAATCCAGACAGGATCAATACGGCGCATCTCGGACCGTTCGCTGCCCGGCTGCGCGCGGTCCGGCGCGCCTATGGCGCGAGCATCGGGAGACCCGGGTTGAGCCAGGCAAAATTCGCTGAAGCGCTAGGTCTCAAGGATGAAACCTACCGGCGCTATGAGCGCGCCGACCATGAGCCGGGGCTGCAGATGTTGACCGCGTTGCGGCACATCACCGGGATTTCGCTGTGTTGGCTGGTCGCCGGTGCGCCGCATGGCCGTGACGACCTGGCACCGACACCGGCCACAACGGAGGGTGCGATCACCCTGGCCGACCGGCTCCGGTGGACCCGGACGTTAATGGAGCCGTCACTGAATCGTGTAGCGCAGGTCATGAACGTCGACCCGGCTACCTGGCAGGAAATTGAAGCGGGGATCGCGAAGCCATGGTTTGAGTTGATGGAGGAGTTCGCTCATCGGTTCGGGGTGTCGCTCGATTTCCTCTATCTGGGCCGATTGGAAGGCATTGCAGACGACGTTGCTGACGCATTGATACAATCGCATCCAGAGCTGGTGGTCGCCGCGGATGCAACCCGCACGCGCATGGCCAGGGATGCCGGCAGTAGCGTCCGAGCAGCGCCGATCGCGGCGCGGCGGCGGCTGCGGCTTGACCCTCAGTCAGTTGCGGGGCCGCTTCTGGGGTCGGTGTCGCCCCCGGGTTCTGAGCCCGAGGCCGAAACGGACGAGGAGCCGGAACCCGAGGTGGACTTAGCGGCGTTGCCGCGGCCGGCGTCGCTGGCGGGCTGAGCAGCGCGGCCAGCTCCGACCGGCTCAGCAAATCGGCATAGCCGATCATCCACCCTAGATCCGGGCCTGCATCCTTCGGGGCAGATTCCCTCACGTGCCGAACCTCCCCCGGGGGACCATTTTTCCCGTCAGCATCGGCTTTTGCCACCGTCTGGTCGGGCGGTGGCCATGGCGCGTCACAGGCGCGTCCCACCCTTCACTATGGTCAGGTTGCAAATTAGTGCAACTAGACGACGTTCTCCTCCAGTCGGCCTCGCGCCTTGACACTGACAACGCCGCGTTGGCAGTCTCCCGCAACGCCAACCGGGAGACGCCCATGGACTCCACGGATCTGCTGGCCGGCACCCCGCAGTCACCCGCGCCACCGCCGCTGCACATCCTTGGCTTTCTCGCGGAGGACGTGAAGCGCATCGAGGTGGTCGAGATCACCCCGGACGGCGCCCTGGTGCAGCTCACCGGCAAGAATGGCTCCGGCAAGACCTCGGTCCTCGACTGCATCAGTTGGGCACTGGAAGACGCGACGCACATCCAGGTCGAACCGATCCGGCGCGGCGCCAAGCGCGCGCGCATCCGGCTCGATCTGGGCGAGGTGATCGTGGAACGGACGTTCACCGCGTCCGAGGGTGGCACCACGACATCGCTCTCGGTGCGCACGCCGGAGGGCGCCGAGTACCGGCGGCCGCGTGCCCTGCTCGACGGGTTCCTCGGCGCCTTGTCGATGGACCCGGTCGCATTCGTGCAGCGCATGGACGACAAGGCGCGCTTCACCGCGCTGCGGCCGTTCGTGCCGGCGGTCGATTTCGAGGCGGTCGCCGCTGCCAACGAGAAGGATTTTGCCGCCCGGCGCGAGCTGAACGCGGAAGCCAGGCGCCAGAACACTCTGGCCGACCGTATGACGGTGCCGCGCGATGCCGATCTGCCGGACGTGGCGATCGATGTCAGCGCCATCGAGGCGGAGCTGGAGCAGGCCGGCCACACCAATACCGAGATCGAGACGCGCCGGCTGCGGCGCGAGCAGACGGCGGCCCACGCGGAGCGCATGCAGGAGGAGGCCTTCACGCTGCGCCGCCAGGCCGAGCGGCTGCGCGAGCAGGCCGCGGTGCTGATCGCTCAGGCCGAGCAGACCGAAACCGACGCCGCTGCCGCGGAACACGCCTCAGCGGCGTTGACCACCAAGCTGGCGGAGGCCGAGCCGCTGCCGGAGCCGGTGGACACCGCCGCGATCCGAACCCGGCTGAACCAGGCGCGCGGGATCAACACCATGGTCGACGTCCGCACGCAGCGCGACGCGGCACGCACGGCGGCCGAGGCGGCGGAGCGCGCGGCGCGTGACCTGACCGAGCAGATGAATGCCCGGCGCGCCGCGATGAATGCGCAGATCGCCGCGGCAGCATTGCCGGTGCCCGGTTTGACACTGACCCCGGAGGGCGGCGTGCGGCTCAACGATCTGCCGTTCGACCAGGCGTCCGACGCCGACCAGCTCCGCGCCTCGATCGCCGTGGCGATGGCGCTGAACCCTCGGCTGCGGGTGATCCGCGTGCGGGACGGCTCGCTGCTGGATGCGGACGGCATGCTGTTGCTGGCCGGCATGGCGAAGGAGCGCGGCTATCAGGTCTGGGTTGAGCGCGTCGGCACCGACAGCGAGACCGGCATCGAGCTGGTCGCCGGCCGGGTGCGCAAGCGGGCCCCGGCGGAGGCATCCGCATGACACGGCCCCCCTCACCGTCCCGCCTGGCGGTCCGGCTGGCCTTGCAGGTCGAGGACACCGCACAGGCGATCGCCCTGCATGTGGTGACCAAGGTGGTGCAGGCGACGGCGGGCGATCCCGAGTTCAGCGCGATCCTGCTGGCGGCGG
>DATHNI010000350.1:0-8120 GCA_035486135.1 Acetobacteraceae bacterium
GACCGGTATGGTTGCGGCTCGACCGACGATCGTCGGTCGAGCCGCAACCATACCGGTCCTGGTCCCCCCTTCCGTCCAACCTCTCCAACGAATGGATTGCAAAGGCGCTGCCTTTGCGGGGGGTCCAGGGGGCAAAGCCCCCTGGTGGGGTCCAGGGGCAGAGCCCCTGGCGCTTCCCGCCGTTCCCCCCGCGCAGGTGTGACATCGGCAACCGTATCCTGCTCAGAGCCCGAGCCGCCGGCGCAACTCGTCGGCGGCCACCGGCGTATCGTCCAGCGGGGCGACCTTCCAGGTGGCAAGCCGGCCCTCGAACCAGCGCACCCGGTCCTCGGCCAGCAGCGCGTCCAGGAACAGAGCCTGACGCCGCGAACGACCCGGCAACGCCGCGATCAGCACGGGCGCGGTGGTGGCAACCGCCTCGGAGATCATCGACACACTGTCCTGCGTCGCCACGATGGCGTCGGCCACTCCCAGCATCCCGAAATACGGATTGTCCCCCGCGCCGTCCCACACATAGGCGCCGAGCGGTTCCAGCGTCTCGCGCAGCACCTGGACCACCGCTGGATCGGTGCGCCGGGACGGAGTGACGGCCAGCCCCACCCGGTCGTGCCGCAGCATGCCGGCCAGCGATCCGGCAAGCTGCGCGGCGACGGCCGCGTCCAGGCGGAACCGGCCATTGCTGCCGCCGAGCAATACCGCCACCAGCGGACGCGGCAGATGGGCGAACCGGTCGCGCCATGCGGCGGCGGCGGAGGCCAGTCGCTCCGGCGAGGCCCGGTGCAGCGCCGTGCGCGTGACCACGACGTTGGGGCCGGTCAACCCGTCGTGCCGGTTGACCACGATCAGGTCAAAGCGGCGCGGATCCAGCCGCGGATGCTGCACCTGCACCACGGTGCGGCTGCCGCGGCGCAGCGCGGCGGCGACGGCGGCACCCATGCCGCCACAGGCGATGACCAGCCCCGGCAGCGGCGCGCGCAGCGAATCCGCGACGGCGGCGAGCGGCTTGGGCCACAGCTTTGCCGCCACCCACTTCCAGGGCGGCCGGGGCATCAAGGGCCGCAACTCATGCGGCAGCCGCGCGGCTTCCGCCAGGCCGATCGCCTGCGCCTGCAGGCCAGCCAGGGGCTCGCTGATGATCAACGCCGTGGCGGCTTCCGACATGGCGGGGCTTTTCGGCGCCGCGCCGGGAAAGGTCAATGCGGTGACAGGCGCCGGGGCCGGGACAGGACGTTCGCCCGAACCGGGAAGAGCGTTTTCACCCTGAGTGGAAACGCCGCGGATAGCACTTCCATTGCGCGTTTGCCACTAGCCGGCGGCCGACCCGCCCTGGATGAAACTGCGAGGCCGTCACGCGAAGGACGCTCCCCCTCCCCTTGAGGGAGGGGGTTGGGGAGGGTCCCGCGCGGCACGGGACCCCTCCCCCCAACCCCCTCCCTCAAGGGGAGGGGGAGTAGTTGTTTCTTGCCAGCGACGCGAAGCAATCCCCCGCCTGACGAGCCGAGGAACGCTCGTCAGGCGGGGGATTGCTTCGCCGCTGCACGCCTCGCAATGACAGGAGGGTCACGGCATTTCCGGCCACGGTAAAATCGCTCTACCCGCCGCTGCCGGCGCGCGACAGCCGGTACAGAATGTGCCGCCGCACCGGATTGCCTTCCGGCACGAGGGGATGATCGAACTCGATGGTTCGTGTCATGCCCAGACGCTCCATGACCCGCATCGAGGCGTGGTTGCCCAGCGCGGTCAATGCGACAATCTCCGGCAGACCAACCCGCGTGAAGCCGTCCTCGATCGCCGCGCGCGCGGCCTCGGTGGCATAGCCCTGCCCCCAAAAGCGCGGGTGCAGGCGCCACGCGACTTCGACCGCGGGCGTGAAGGACTCGGTGAACCGCACCCACGACAATCCGACCGCGCCGATGAACGGTGCGACGCCTGGGACCTCGACCGCCAACTTCCCGAACCCATGCTCCGCCAGGTGCTGCTCCGCGCGCGCGACGTAGCCGTCGCTTTGCTCGCGCGTCAGCACGCCATTCAGAAACCGCATCGCGACCGGGTCGGCGTTTTGGTCGGCGAACCGGGGAAGGTCACTCTGTCGCCACGGGCGAAGGATGAGGCGGGCGGTTGCGATCATTGGTCCCCCACATGGCATGCCGGACGACGCGGCATGGCGGACCCCATCATGATTGCTGGCGGCACGTGGCCCCTCCCCTCCCCCTCCCCCTCCCTCAAGGGAGGGGGAACCGTGGTGCGGCGCGTCAGGCGGCCGCGTAGGCGCCGCGGCCGAACATCTTGTCGAGCCTGTCGGCCTCCGCCTTGTCGAACGCGGTGGTGCGGTTGCGCACCTCCTCCACCGCGGCCAGCGCCTTTTTCACCGCCGGACGCTCGTTGATCACGCCGACCCAGCGCATGGCGTTGGGATATTTCGCCGCGATGTCCGCGCCGAAAAACGCCGGAGCGTTGCGGATCCACGGATAGGTGGCGACGTCGGCGATGCCGTACTCGGCGCCGCTCAGCCAGGGATGCGTGGCGAGCCGATGGTCGATCGCCTCGGTCACCCGGTGCGCCTGCGTCAGGTAGCGGCTTTTGGAATAGTCGTTGCCCGCCGGAGCGAACCGCACGTAGTGCACCAACTGGCCGAACATCGGGCCGACCGTGGTCATCTGCACCATCATCCACTGGATCGCCTCGTATTTGGCGGCGATGCCGGTGGGCAGCAGCTTACCGGTCTTCTCGGCCAGATAAAGCAGGATGGCGCCGGACTCGAAGATGGTGAGCGGCTTGCCGCCCGGGCCATCGCTGTCCACGATCACCGGCACCTTGGCCATCGGGTTCAGCTTCAGGAAGTCGGCGTCGAACTGCTTGCCGGCGAACACGTCCACCGGATGGACGGTGTAGGCCAGGCCGAGCTCCTCCAGCGCGACGTAGATCTTCACGACGTTGGGGCTGCCCATGCCGTATAGCTCGATCATGATCTGTCTCCTCTTCCGGTTGCTCCGGCAGCGCAGTGTCGCTGGGACCGTGATGGCACTCAAGCCCGGTCGGACAGGCACCTCGGCGGGACCGCCCGGGTGACGGATGGCGGCCGGACGCTTCGCGCCGCTGCATGGCCGGCGGCGGATGCGAGAGGTTTACAACCCGAGATGGCTTCCACCAGGCAATGCCCGTTGGAGTTGAGTGTTCTCTGGGAGTGAAACCATTCTGGAGAAAATTCCATTGTAGAGACAGAAATTGTTTGGCACCCGGCCATGCGGCGCGTATCGTGCTCGCTCATTGCGAGGTGGTGAACAGCGCCTCGGACGCCGGCAACCCGGGCAAGACGGGTGAGTGGTTCGATCGGGATTCGGGCGACCGGGATTCGGGCGACCGGGATGTGGGCGACCGGGATGTGGGCGACCGGGATGTGGGCGACCGGGTCCATGGCCAACGTCGCCTTGCGTATGACTGGAGTGTCCTGCCGCCGCATACCCACCGCACGTTATTGCCGCCTTGACGACTTTCGCTGCCTCGACGCCGTTCGCTGCTCTGGATGTGCGGGTGCCGAAGTGTTCGGTTCCGCAACTGTGGAAAGGGCTGGCTGACGAACACCGCGACGCGCAGACCGGGCGCCGCTCGACAGGGGATACTGGATCAACCGGTGAGCAGTAGTGCTGTGACCGCTCCGACTGGGCACCGGAATTCGACGGCGACTGCCGGTGACGCGCCGCGCACGGTGCTGCGTCGTCTGCAACGGCTGCGCTTCGGGGTCAGGCTGCACCATCTGCTGTTCCTGGTGTTCACCCTGACCGCCGCGGTGCCGATCATCGTGCTGGCACTGTGGGAACAGCGCGTCGCCTATCAGCACGAGCTGTCATCGGTGCGCGAGCGGCACCTGCTGGTGGCGCGCAATCTGACCATGGGTTTGTCGCGCTACGTGGAGGACGTAAAAGCAGCGTTTTCGCTGGCGTTCGAGAGCGGCGGCCTGCGCGCCCAGGTGCCGGGCCTGGAGCAATTCCTCGTTTCGCTGAACGTGTCGCATCTGTGCGTCGTCGGTCCGGATGGCCGGGTGGAGCGATATTTCGGCGGCGTCGTCCCGAGCGACTCGCGCAGCTTCCCGAAGGAGCTGTTCACGGAACTGCACAAGCTGGCGGCGAGCGCCGACGGCAAGCCGGCACTGACCCAGTTGGAGCACGACAAGGACGGCCGGCCGGTATTCTACCTGGCGGTGCTGCTGCCGGACGGCAGGCTGGGCGTTGGCGTCCTGAACAACGACTACGTCATCCAGATGCAGCGGCAGATCGCGTTCGGCGAGCACGGCCACGCCGCCGTCGTGGATGCGACCGGACGGGTCATCGCGCACCCCCTCGCGTCCTGGGTTGCCGGGTCGGAAGATCTGTCCTCGCTGCCGGTTGTGCAGGCCATGATGCACGGCGAGAGCGGCGTGGGGCAGTTCTACTCGCCGGCGCTGAACGGCACGATGGTTGCCGGCTACAGCGTGGTGCCGGAGACCGGCTGGGGCGTGATGGTGCCGCAGCCGATCGCCGAGCTGCAATCGCGGGCCGCGCAGGTGGACCGGCTGGCAATGATCGTGGCGAGTGCCGCGTTCGCCATTGCCGCGGTGCTGAGTTGGCTGCTGGCAACCTACCTCGCGCGGCCGGTGCGCGAGGTGGCGAGCACCGCCGTAGCGGTGCTGGCGGGCGATGACGGGGTGTCCGTGCCGGAGTTCCGAGGCCTGGTGCCGCATGAAATCCACCGGCTGCGGGTCGCCTTCAACACCATGCTCGACGACCTCCGGCGGCGCAACGCCGACGCCACGTTCGCGCTACGCCAGGCGGAGACATCGAGCGGCGCCAAGTCGCAGTTCCTGGCCAACATGAGCCACGAGATGCGCACGCCGTTGCACGGCGTGATGGGCATGATCGAGCTGTTGCAGCAGACCGAGCTGTCGCCGATGCAGTTGCATTACGCGAGCGGTGCGCGGCAGTCGGGCGAGACGCTGCTGGCGCTGATCGACGACGTGCTCGACCTGTCGAAGATCGAGGCCGGCAAGGTGGAGCTGGAAAACGCGCCGTTCCACCTGCCGTCGCTGATGCATGACACGCTGCTGATGTTTGCGAGCCAGGCGGAAGCGAAGGGATTGCGGCTGACCGCCTCGGTGTCGGACGCGCTGAACCTGATGGTTCGCGGGGATCCGCATCGGCTACGCAGGGTGCTCACCAACCTGGTGGCGAACGCGTTGAAGTTCACCAGCGAGGGTGGCGTTGCCATCCGGATGAACGCGGTGGGCCGGGATGTCGAGCAAGTCCTGTTGCATTGCGAGGTTGCGGATACCGGCATCGGCATACCGGAGACGAAGCAGCAGGCGATCTTCGAGGCCTTCTCGCAGGCCGACAGCTCGACCACGCGACGCTACGGCGGCACCGGCCTGGGACTGTCGATCGCGCGGCAACTCTGCCACCTGATGCGGGGCGAGATCGGCGTAAAAAGCGTGCCGGGTGCGGGCTCGACCTTCTGGTTCCGCGTGCGGCTGGAGACGGCGCCCGGCGTGCCGCTGCCTGCGCCGGCGGCGCGCGAGACGCGGGAGCGGTCGAAGGGGTCCGGACGCACGTTCGTGTCGGCGGCGCAGCGCAGCTTCGAGGCGGCGTTGGCGCGGCTTGGCCGCGGGATGATCCACATCCTGCTGGTCGAAGACAACCCGATCAGCATGCGGGTGACGCAGGCGCTGTTGGAGTCCATCGGCTGCCGGGTGACGCCCGCGCGCAACGGGTTGGAGGCGCTGGCGGCGTATCGGGACGGGATGTTCGACATCGTGCTGATGGATTGCCAGATGCCGGATATGGACGGCTACGAGGCGGCCCGGGCGATCCGGCAGCTCGAGGCGTCGCGCGGACCGGCGACGCCGATCATCGCGCTGACGGCAAACGCATTGGTCGGCAGCCGGGAGGCCAGCCTGGCGGCCGGGATGGACGATCAGCTCACCAAGCCGCTGACGCTGGCAGAGCTGAGCAATCGCATACTGCAGTGGCTGGCACCGGTGAGCAGCCGCAGCGGAGCGGCGGCGGACTGAACGAAGCAAGGCCAGGGCTCCGCCCTGGACCCGCCAAGGGGGCTTTGCCCCCCTGGACCCCCCAGCAAAGGCAGCGCCTTTGCAATCCATTCGTTGGAGAGGTTGGACGGGAGGGGGGACTTGCGCCGGGATGGGTGCTGCCTGACCGACGAAGGTCGGTCAGGCAGCACCCATCCCGGCGCAAGTCCGCCCTCCCGTCCAACCTCTCCAGTAAGGGGTTCCAAGGGCTCGGCCCTTGGCGGGGATCCAAGGGGCAGAGCCCCTTGGCGGATCCAGGGCAGAGCCCTGGCCTTGCTTCGTTCACGCCGGCCAGCACTGGCCGCCGCCGTCCACCCGCAGCACCTGCCCGGTGATGAAATCGCCGGTTGGCCCGGCGAACACCTCGACCGCGCGCGCCACCTCGTCCACCAGCGCGATGCGCTCCAGCGTGCCGCCTTCGACCAGCCTGGCGGGATCCACCGGCCGCGTGTTCAGGAAACGGCCCGTGCGCGTGCCGCCCGGCGCGATGCTGTTCGCGGTGACGTTGTAGGGCCGCAACTGCGCCGCCAGGCTACGGGTGTATTGGATCGCCGCCGCCTTCGCCGTGCCGTAGATCGCGCCGCCCGCCCGCCCGCCATAGGCGCCGGTGGAGCTGATCGTGATGATCCGCCCGCGCCGGCGCTGCATCATCTGCCGAGCCATCACCTGGCAGACGAAGATCGTGGAGAGCAGGTTGCGGTCGAGCACGGCGCGCACGTCCTCTTCCTTGATCATGATGGCGTCGTTCGGGTCCGGCTTGCCGCCCGCCGCGGCGATGTCGCCGCCGGCGTTGTGCACCAGCACGTCGATGGGGCCGAGCGCCTCGGTGATCGCACCGATCACATGCTCCACGTGATCCATCTGCGTCAGGTCGCCCAATACCGGGCGGGTGGCGACGTTGAACTGCGCGCCGACCTCGCGCGCAGCTTCGGTCAACGTGGTGCCCTCGCCGTATTCCGCCGGGCCGTGCTCGCGCATGCCGTGCAGGCCGACAGAGCAACCCAGCCGGGCCAGCGTCTCGGCGAAGGCGCGCCCCAGGCCGCGGCCGGCGCCCGTCACCAGCGCCACCTGGCCCTCCAGCAGTCGTTGCCCCACCGCCATGTTGTCGTCTCCCGTTGGAATGCGAGCGAGGCTATCGTCGAGCGGCTGGCGCGCCAACCGGCCATCGCGCGAATCGGAACGGCGGGGCCGGCCGCGATCCGGTCCCGTGCGCGAACTTTGTCTCGATGTGCGGGCTGGCCTCAGGGTGGGCCGGTGGCCACCGCCGGGGCCTGAGCATGTAGTTGCGGTAACGGATTGAACGAATCATCCACCGCTTCGCCGATGAAGAACCCCAGGACGCTGCGGAACGCGTCGCGGCCCATCTCCTGCCAGTCCCAGTTGCTTCCTATCTTCTTGTCCTGCTCTTCGCTGAATGCCTCCTCCCGGCGGACCTTCTCCAGCATCAGGACGGCGACGCTGCCGCCATGCAGGCGGATGCTGTCGAACAGCGTGTTCCAGAACGGACCGGTGCAGAAGCCGGGCATCACCGCGAGGTCGAGGCAGATATCGACAATGGTGCGGCCGAGCGGGCGACGGCGCACCTGCGCCTCGAGTTGTTCCGGGGTTGGCATGAAGAGTTCGGGGTCGTTCCAACCGAATGGGCGCGACGGCCGCGCGGGCTTCCGTTCGATGGGCGCCTCGGCGGATTGCCCGGCGGCCGGTGGCACGGCGGATGGCCCCGCCGGCGGATCGGCCGATTGCTCCGCGGCCGGCGGATCGCGTGGCGTGGTTAGTGTCGCGGTCGCGGCCGGTGTCGCGGTCGCGCGCTCGCGCGGGAAGACGAACTGGATATCGCGACCCCGCGCCGCACGCGCGAGCAGCACGCGCTCCAGCGCGGCGGCGCGCAGAAGGCCGCGCTGCACGTGCGCGAGGATCGCGGACAGCCGGCTGGTGCCGAAGCAGACCGCGATGGCGTTGAAGTCGGTGCTGGCGGAGCGATCCTTCGCGGTCTCGGCGAGATGGCGGCCGAAGCCGAGCATGATGCGAACGGTGTGCAGCATTGCGGCGATGCGCGCGGGCA
>DATHNI010000351.1:0-5595 GCA_035486135.1 Acetobacteraceae bacterium
CAACCTGGAGCGCGACCTGAAGGCGATGGTGTTCGGCCAGGACAAGGCGATCGAGGCGCTGTCCGCCGCGATCAAGCTGGCCCGGGCCGGCCTGCGCGAGCCGGAGAAGCCGATCGGCAACTACCTGTTCTGCGGCCCGACCGGCGTCGGCAAGACCGAGGTGGCGCGGCAGTTGGCCTCCACCATGGGCATCGAACTGATCCGCTTCGACATGTCGGAGTATATGGAGCGGCACTCGGTATCGCGGCTGATCGGCGCGCCACCCGGTTACGTGGGCTTCGACCAGGGCGGACTGCTGACCGACGCGATCGACCAGCATCCGCACGCCGTGCTGTTGCTGGACGAGATCGAGAAGGCTCACCCCGATCTGTTCAACATTCTGTTGCAGGTGATGGACCACGGGAAGCTGACCGACCACAACGGCAAGACGGTCGATTTCCGCAACGTCATCCTGATCATGACGACCAACGCCGGTGCGTCGGACCTGGCCAAAGAAGCGATCGGCTTCGGCCGTGAGAGCCGCGTGGGTGAGGACGAGGACGCGATCAAGCGTTTGTTCACGCCGGAGTTCCGCAACCGGTTGGATGCGACGATCGCCTTCGCCGGCCTGACGCCGGAGATCGTCGGCCGCGTGGTGGAAAAGTTCGTCATGCAGTTGGAAGCGCAGTTGGCCGACCGCAACGTGACCATCGAGCTGTCGTCCGCGGCGAAGGAGTGGCTGGCGGAGCGTGGCTACGACAAGCTGTATGGCGCGCGTCCGCTGTCACGGGTGATCCAGGAGCACGTCAAGAAGCCGCTGGCGGAGGAACTGCTGTTCGGGCGGCTCGTGAAGGGCGGCTCGGTGAAGGTGACGATGAAGGAGGGCAAGCTCGACTTCGAGATCATCGAGGCCTCGCTGCCGGCTCTGCCCAAGCCGGACGACGACGGCGGCGACGGTTCCGACAAGGAGCAGGAAGTCGAGGTTTAAGGGGTCATTACCCTGGCGGCCCGTCCCGGCACATAAGCATGGGGCGGGCGGCTTTCCCCATCGTTCGGGTCTGTCCGCGGGTTCAAGAAGAAGTATTTGGAACACAGATAAGCAGGGATGCACACAGATAAGTCCGGATGACCGAATTTGTGGGCGCGTGTGTGCCTCCACTCGTGGCACAGCACCGAACATCCGCGCTTATCTTTGTTCATCCCTGCTTATCTGTGTTCGAATACTTCTTTGATGCGATGCGACAGGACCTTCGCAAATAGGAACATATAATTTGCAGGCCGAATGGTTGGTTCGGTTCGAAGATCGCCCCCGCGACATCCGCGGTTCACCAACATCAGTTTTTGACAGCAAACATCAACGCACAAGCCGCTTGATCTCGATCCGTGGCCGCCCGAAATTGATCAACAGACATAGCGGCAGCCCTGTCGCCGAGAGATAATTCAGTCCCTGCGCTCGATGGCTCGCATCCAGCGATGCCACTGCTTTCAGCTCAACCTTGACCGAACCTTCCACAAACAAATCGACCGTATAATTCCCGACGACCACTCCATCGTATTTGACCGTGACGGGATGTTGCTGTGCAACCATCAAGCCTGACTTGCGCAGCTCGTGAGCCAAGGCATTTTCATAAACCTTCTCTAGAAATCCTGTTCCCAGCGTGTTCGCGACGGTGAACGCACAACCGATGACGCGTTCTGAGATCCAGTTGAATTCATTGCCATCCATGATTGTCTGACCCCCAAATGCGCGCGACGCATCAAAACCGCCGCTCGAACACCGTGACCACGTCGCCCGGCTGCAGGTAGGTCTGCCGCAGCGCCTTGCCCTCCATCGCGTGCCCGTCAACCGTGCGCACCACCGACGCGTAGTCCTGGACCGCGCGATAGGTGAAACCGCCCGCCACCGCCGCCGCCGTCACGACGGTCATGCCGGGCTGGAATGGGTATTGCCCCGGCTTGTTCACCTCCCCCAGCACGAAGATCGGCCGGTAGGCCGTTATCTCGGCCGCGACCGACGGATCGCGCAGCAGTTTCGCGTCCTTCAGCCCAGCGGCGACCGACCGCTCCAGTTCCGCCGGCGTCAGCCCGGCCGCGCGCACGCCCCCGAGCAGTGGCACCGCGATCGTGCCGGCATCGGATACGCGGAACTCGCCGGTCAACGCGTCCTCGCCGAAGGTGATCAGCCGCACAGCGTCGCCGGGCCCCAGGCGATATTCACCCGAGCCAGGCGGTATCGGCGGCAAACCGCGTCCCGGCGCACAACCGGACAACAGCAACACCAGCGTGAGGCAGACGCACAGCGGGCGCAAAGGACGGACACCTCGTCTTGGGGCGAAGGGGCGAAGCCGGTTTTCGGCGACCCCATCATGCGCGCGTCTGCTGAGGGATTGGTTAACGCCGCCGTCCCGTTAGCCCGCCATTAAGCACCGGACCGGTATGCAGGGGATCACTCCGAAGATTCCCGGGCAGGACGCACGGGACACGCCCGAGGTCAGGACCACCGATGCTGGACAGACCCGCCGGATCGGCCACCGCCACGCCCCCGTCGAACCGGGGCCGCACCACCGCCGACGACCGTCTGGAGCCACGCGGCGACGAACTGAGCCCGCGCCTGTTGCTCGCGGCACTCCGCCGGCGCCGCGTCGCCTTGCTTGCCAACATCCTGCTGTGGCCGCTGTTCGCGTTCATCGCCGTCAAGCAGGTCGCGCCGACCTACACCGCCACCGGCTCGCTGGTCTACGAGCCGAGCGAGTACAAGGTCCGCGAGTTGCAAAGCGTCCTGCAGGTCGATCCGACCACCGAGGCGGTCATGGCCAGCCAAGCGGAAATCCTGTGCGGCCTGCATGTCGTGCAGCGTGTGGCCGAGCGCGGGAACCTCTACGACAACCCGGAATTCAATTCCGCTTTGCGTCCACACGGCCACGTGCAGCGAGCGATCGAGGCAGTCCATGCGTGGTTCGCACCGGTCCTGCCCGACGGTCAGACCGGCCTCACTGGTCCAACCCACGACGCTACCCGAGACGCCACCTTGCTCACGGTGCAGGAGGCGTTCGAAGCGCACACCGTGAAAACCTCCCGCGTTCTGGAGGTCAGCTTCACGGCACGAAACCCGCAGGTTGCCGCCACCGCGGTCAACAACGCGATGGACATCTATATCAAGGACCAATACGCGGCGAAGCATCGCGCGGTGGACCGGGCGACCGAATGGCTGGACAAGCGCGCCGCCGAATTGCGGAAAGAGGTGCACGACGGCGAGGACCGCATCGCCGCGTACCGCGCGGCGCAAGGCCTGGCGCAGGGCATGCACGCGGGGATGGACGCCGAGGAGATCAGCAACCTCGCGGAAGACCTGGTTCACGCCCGCACCGCGCTGGGCAACGCCGAGGCAAAGCTGGATGCCGCCCGCGGCCGCGCCGGCGCAGCGGCCCAGGCGGCGATCGCGCCGAGCGTGGTGCAGCTTCGCGCGCTGGAAGATCAGATATCGGCGCAGATTCAATCCCAGCAGGGCAGGCTCGGGCCCAACCATCCGGAGGCGCTCGGTCTGCAACGCCAGTACGCCGACGCCCAGCGTGCGGTCGCGGCGGAAATCGCCCGGGTCGTCGCCGCCACGGAAGCCGAGTTGCGCGCCGCCCGTGAGCGCGTTGCAACGCTGGAGCACGACCTGCGGAATGGGGAACAGGCGGCGGATCGGAGTGCCGCGGCGCAGGTGGCATTGAACGCGATGCAGCGCGACGTCGATGCTTCGCGCCAGCAGCTTCAGGCGGTGCTCGACAGCGTGCAGCGCACGGGGCAGCAGGCTGCCATCGAATCGTCGGAGGCGCACGAGATCTCGCTCGCCTTGCCGCCGGACCGGCCGAGCTTCCCGCGCACCGTGCCGCTGATGGCCGCTTCGGTCGCGTTCGGTCTGCTGGCCGGCATCTTGCTCGTGTATCTGCTGGAACTGGCCGATACCACGCTGCGCTCCGGCGAAGCCGTGCGCGCGGCGTTCGGCCTGCCGTGCTTCGCGCTGCTGCCGGTGATGTCGCGCCGCCAGGTCGGCCACCTGAGCGTGGACGAGTATGTCGCGCGCAAGCCGCTCTCGCCGTTCGCCGAGCAAGTGCGGACGTTGCGGACCGGGCTATGGATGGGGGCCGAGCGCCCGCGTGTGATCGCGGTGACGGCGGCCCGGGCAGGTGAGGGCAAGACCACCGTCGCCTTGGCGTTGGCGCGATCCGCGGCGCTGAGCGGCGAGCATGTGCTGGTCATGGAATGCGACCTGCGCCGCCCGACCTTCGCCACACGGATGAAAGCCACCGCGCCGGCGGGCCTGGCCGATTGCCTGCGCAACAAGCTCACCGCGGACGAGGTGATCTGTACCGACGAGACCACCGGGATGGACGTCATGCAGGCCGGGCGCATCGGCACCGACCTGCCGGACCGGTTCCTGTCCGACACCATGGCGCGCATGCTGGCCGATCTCCGCCAGAAATACGACCTGATCTTGCTCGACTCACCACCGGTGCAGGCGATCGCCGAGGCGCGCATCCTCGCCGGCATCGCCGATGCCACTCTGCTGTGCGTGCGCTGGTGCGTGACGCCGCGGCTCGTGGTGCAGCACACATTGGAACTGCTGGAGGAGGCGCACGCGCATGTGGCCGGCTGCGTGCTGACGCGCGTTGACGCTCGCGTCCATGTACGTTCGGGTTATGCCGACGCGGACGTATATCGTCGCGGTCGCAGCAAAGTACGGGGATAAGCAGGATGTCTCGACGTTTTCTGGTCACCGGCGGCGCCGGCTATGTCGGCAGCCACCTCGTGGCGGCCTTGCTGGACCGCGGCGACGACGTGGTGGTGCTGGACAATCTGCGCACCGGGCATCGTGCGGCGGTGCTTTCCCCGGCGCGCCTGGTGGAGGCGGACCTGGCCGATGCGGCCACGGTGGACGCGGTGCTGGCGGACGGGCCATGGAACGCGGTGTTTCATTTCGCCTCGCTGTCCCTGGTGGGGGAAAGCATGCGGCTGCCGTTCCGCTACCTGGCCGAGAATGGCATCAACGGCATCCGCCTGATCGAGGCCTGCGCGCGGCATGGGGTGGGGCGGTTCGTGCTGTCCTCCACCGCCAACCTGTTCGGCACGCCGGAGGAGATCCCGATTCCGGAGACCGCGCGGATCGATCCCGGGTCTCCCTACGGCGAGAGCAAGTGGATGATCGAGCGGGCCTTGCTCTGGGCCGACCGGGTGCATGGGCTGCGTTCCGCCTGCCTGCGCTATTTCAACGCGGCCGGGGCCGATCCGGCGGGGCGGCTCGGGGAGGACCACGATCCCGAAACCCACCTGATCCCGCTGGTGATCGACGCCGCGCTGGGCCGGCGACCGGCGGTGGAGGTGTTCGGCACCGACTACGCGACGCGCGACGGCACTTGTATCCGCGACTACGTGCACGTGACGGACCTGGCGTCGGCGCATCTGCTGGCGCTGGACTCGTTGCAGGAGGCCAGCGTGACGTGGAACCTCGGCAATGGGGAGGGGCACTCGGTGCTGGAGGTGATCCGTACAGTCGAACGGGTTCTTGGGCGGGAGGTGCCGCACCGGCTGGGACAGCGGCGGCCGGGCGATCCGGCGGTCCTCGTCGCGGGG
>DATHNI010000352.1:0-9292 GCA_035486135.1 Acetobacteraceae bacterium
ATCTGGTCGCAGTGGGCGGGCTATCTCACGCAGCCGGAGAACCTGGAGCTGCGCGCGCGGCTGACGCGTCTGGGGATACCGCTGCGTGCCATCCACACGTCCGGCCACGCCAGCGTGCCGGACCTGAAGCGGCTGGCAAACACGGTGGCACCCAAGGCGCTGGTGCCGATCCATACGTTTCGTCCGCAGGACTACGCGGGGCTGTTCGACAATGTCGTGCAGAGGCGGGACGGGGAATGGTGGACGGTATGCACCTCTTCAACCTTGCGCGATGATCGGAAAGGAAAACAAGAACTATGAACTACAAGCGCGTCATCTCACCAAGCTTCTTGGAGAGCCTGCGGTCTGGCGTGCTGCAGCCGATCATGGTTCGTATCCAAGAAGATGACACTTTGACTCTCGCGCTTCGGAGGGACTATATCAACATCTATTATCGTGGTGGAAATCTGCTGAAGATAAGCGAAGTCCCGCAGAAATCTGGGCCGGCGATTTATGCTCCCTACTTTAATATGAATTACCGTACTGGAGATTCTCCGTGTGATCTAGATTTTCCGGGTCAAATAAGCGATTCGGGATCTTCAAAACGTTTGGTTGATAAGCTGCCAACTCTGAAGTACTTCATGGACCGGTTTTTTGCCCTCATGAGGGACAAGTCAGAGCGGGAGTTCCAACAACTGGTAGTGCGAGAAAACAACCGTTCGGGTGTTTCGCACGAGACAGACTATTTCATCATTGACATAGAGGCGGCTGGCATTGCGGCCGGAGCTCAGTTCGATATGCTTGGGGTGCGATGGCAGGATCGTCGCCGCGCCGGTTCCGGCACGCTAATTCCTGTTCTGGTAGAGATGAAATATGGCAATCAGGCTCTCACCGGAACATCCGGACTAAGGGAGCATCTCGATCAAATGCGTTCCCTCATGGAAAACGCGGATACGTGGAACAATGTCGTGCAGGGGTTGCAAAGCCAACTCGACCAGCTCGTTCAGCTTGACCTCCTCAGGTTTAACCACAGTTCCCGGAATGATTCTCTACGGATCGACCAATCGGCCAAACCGGAGTTGGTCTTCGTCCTGGCGAATTATAATCCGGCAAGCACAAAACTATTGACCTTTCTCGAGCAGGTCGATCAGGCGCTGGTCCAGCATACCAAATTCGACCTTCGGTTTCATGTCTCATGCTTCTCGGGTTATGGAATGTACCGCGCCTCGATGTTAACGTTTGGAGAATTCAAAGACCACGTGACAAGATTGCACGATGCTGCGACAGCGAAGATCAGTTTGCGTTGAATTCGGCACTAAGGACGTCCAGCGTCGCCGCAAACCAGCCCGAACCCAAGACCGGCATAGACCCGCTCGACAGTCCCAGCCGCCCCGGGCGGCACGATGATCTCGATCTCTGTGGGTAGCGTGCCCTGGCATACAGGCCGTACGCCATCGTACCCGCCAGCACATATTCTACCGTCGCGGCTGAGAGAGCTGCCAGCATGTCCCGCAGAACATCGGCGACATGCCGTGGCCCCTGCGGTGGGCTGCCGGGATCGAGGCCCCAGGCCTCCAATATCAGTTCCAGGTCAGCAGAACCCATCAGCACCTCATTTACGGCCGCACGATGCCTGCTGGAGCCATTATCAGTGCTGGGCATACAGCGGCACGATTTTTCTCGCCCAATCGCTCGCCGACCCCGCCCCCGTTAAGCTGGCGTTGGCGATTGCTGTGCTTGTCTATGCGCGCCATCACGCCAACATCCGCCGCCTGCTGGCCGGCACCGAGCCCCGTATCGGCCAGCACAGCAGCGGCAAGGCGTAGCGCTGGCCCGCCGGCATACGTGACGTCCCTCAGGGCCGGCGGCACAACAGGATACCGCCGTGCCCCCCCGACCGCGTTGCAGTGAACTCACCGCCTCCTGGCGCCTCGCCCAGACCGAGGGCGTCGGACCCATTGCCTGGCGCCGCCTGCATGCCCGCTACGGCAGTGCCGAGGCGGCCCTCGCCGCCCTGCCCCGCCTGGCCCGCGCCGGCGGGCGCGACACACCCCCGGCCATCCCCACCACGGCGGACGCCGAGCGCGAACTCGACCGCCTGCGGAAGCTCGGCGCCAAGGTGCTGGTGATCGGCGACCCGGGCTACCCGCCCCTGCTGGCCCTGCTGGACGACGCGCCCCCGGTGCTCGCGGTGCAGGGCGATCCGACGCTGCTGTCCGCGCGCTCGGTCGGCATGGTGGGCGGGCGCAACGCCTCCGCCAACGGCCAGCGCATGGCGGAGACCCTCGCCGCCGCGCTGGCCCGCAGCGTGGTCGTGGTGTCCGGCCTGGCACGCGGCATCGACGCCGCCGCGCATGCGGGAGCGCTCGCCGCCGGCCGCACGGTCGCCGTGGTGGCGGGCGGCCTCGACCTGCCCTACCCGCCGGAACACGCGGCGCTGCAACGCCGGATCGCCGAGGCCGGCGCCGTGGTGGCCGAAATGCCGCTCGGCACGGCCCCGCAGGCGCGCCACTTTCCCCGCCGCAACCGGATCATAGCCGGGCTGTCGCTCGGCGTGGTGGTGGTGGAAGCGGCGACCCGCTCCGGCAGCCTGATCACCGCCCGCATCGCCCAGGAAATCGGCCGGGAAGTGTTCGCCGTGCCCGGATCGCCCACCGATCCGCGGTCGCGCGGCACCAACGACCTGTTGCGCCAGGGGGCCATCCTGACCGAAACCGCCGAGGACGTGCTGGACAACCTGCCGCGGCACCCCATGTTACCGTCCCTGCTTGACAACGGCGTGACCGCGCCGCCAGGACTGGCCGAAATCCGCCCCGAACCGGCCGATGACCTTGCGGATGCCCCCGGCGCCAGATCGCAAGTGCTTGGTCTTCTTGGGTATTCGCCAACGCCGGTTGACGATGTCGTGCGGCGCTGCCAGTTCTCTCCGGCCGCCGTGATGGTGGTCCTGCTGGAACTGGAACTCGCCGGCCGCCTTGAATTGCTGCCGGGGAACCGGGTCGCACTGCTCACGGACGAGGCTCGCATCTCAGAATGACCGACGTTGTTGTCGTTGAATCTCCCGCCAAGGCCAAGACCATCAACCGCTATCTCGGTGGCGGCTACACCGTGCTGGCCAGCCTTGGGCACGTCCGCGACCTGCCGCCCAAGGACGGCTCGGTGCGCCCCGACCAGGACTTCGCGATGGACTGGGAGTCCGACGCGCGCGGCGACAAGCAGGTAACCGCCATCGCCAGGGCGCTGAAAGGCGCCCGTACGCTGTATCTCGCCACCGACCCGGACCGCGAGGGCGAGGCGATCTCCTGGCATGTCCGGGCGATGCTCGACGACAGGAAGGCGCTGAAGGGCGTCAATGTCCGCCGCATCACCTTCAACGAGATCACGCGCAGCGCCATCCGCGCCGCCATCGCCGCGCCGCGCGACCTGGACCAGCCGCTGATCGAGGCCTACCTGGCCCGCCGCGCGCTGGACTACCTGGTCGGCTTCACTCTCTCTCCCGTGCTGTGGCGCAAGCTGCCGGGCAGCCGGTCCGCCGGGCGCGTGCAGTCGGTCGCCCTGCGGCTGATCTGCGAGCGCGAGGCCGAGATCGAGGTCTTCAAGGCCCGCGAATACTGGACCGTGGAGGCGGTGTTCACCACGCCGGGTGGCGCACCGTTCACCGCGCGGCTGACCCATCTGGACGGCAAGCGGCTCGACCAGTTCGACCTGAACAACGAGGCGCTGGCGCAGGCCGCCAAGGCCGCGGTCGAGGCCGGGACGTTCACCGTCGGTTCCGTCGAGCGCAAGCGGGTCAAGCGCAATCCGCCACCGCCGTTCACCACCTCCACGCTGCAGCAGGAAGCCAGCCGCAAGCTCGGGTTCGGCGCGCAGCAGACGATGCGGACGGCGCAGCAGCTCTATGAGGGCATCGACATCGACGGCGAGACCGTCGGGCTGATCAGCTACATGCGCACCGATGGCGTCTCGATGGCGAAGGAGGCGGTGTTCGCCATCCGCGATCACGTGAAGGGCGCTTACGGCCCCGACTACCTGCCCGGCGCGCCGCGCGAGTACCAGACCAAGGTGAAGAACGCGCAGGAGGCGCACGAGGCGATCCGCCCGACGGATGTCGCCCGCACGCCGGACTCGGTGGCGCGCGACCTGTCCTCCGACCAGCGGCGGCTGTACGAGCTGATCTGGAAGCGCGCCGTCGCCTCGCAGATGCAGTCGGCCGAGCTCGATCAGGTCGCCGTCGAGGTGACCGACGGCAAGGGCCTGAAGCTGCGCGCCACCGGCTCCATCGTCGCGTTCGACGGCTTCCTGAAGCTGTATCGCGAGGACACCGACGATCTCGCTGACGGCGCTGCCGCGGAGGAAGACAACCGCATGCTGCCGCCGATGGCCGAGCGCGATCCGCTGCGCCGCGGCGACGTCAACGCGTTGCAGCACTTCACCCAGCCGCCGCCGCGCTACTCCGAGGCCAGCCTGGTCAAGAAGCTGGAGGAGCTGGGCATCGGCCGGCCGTCCACCTATGCGTCGATCATCTCGGTGCTGCAGGACCGCAAATACGTGCGGATCGACAAGCGGCGCTTCATCCCGGAGGACCGCGGCCGGCTGGTCACCGCGTTCCTGATCAGCTTCTTCGAGCATTACGTCGATACCGGCTTCACCGCGTCGATGGAGGAGAAGCTCGACGACATCGCCGACGGCAATGCCGAGTGGCGCGTCATGCTGCGGGCGTTCTGGGACGAGTTCTCCAAGGCGATCGACCAGACCAAGGACCTCAAGATCAGCGACGTGATCTCGGCGCTGGACGAGGACCTCGGGCCGCATTTCTTCCCGGCGCGCGAGGACGGGTCGGATCCGCGGCTGTGCACCGCCTGCGGCACCGGACGGCTGGGGCTGAAACTGGGGCGCTATGGCAGCTTCATCGGGTGTTCCAACTATCCGGCGTGCCAGTACACCCGGCGGCTGGCGATCGATTCCGGCGAG
Source organism: Acetobacteraceae bacterium (assembly GCA_035486135.1). Taxonomy (GTDB): domain Bacteria; phylum Pseudomonadota; class Alphaproteobacteria; order Acetobacterales; family Acetobacteraceae; genus JASHVB01. Next base: position 4,951 of record DATHNI010000352.1, read on the forward strand.
GACTCGGGCGAGACGCTGAAGGAAGGCATGCGCGTGCTGGGCGCGCACCCTGATACGGGCGAGGAAGTCACCGTCCGCCGCGGCCCGTACGGGCTGTACGTGCAGCAGGGTGAGAACGGCGAGGACAAGAAGGTCAAGCCACGCCGCACATCGCTGACCCGGGGCATGGACGGCGACCAGATCACCTTGGAGCAAGCGCTGGGTCTGCTGTCGCTGCCTCGGGTGGTCGGGGTCCATCCGGAGACCCGTGAGGAAATCCAGGCGGGGATCGGCCGGTTCGGACCCTATGTCCGGATGGGCGCGGTGTATGGCTCGCTGGAGCGCGACGACGACGTGCTGGCGATCGGCATGAACCGCGCGATGGACCTGCTCGCGAAAAAGCTGGCGAGCGTGCGGACTCTGGGGCCGCATCCGTCGGACAAGGAGCTGGTGTCGGTGCGCAAGGGGCGGTTCGGCCCTTATGTCCAGCACGGCAAGACAGTGGCGAACCTGCCGCGCGGCGTGATGATGGATGACGTGACGCTGGATGAGGCGGTGGCGCTGCTGAAGGAGAAGGGCAAGACCCTGAAGCCTCGAGGCGCCGCGGGACGGCGCGGCGGGCGTGGCGCCGCGGCGAAGGGTGCGAACGGGGCCGATGCCGCAGCGCAGCGCGCAGCGTCGGCGGGGAAGCAGGCAGCGGACGGTGCGGATGGGTCCGCCGCCGCCAAGCGGAAGGCGCCGGCGAAGGCGAAATCAGCCAAGGGTCCCGCGCGCCGCAAAGCGTCGGCTAAGCGTGCGGCGGCGGCAAAGCCTGCCGCTGCAGCGGCGAAAAAGGCCACCGCGCCCGCCAAGAAGGCCGCCGCACCGAAGCAGCCGCCCGCCAAGACGGCCACCCCGCGCCGCGCCGCCCACTAGGTGCGCCGCATCCGGCCGGATGCGCGTCGAACGGCAGGATGCCATCCGGCGCCAGTAGGTCGGAGAACGCGCTGGCCTCTCGGAGTCATGGTGCGCGAAGGCGCACCATACCAACCGCCCGAAGGACTGACACTCGAAGTGGTCAACCGGCCGCCCCAACCGTCATGGCCGGGCTTGACCCGGCCATCTATGCAGCCGCGGTGCCGCGATAGATGGCCGGGTCAAGCCCGGCCATGACGGTGGGGGCGGCTGGTGCCGGTACGTCAACCTTTAAGGCGCTTGGTTATTACTCCTCGGCGGGTCCCAAAGGTCAGCGAACGCTGTGCACCGTGCAATACGGTTCGGCCTGCCTGTCCTTGTGACGCGGTTCATTGTTTCCCGGCCCGCACACGTCCAATGTCATGCACGCCGGCAACGATCGTGCAACCCTCGTAAATGGAGGCGTCCGATGTTCAGAGGCAAGGCAGAACTCAGGAATCCTGAAACCGACGCGAAAGTCGGCGCCCTCACAGAGCGCTGCGAGAACGATGGTACTGCTCATTTGAAAGTTGAACTCGAACCGGCCCTGACCCTGACCGGGACCGAGTTCCTGATGATCTCGAGTTCCGCGGGAGAGCTGTTCTCCGCCACCGCGACAAATGGTGGACCGACCGAGATCCGCGAATTCCACAGCAAAAGCCCGGTTGGCTGCCTTGCCGCCAACTCCGAAGTTTCGCTGACGAGAAGTCCCGGCGGCCCTCTCAGCACTCTTCTTGTCGTATTGGCGCAGGGGACAATCCACGAGGAGCATCACTAGCGCCACGAGCCTGCCGCTTCGTGCCGTGGCCGGTTTTCGCCGGCCACGACGCCGGTTGCGGGCCGGCGGGATCGATCCGGGAAGGTCAGAACGCTAACCCTGCGCGACGACCCCGTCGCCTCGCAGCGCTTCCACCTCGCCCGCGTTCATCCCCAGCCACGACTGCAACACAGCGCCGGTGTGCTGCCCCAGCACCGGAGACGTCACCAGCGTCGGCGGCTTGCCGTCGATGCGCACCGGCCAGGCGGGCATCTTGAAGTCACCATGCGTCGGATGGTGGATCGTCTGCATGATGCCGCGTTGCTCAAAGGTCGCATCGTTCTGCAACTCCATCGTGTCGAGTACCGCCCCCGCCGGCACGCCGACATCGCCCACCGCGGTCATCGCCTCGTGCTTGGTGTGCTGGCGCGTCCAGGCGGAGATGATCGCGTCCACCTCCGCCTCGCGTTCCACCCGGTGCGCCGGCGTGGCGTAGCGCGGATCGCCGAGCAAATCCTCGCGGCCCATCAGCTTCAGCAGCCGGTCCCAATGCTCGGGATTGGCGCGGCTGGTCATGATGTAAACGTAGTCATTCGGCCCGCCTGGCTTGCACGGATACAGCCCCATCGGCGCGTTGTTCACGCCCACCACCTTGCTGCCGCCGCGCTGCGCCGGCTTGCCGGTGAGCCCCTGGGTGGCAAAGTTGATGCGCATGTAGTGCATGATCGCGTCCTGCATCGCCACTTGCAGCCGCCGCCCCTGCCCCGTCTTCTGCCGCTTGTACAGCGCGCTGGCGATGGTGATGGCCATCGTCATGCCGGTACCGGTGTCGCCCAGCGAAATGCCCGGCCGGGTCGGCGGCCCATCCGGATCGCCGGTCACGCTGAACGTGCCGCCACAGGCCTGCGCGATCATGTCGAACGCCAGGTTCTTTTCGTAGGGACTGCCCTCGCCGAACCCCTTCACCGACGCATAGATGATGCCCGGGTTGAGCTCCCGCACCACGTCATAGCCGAGGCCGAGACGCTCGATCGTGCCGGGGGCAAAGTTCTCGACGCAGACATCGGCCTTGCGCAGCAGGTCCTTCACCAGCGCCAGCCCGCGCGGCGATTTCAGGTTCAGCGCGATGGACTTCTTGTTGGCGTTGAAGACGTGGAAGTAATAGGGGTCGGTGTCGGGCTTGCCGGGCTGCCGGCGGCGGCCTGGATCGCCCAGGTTCGGGTTCTCGATCTTCACCACTTCGGCGCCCATCCAGGCGAGCGCCTCGGTGCAGGAGGGACCAGCCTCGAACTGGGTGAAGTCGACGATCCGGACGCCGGCCAGAAGATCCACGTCCGCGCTGTTGCTTTCCATTGTCCGGGGCTCCTCCCGCATTGATGTCGGTTCAGCTTACGAGACAGGCGCGCCGAACGAAATCCCCGCCGTGCGGCGCCCGGCGTCACCCGGGCGTCAACGTCTCCAAATACGACGCCAGGCTGCCGATCGTGGCGAGCGCTTTGAGCAACGCAGTCCGATCAGGCTCCGGTTCATCGTCTTCCTCGATGCCAGGATAGCGATATGCAACGCTCCAAAAGGGTGAGCGGACCTATCGACTCGAGCGATGACGTCAGGGCGGGATAGAAGGGGATTGCACGGCCTGCGAGTTCGGCGAGGTCATGTGTGCGCGGAAACCCTGCGCCGGCAGCCACCAACAATCCTTTCACAAGCTTCTCGGCCGCCTGCTGGCAGTGATACGCCGCGATGCCGAACGCCGGCCGAGCCATCTCGAGGCATGCTAGCGCGACACGAGCGTCCTCCATAGCGACTGCAAGCCAGCGTGCCGCTTCACGGCGCCGTTCGGTCTCGATCGCCCCTTCGTCAGGGCCGCTCATACACGACGACGCCTTCCGATGCGGCCTGATAAGCCAGGCTGCCCGCGATCATGCTCTTACGCCGGAACACTGATTCCCTGCAGGGAATGACATCCGCCGCGTGACGGTAGCTTTGCCGCGCGGCATAACCCGCCGCAAGCGTGAGCTTTTCCCGAGGCGCATCGTCGTCGAGGATAACGAGAAGGTCGATGTCGCTGTCCGGTCCGGCCTCGCCACGCGCAGCGGAACCGAACAGCACGACTCGGCGTGGCCGGAAGTAGGCAATCACGGGCTCAAGCAATTCAGCCGGGACGTGTTGTGCGCTCATAACGTCATCATACACCAAGGGCCCTGCGGTCGCAGCAGCGATGCACGCCGCTACACCCGCCCCGCGATCAGCTTCTTCAAATCCGCCTCCGGCCGAGCCCCATAATGGCTGATCACCTCCGCCGCCGCGATCGCCCCCATCCGCCCGCACACCGGCAATGACTTGCCCGCCGTCAGTCCCGCCAGGAACCCCGCCGCATAGGCATCGCCCGCACCCGTCGTATCGACCACCCTGGTCGGTTCGGCCGGCACCTCCACCATCTCCGCCCCGCGCAGGATCACGCTGCCCGCCTCCGAGCGCGTCAGCACGGCTAACGCCACCTCGCGCCGCGCCGCGTCGGCCGCCGCCTCGAACGTGTTTTCCTCATACAGCGACGTGATCTCCGCCTCGTTGGCAAACAGGATGTCCACGTCGTTCGACACCAATTCGCGGAATGCCGCGCGATGCCGATCGACGCAGAACGGATCCGACAGCGACAGCGCCACCTGGCGTCCC
>DATHNI010000353.1:0-4425 GCA_035486135.1 Acetobacteraceae bacterium
CCAGAGCGCCTGCCGGGGCGATCCAGAAAGCACGCTTCGGGCAGGTCCGGCCGGCCGGGTCACGCATGCTCGGGTCACGCATACAATGCATCGGCGCTTCCTCGATTGTCGCTGCCCGCGACGGCTTGTTCAAAGCTACTCCAAGCCGTGCGACGCGAGATGGGCATTGCTTTGGGTCGATATGGCCAGATATCACCCCAGATATCACCATGGAGAGCCACATTCTACTCTGTGCGGTCTGTGTTAAGTTAACATCTGCTTGCTCGGCTTGCGCCACCAACGCAAACGCGAGCGCCCTGGTGGTTGCCCGGACGGCAATTGCCATGGCTGGGTCAATCACCGATGTTGAAGCCCGAATGCGACAAGGATATGAGGCTGCCGTGGACGAGTGCGATCAGGACCTGAACCCGGCTGGCTTGCTCTGCCAACGGCCCGGATCGCGACGATGAGCGCTCGCATCGAGGGCATCGTCGCCCGGCTGCACAACCTGCATCCGCGGCTGATCGACCTCAGCCTGGACCGGCTGCTGGTGTTGCTGGAGAAGCTCGGCAATCCGCACCTGCGCCTGCCGCCGGTAATCCACGTGGCCGGCACCAACGGCAAGGGCAGCACCTGCGCGTTCATCCGCGCGATGGCCGAAGCCTCCGGACACCGCGTGCACGTTTACACCTCGCCGCACCTGGTGCGCTTCAACGAGCGCATCCGCCTTGCCGGCGAATTGGTCTCCGATGCGGCACTCGTGGCGGCGCTGGAGCATGTGGAGCATGTGAACGCGGGCGCGCCGATCACGGTGTTCGAAGTGATAACGGCCGTGGCGTTTCACCTGTTCGCCGCGACGCCAGCCGATCTGTGCGTGCTGGAAGTCGGGCTCGGCGGCCGCGGCGACGCGACCAACGTGATCGAGCACCCCGTGGCGTGTGCGATCACCTCGATCTCGTTGGATCATCGCGAGTTGCTCGGCGACACGCTGGAACTGATCGCCGCGGAAAAAGCCGGGATCATGAAACGCGGCGTACCGGTGGCGATCGGCGCGCAACCACCCGAGGTCGCCGCGGTGCTGCTGGCAGAGGCGGCGCGCATCGGAGCGCCGGTGCAACTGCGTAATCGCGACTGGCGGGTGGAACCCTCGCGGCACGGCTTTCACTACGAAGACGTGCATGGCCTGCGCGCCCACCTGCCGTCGCCGTCCTTGCCCGGCGCGTTCCAGTTGGACAACGCCGGCATCGCCATCACTGCCCTGGAAGTATCGAAGCTCGCGACGTCCGCCGCCGCCATCCCCACCGGCCTGACGTCCGCGGAATGGCCGGCCCGTCTGCAACGCCTGCGCGGGAGACTCGCTGCTCTGCTGCCATCCGGCTGGGAACTGTGGCTCGACGGCGGCCATAATCCCGGCGCCGGCGTGGTCCTCGCGGAGCACCTCGGCACCTGGGCCGACCGGCCGATTCACCTGATGGTCGGCATGAAGCAAACGAAGGATTCCGAGGAATTCCTGCGCCCCCTGTTGCCCCTCGCCACGACGCTGTGGGCGGTGGCAGAGGAACACCAGCACGATGCACGGCCGGTCGAGGCAATCGTTGCGGCTTCGGGTGGCGTGGCCCGGCCTGGACCGCATGTCGCCGACGCGTTGCGGTCCGTGGCGCATGAACCCGGTCCGGCGCGGGTGCTGATCTGCGGCAGTCTCTATCTCGCGGGTGAAGTGCTGCAACAGGATGCGTAGGCTCCTTCTGCTTGCGTTGCTGGCGGCGGCCATCGCTGTGTGCGTCGTCCCGGCAAAGGCGCAGGTGTGGCCCGACTACCAGATCATCGAGTGGCAGCCGCGCAACCCTGCGCAACTCGCCACCCTGAAGCGCATCGGCGTCACTGCCGCGACGGTCATCGCCGATCGCGACGGCACCGGCAGCGTGCCTGACGCTCAGACGGCACCGCTACGCCAGGCCGGGCTACGCTGGTACGTCGAGAACATCGCCACCGACTTCTATGCGCCATACCATCGCTGGACGCCGGGCAAGGCGGTGAACTGGCGCTTCGTCGATCTGCAACACCGCTATCGCGCCAATCCGGACGATCTCTCCGCGCTGGTCCGCGATCCCAGCCTGTCGGACCCGGAGTGGCAGGCCCGCATCGATGCGCGGCTTACCAGCATCGTGCGGCAGGAACAGTCCTTTCATCCGCTGTATTACAGTCTCGGCGACGAAACCGGCATCGCGGACCTTTCGTCATTCTGGGACTTCGATCTTTCGCCCGCCTCGCTCGCCGGCATGCGCGGCTGGCTGCGCCAGCAATACACAACGCTGGACGCGCTGAACGCCGAGTGGGGCACGCAGTTCGCAACGTGGGACGATGTACGGCCGGAGACCACGATCCAGGCGATGCGCCGCACCGACGGCAACTTTGCCGCATGGGCGGATTTCAAGGCATGGATGGATGTGGCGTTCGCCGACGCGCTGCGCCGCGGCACCGATGCGGTGCATGCCGCCGATCCGCACGCCCTCGCCGCCATCGAAGGCGGCCAGATGCCGGGCTGGGGCGGTTACGACTACACGCACCTCGCGCACGCCGTTGACGTCATGGAGGTGTACGACTCCGGCGAAAACCTGCCGATCCTGCGTTCGCTCAACCCGAGCCTGATCCCGCTGACCACTGCGTTCGGCGGCGGCGCGCCCGAGTGGCACTGGGTGTGGCGCGAACTGCTGCGGGGCTCACGCGGCCTGATCCTGTGGGACGAGAACGACAGCATCGTCCACGCCGACGGCACGCTGGGCGAACGCGGCGAGGGATACGTGCCGCTGTTCGCCGAACTGCATCGTATCGCGCCGGTGCTGTTCGCGGCGACGCCGCATATCGACCCGATCGCCATCCTCTATTCGCCGGCGAGCTTTCGCACGCAGTGGATGATCGACCAGCAGCCGAAGGGCGATGCCTGGATCGAGCGCGGGGCGGAGAAGGAGGACGAGGACAACTCATTCCGTCGTGCGATGCGCACCTACACGGCGAGCTTGTCGCAACTCGGACTGGCCCCACGGTTCATTTCGTCAGCGATGCTGCCCGGGCTGCGCGACAAGGTGCTGATCCTGCCGGACACGCTCGCACTGTCGCCGGCCGACGCGCACGCCATCGGCGAGTTTGCCAAGCGTGGCGGCGTGGTGATCGCCGACACGCCGCCCGGGCTGTACGACGCGCACAGCCGCCGCCTGCCGCGGCCGGCGCTGGCGCCGGAGGTCGCGCTGGTGGTGGCGCCGGACGACCGGACAGGTTTGGCAAAGCTGCTGGCGGACGCCGGCGTCAGTCCGGTGGTCCACGTGACGGCGCCGCACGACGATGTGGAGGTGCATGTGTTCCACGACGCCGGCGGCGACATCATCGGCCTGCAACGGAGCAAGTCTGGCGAGGGCAGCGAGACCGTTGAGCTGACGCTGCCGCGCGCGATGCTGGTCACGGACCTGCGCAGCCGGCGCGTGTTGGGACGTGTGCAGACGATCAGCGTCACGCTCGATTCGATCGCACCCACGCTGCTGCACGTGCGATAGTGGCTGGGCGGCTTCGCACCACCGCTCCCCACGTCATGGCCGGCGCGACGCATTCGAGAATCACTCTTTACGGCGCTTGGTTTCATTGCGAGGAGCGCTAGCGCATTTCCATCCTGACCGGAATCGTCACGCCACACCTGTCATTGCGAAGAGCGCAGCGACGAAGCAATCCCCTGCCTGATGAGCCGCCCGTGGCTCATCAGGCGAGGGATTGCTTCGTTGTTTCGTCCCGCGCAATGACAGGTCAAGCGAGCGTTTCCATTCGCGGTGAAAACGCCCGGTATCACACTTTCCGCGTCGAGAAATTCGTCGAGGGTCGAAAATCCCTCAGTGCTGCGTGGTGGCTTGGTCGTCGCGATGTGGCCTCCTATCGATCGAACCCTCGCTTGCGCCGGCGCGCCAACGTCATGTCATCGTCCGGCATCTTGCGCGTCTTCTTGGCGAAGCCATGCAACACGACGATCTTTCCATCGACAGCGCAGAGCAGCAGCCGTGCGATCAGATAGCCAGGCCAATCGCATTCGCGGACAGTCCCTCTCTGGGGGCCAGCCCGCGGTCTGTGCGGATCGTTCTGCCGCAAGCATCTAATACCAACCGGCGAAATTGCTGACGTACTGGCGACGTGGCACGCGCCTTCTGTGTCATGGCCGGCGAAGGCCGGCCACCCACTACTTTGCAGCGTGCAACGAAGGAAAGCCGTGGGTGGCCGGCCTTCGCCGGCCATGACACAGAAGGCGCGTGCCACGTCGCCGAGAGTCAATCTCCAGGGCGCTTGGTACAACACGGAGAACACGAAGAACCACGGAGCAGCACGGAGAGGCTTTCCCGGCGAGACTCACTGTAGCCAATGCCCCGGGCGTTAATTCATCGTCGTTGAATTTCGTGCCGAAGCACGCGG
>DATHNI010000354.1:0-11651 GCA_035486135.1 Acetobacteraceae bacterium
CGACAAGCTGCCCGGCGAGGTCTCCACGCTCAACAATCGCGCCGTGGTGGAGATCAACGGCGTGCGTGACCGGCTGCGCGTGCTGCTGATTTCCGGCGAGCCGCATCCCGGCGAGCGCACTTGGCGGCGCCTGCTGAAGGCCGATCCGTCGGTGGACCTGGTGCACTTCACCATTCTCCGCCCGCCGGAGAAGGACGACCTGACACCGCTGAACGAGCTGGCGCTGATCGCCTTCCCGGTGCGCGAGCTGTTCCTCGACAAGATCGGCGAGTTCGACCTCATCATCCTGGACCGGTTCCAAAATCGTGGGCTGCTGCCGCTGCCATATCTCGCCAATATCGCGGAACATGTCCGGGATGGCGGCGCCCTGCTGCTGTCGGTCGGGCCGGAGTTCTCCGGTCCGGCCAGTCTTGCCGCGACGCCGCTGGGCTCGGTGCTGCCGGGGGCGCCGGCGCCGTTCAACGCCGTGGTGGACGGGCGGTTCCGGCCGCGGGTCACCGACCTGGGGCAGCGCCATCCGGTGACCGAGGGGCTGGCCGGCGCCAATCCGCCGGACGATCCGAACGGCTCGCCGAGCTGGGGGTCCTGGTACCGCCACATCGATCCGTCCGACGTGCAGGGCGAGGTGCTGATGCAGGCGCCGGACGGCGACCCGCTGCTGATCCTGAACCGGGTGGGCAAGGGCCGCACGGCGTTGCTGCTGTCCGACCAGATCTGGCTGTGGTCGCGTGGCCATGAGGGTGGCGGTCCTCAGGCCGAGCTGCTGCGCCGCGTGGCGCACTGGCTGATGCAGGAGCCGGCGCTCGAGGAGAACGCGCTGACGGCGGTGGTGGCCGATGGGCGGCTGACGATCGAGCGGCGCTCGACCGATCCCGGGCCGCCCGGGGCTATCACGGTGACCGATCCGGACGGCAAGACGCAGAAGCTGCCGCTGACCGAGACCGCGCCTGGGCGGGCCACAACCGGGCTGGCGGCAACGACGCCTGGGGTATGGCAGGTGAACGACGGGCAGCGCACCGCCTATGCCGCGGCCGGGGCTGCCAATCCGCTGGAGATCGCCGACCTGCGCGCCACCGCCAGCCTGGTCGGCAAGCTGGCGCGGGCGTCGGGCGGCGGGGTGCATTGGCTCGGCACCGCAGCCTCGCCGGATGTGCCGGAGCTGCGCCGGACAGAGCAGGACCGGGGTGCGTCGGGGAGCTCGTGGGTCGGGCTGGAGCGGCGGCATGATCACCTGGTTACCGGCATTGCGGCGCTGGCGCTGCTGCCGTCCTGGCTTGCCTTGCCGCTGATGCTGGGGCTGATGGTCGGGGCCTGGCGGCGCGAGGGGTTTTAGCAACCTCTCCCGCGGGAGCGGGAGAGGTCGAGACGCGAAGCGGCAAGGGTGAGGGTGATCGGGTCGGCACGCTGCGCCGTCATGCCTCTGTCATCGGCGGAGGAAGGCAGCGTGCCGACCCGATCGCCCTCACCCTCGTGCGCTTCGCGCCCTCGACCTCTCCCGCTCCCGCGGGAGAGGTTGCCCTCCCGCTTCGCGGGAGAGGTTGCTAAGATGCAGCGAATCGGGGGGAACGCCATGTCCGGACAAAGCAACGAACACCGGCCGGTGCGTGTCGTGGTGTGGGCGCGCCTGCTGCTGATCTTGCCGTTCATCGCCATGCTCTGGGTGTCGTCGTACGACCGCGTCGATCCGATGATCGCCGGCATCCCGTTCTTCTACTGGTATCAGCTCGGCTGGGTGGTGCTCGGCGCCATGATCATCGCGTTCGTCTACCTGGTGGAGCGCTGATCCGATGAACTCGACCGCACTGATCGTCTTCATCCTGCTGTTCGGCTTCATCACCTGGCTGGGTTTCATCGCCGCGCATTGGCGCAAGGGCGATCTCACTATGCTGCACGAGTGGGGGCTCGGAGGCCGCCGCTTCGGCACCTTCGTCACCTGGTTCCTGATCGGCGGCGACCTCTACACCGCCTATACTTTCATCGCGGTGCCGGCACTGATGTTCGGTGCCGGTGCGCTCGGCTTCTTCGCGGTGCCGTACACAGTGATGATCTATCCGCTGCTGTACATCGTGTTCCCGCGGCTGTGGTCGGTGGCGCACAAGCATGGCTACGTCACCTCGGCGGATTTCGTGCGCGGGCGATATGGCAACCGCTGGCTGGCGCTGGCCATCGCGTTCACCGGCATCCTGGCCACCATGCCATACATCGCGCTGCAGCTTGTCGGCATCCAGGTAGTGATCGGCGCGATGGGCGTGGAGACCGCGGGCTTCGCCGGCGACCTTCCGTTGATCATCGCCTTCGTCATCCTTGCGGCGTTCACCTACACGTCCGGCCTGCGCGCGCCGGCGATGATCGCGGTAGTGAAGGACTTGCTGATCTACATCACCGTGTTCGCCGCCATCATCGCCGTGCCGATCCATCTGGGCGGCTACGACAAGGTGTTTTCCGCAATCCCCTCGCCCAAGCTGCTGCTCGCCACGCCGCCGGCGGGATCGTATGGGTCGTTCAGTGCCTATGCGACGCTGGCGCTGGGCTCGGCCTGCGCGCTGTTCCTCTATCCGCACTCGATCACCGGCATCCTCAGCGCGTCCAGCTCGCGCGTGGTGCGGCGCAACGCCGCGATGCTGCCAGCCTATTCGCTGATGCTGGGACTGCTGGCGCTGGTCGGCTTCATGGCAATCGCGATCGGCGTGCAGTCGATGCCGGAGTTCGCCGACGGGTTCGGCCGCTACAAGGCCAACTTCTCCGTCCCGGCGCTGTTCCTGGCCCTGTTCCCGAGCTGGTTCGTCGGTGTTGCGTTCGCCGCCATCGCGATCGGAGCACTGGTCCCGGCGGCGATCATGTCGATCGCCACCGCAAATACTTTCACCCGCAACATCTACCGAGAGTTCCTGCATCCCGCTTGCACCGACGCACAGGAGAGTCAGGTGGCGAAGATCGTCTCGCTGGTGATCAAGGCGGGGGCGCTGGTGTTCATCTTCGCGCTGCCGCTGCAATACGCGCTGTGGCTGCAATTGCTCGGCGGGGTGTGGATCGTGCAGACAGCGCCTGCGATCGTGCTGGGTCTGTACACCCGCTTCTTCAATGGCTGGGCGCTGTTGCTGGGGTGGGTGGCGGGGTTCGGGCTGGGGTCGTGGATGGTGGCGAGCAACAACTTCGCGCCGGTCTATCCGCTGCATTTCGCCGGGATCAGCTTCCCTTGCTACGTCGCGCTGGCCTCGCTGGCGGTGAACCTGGCGGTGTCGTTCGTGCTGTCATTGTTCCTGAACCAGGTGGCGTCGGATCGCGACCAGGACGTGACGGCGGCGGAGGACTACGCGTAGGCAAATATAACCTCTCCCGCTTCGCGGGAGAGGTCGATGTGCGCAGCACGAGGGTAAGGGTGATCGGGTCGCACCGAACCAATCTGCGGTCGCCGCAAAGCAAGCAAGTAGTGCGTGCCGACCCGATCACCCTCACCCTCGGTGCTTCGCACCATCGACCTCTCCCGCGAAGCGGGAGGAGGTTTCTTCTTTTAGCTCGCCGCCTTCAGCCATGGCGCGGGGTTCACCGGCTGGCCGTCGTGGCGCAGCTCCACATATAGCGACGGCCGCGGCGCGCCGGAGCCGGGCTCCCAACCCGGCATCACGCCGACCGGCTCGCCCGGGCGCACATCCTCGCCGACCGTTGCATCCAGATGCTCGAAACCGGCCAGCACCGCGTGGTAGCCGCCGCCGCAGTCCAGGATCATCAGCAGCCCGTAGCTGCGGAACGGCGCGGCGAATTCCACCCGGCCGGCGCAGGGCGACACCACCCGGGCCGCAGGCGCCGCATGGTAGGAGATGCCGGTCGCCGGCCCGGCATCTGTCGGATCGCCCCACGAGCGGAACACCGTCCCAGCGACCGGGGCCGTGAGCTGCCCCTTTGGCGCCGCCACGGAGGCCAGCGTGCCGCCCCCGGCCGGCTTGCCCAGCGCGGCCTCGCGTTCATGCGCGGCCTTGGCTTCGGCGGCGTGCTTCTCGCGCGTGGCGCGGGCAGCCTCCTCGCGCGCGGCGGCGGCCTCGGCGCGGCGCTGTGCGTCCAGCGCCACCAGCATGGTGCGTAGGGTCTCAGCCCGCGCCGCCTGGTCCGCGGCGCGCGCGGCCGCGGCGTCCGCGTCGGCCTGGGCGGCGCTCCGGTCGGCCTGCGCGCTGGAGATCTGCTGGTCGAGCGCCACGGCTTCCTGCCGCTGCGCTGCCTCGGCGGCCGCCAGTTTCGGAGTTTCGGCCTGCACCGCGGCGGTGGCGGTGTCCAGCGCCGCCTGGGCGCGGCGTAGTGCGGCGGCTTCGTCCTGGATCTGGCGCGCGAGACCCTGCAGCACGATGACGCCGCGCAAGGTGTCCTCCGGTGCGGCGGGCACTGCCAGCAAGGTCTCCGCAGGGTAGAGCGAGAGGCGCTCGATCACCGGCAGCAGTGGCTGCATCGCCTTGGCACGGGTGGCGAGTCTGGCGGCGGCCTCGCTGCGCTGGCGCTGCAGGTCGTCCATGCGAGTGGCGGCAGCTTCGGTGGCCGCCTCAGCCTGGCGCAGCTTCGCAGCAGCGGCGACCCGCTGGTCCGCCAGGCGTTGTGCCTCCGCGGCGGCGGCGGCGGCACGGGCGGCGGCCTGCCGCTGCGCCTCCTGTTCTGCCGCGCGCGCTTGTTCCGCTTGCTCCATTTGCTGGCGGGTTGGCTGGTCTTTCGATGGGGGAGATGCGGCGGGGAGAGCAAGAAGCGCGACAGCGAGGAGGCTCCAGTGGAACCGGAAGGAGCAGAGTCCTCCCCCTCCCCTTGAGGGCTTGGTCCGCTTCGCGGCCCAAGCCCTCAAGGGGAGGGGGAGCATTCCATTGCACCGCCCATCGCTCTCACTCCGCGGCGCGTGCCGCATCGTGGCGGATCAGGGTGTGGCCGGTCATCTCCTGCGGCTGGCGGATCCCCATCAGGTCCAGCAGGGTCGGCGCCACATCAGCCAGGATGCCGTCCCCGATCGCCTTGGCGTGTCCGTCCACCAGCACCACCGGCACCGGATTGGTGGTGTGCGCGGTGTGCGGGCCACCGGTCTCGGGGTCCTTCATCAGCTCGCAATTGCCGTGATCCGCGGTGACCAGCAGAGCGCCGCCCTGCTTGCGCACCGCCTCGACGATGCGGCCAAGGCCGGTGTCCACCGTCTCCACCGCCTTGATCGCCGCCGCCAAGACGCCGGTGTGGCCGACCATGTCGGGGTTGGCGAAGTTCAGGATGATCATGTCGTATTTGCCGCTGTCGATCGCGGCGACCGCCTTGTCGGTCAGTTCGGCCGCCGACATCTCGGGCTGCAGGTCGTAGGTGGCGACCTTGGGGGACTGCACCATGATGCGGTCCTCGCGCGGAAAAGGCGTCTCCTCGCCGCCGTTCAGGAAGTAGGTGACATGCGGGTATTTTTCGGTCTCCGCCATGCGGAGCTGCGTCTTGCCCGCCGCCGCCACCACGCCGCCAAGGATGTGTTCCAGCTTGTCGGGCGGAAACAGCACCCCGAGGAACGGTGCCAACGCCTCGGAATAGAACGCCATGCCGAGCGCGGCAGCAAACTTGATGGTGCGCTTACGGGGAAAGCCGTCGAACGTCGGATCGAGCAGGGCGGCGAGGATTTCGCGCACCCGGTCGGCGCGGAAGTTGAAGCAGAGGATGCCGTCGCCGTCCTGCATCCCCTTGTAGTCACCGATCACCACGGGCGGGACGAACTCGTCGTATTTCTGGGCCTTGTAGGCGGCGTGCACGGCCTCCACGGGGTCTTCGACGCGCGGGGCGTCGGCTTCGGCGAGCGCGGCGTAGGCTTTCGCGACGCGGTCCCAGCGGTTGTCGCGATCCATGGCGAAGTAGCGGCCGATGACAGTGGCGATGGGGACGCCCTGGGGTAACGAGTCGCGCAGCCGGGCGATGTCGTCGGCGCCGGATTGCGGCGGGGTGTCGCGGCCGTCGGTGAAGGCATGCACGACGGTGGGGATGCCGACGTGGTGCAGGATCTTCGCCAGGGCGACGGCGTGGTCCTGGTGCGAGTGCACGCCGCCGGGCGACATCAGGCCCATCAGGTGGCAGGTGCCCTTGGATTGGCGGAGTTTGCCGATGAAGTCAGTGAGCGGCGCGGCCTTGGCAATGCTGCCCTCGGCAATGGCGTCGCCGATGCGCACCAATTCCTGATGCACCACGCGGCCGGCGCCGATATTCATGTGGCCGACCTCGGAATTGCCCATCTGCCCCTCGGGCAGGCCGACATCGCGGCCGGATGTGTGCAGCAAGGCGTGCGGGCAGGACTGCCAAAGCCTGGTGAAGGTCGGGGTCCTGGCGAGGCGGACGGCGTTGTCCTCGGACGCTTCCCGCCAGCCGAAGCCATCGAGGATCACCAGCATTACCGGACGAATCGCCTGCGCCATGGGTCGGGTCCTTGCCTGTGGCTCTTGGAGTTAGCGTCGGTGTTGGGGCGGAACAAGGGCGGCGCCGCGAAGGACGAGCGGCCGCGTGAGGCGGCACGGGCGTGTTGCCAGCCTGCGGCGCGGTCGGATGGTCGATCCGTCGGTTGGATCGTTAAGGTCCGTTCGGGAACAATCGAATCAATTGGGGCGGATCACAGCTCCCTGTGTCATGGCCGGCCCACGGGTCGGGCCGAAGGCCCGCCTGAGGACAGGCTGCGGCCGGCCACTCACGACTTTGCTGCTGGCAGCAAGAGACGACGTGGGTGGCCGGGCCAAGCCCGGCCATGACACAGGGCTCTGCGGCGTGGCTGGTTGAAGCAGTTATCTCCCTGCGGCCCCTTAGTGAACCGTCTTGGTAATCGGCACCTTTGGCCAGACAATGATGTTTTCGCCCCGGGGATCCACACCTTCGGCACGGTCGCTCGTTCGTGACGGGGCATGTCGATCGGGCTCCGGGGCGGGCGCCGGCCGCAACGCCTCGGACTGCACATGCTCCAGCGCAGCCGTCATCGTCGCGAGGAGGCGTTGTTGCAGCGCGTTGTCGGCGTCGCGTGTGACGGGATCCGCCTCACGCTTCGCGCGCGCCTTCTGCACGGTCCGCAGGAACTTGAGGGAGCGGTGCGCCTCGCGCTCCATCATTTCGGCCTGGCGATGGAGCCGCGCGGCGATTTTGGGCTCGGCCGCATGCTCTGCGGCGAGCCTCAGGCACTCGCCAGCCTGGGCCACGGTGGCGATCTGGAGGACGGCCATACTGGCCTCGGCATGATTGGCCGGCGCCAGGGCGCTGAACGCGGCGAGGGCGATGCGGTCGCGATGCGCCCACGCCTCGGGCGTGTCTGGAATCGGCCGGGGGAGAATCTGACGCAGGGTCGTGATGGCATGAGGGTAGATGGCCAGCAGGCGTGGATCGGTGGGGTCGGGAAGCGGTGGGTGTTCCATGGATGTTAGTTATAATTTCTATCATCACGAGTGTCAAGGGTGTTTGCGGCCCGCGCACGGCCGGGGCGCCAACGGGCTGGACCGGAGGCGCCCCAGGCATTACGCCCGGGCGATGCCGCGGAAAGGCCGACGGCAGCGGATCGAGCCGCCGGCGGCCATAAAGCCGCTGCCACGCCGCGCCGGTCATGCGGAACCAGGCTGCGCGCGGCAGAGCATTGTACGGTTCATGGTAGGAACGAAGCGGACCGGCGTGAACCCGAGTTTCTCCAGCACCCGGCGGGACGCGGCATTGTCCGGATGGACGAACGCCACGACACGGGGCAGCTGCAACACGGTGTCGGCCCAGTTGAGGCACGCGCGGCCCAACTCGGTGGCGTAGCCTTTGCCCCAGGCTGAAGGGTGCAGCGCGTAGCCCAATTCGACGCCCCAGCCGGGTTCGAACAGGTCTTCGTACAGGCCGCCCCCGCCGATCAGGCGCTGATCGGCCGTGGCGACCACCGCCCACGGTGCGAGCCCCTTGCGGCGACGCTGCCACTCGAAGCCTGCCAGCCGGCGGCGGCAGGCACGCAATGAGCTGTGGCAGTGGGTGAAGCGCATGGCGTACGTGTCGCCGAGGAACCCGTACAGCTCCCCCGCGTCAGCGATCCGCGGCGGCCGCAGCAGCAGGCGCGGTGTTTGCCACGTCGGCGTCGTCATGCGACCGCCTCGCCGGAGCGAACGGGACATCGGCAGCGAACGGGACATTGGCGGCGCATGGCGCGGATTGCCGTACCCGCCGCAACGCCTGGCGCGGAGAGCATTCGTGGCACGCCGGTGGTGAGGGTGAGAGCCCGAGCCATCAACCGTTATCGCGCATGCCGGCGCGCAGGGACAGGCCACCTGGTTGCACGCACCCACGAATCGCCAGTTCGGCCGCCGGTCCGGCGCGATAGCCGGCCATCGGTGCCAGCGTTGTTTCGTCCCGCCGCGCCCGGGCGCCTCCCCGCACCGTCGATCCGGTGTTGATGCGAGCGAAATACGCGGCGCCGCCGTGCCGGGAGAGTAAGGCCGCCGTATCGATCCTCAGGATCAGTGGCAGGGCATCGGCCGGCGCGACCTTGCTGCGGGCGCGTTCCCGCACGCAGGCTCGGATGAACGCGTCGCGCCGGGATGGCTCGGTCCAGAAGAACACGTGGGCATTGATGTGGGCGCGCCAGGCCCCGGGCCGCCCCGCGAACCTGCCGGACAAGGTGGGCGTGAGCCGATCGTCGGCCATCAGTTGCGGGCGCAGCACCGCGACGCGGCCATCGCCGAGGTCAAGCCGCTGGAATTCGTCGCGATTGCGGTCGTCGGCGGCGAGGCCGGCCAGGCGTCGCGACGCGGCCGCCGGCAGCAGGCCGGTGATGGAGAGCCATGGGCCGGCGCCCTCGGCCTCGATGACATGCCAGACAATCGGATAGCGCGCAGCGAACCGCGCTGCACCGTCGGTCATGTCATGCCGAGCACGTCCATCATCGAGTACAGCCCGGCCGGCTTCGCCGCCACCCACAGCGCGGCCTGTACTGCTCCTGCGGCATAGGCGCGGCGGTCGAACGCCCGGTGGGTCAGCGCGATATGTTCCGTGGCCGAGGCGAAAATCAGGGTGTGTTCGCCCACCACCTGGCCGCCACGCAGGGCGGCGAAACCGATCGCGCCGGTGGGGCGGGCGCCAGTGTGGCCGTGCCGGCCGCTCTGGATGACGTCGTCGAGCGCGATGCCGCGACCCTTGGCGACGGCGCGGCCGATGCCGATCGCGGTGCCGGACGGGGCGTCCACCTTTTGGCGGTGGTGCATTTCCATGATCTCGGCGTCGTAGGTCTCCGCCGGCAGCGCGGCGCCCATGCGTTCGGCAAGCGCCAGCACCAGGTTGACGCCGGCGGAAAAGTTCGACGCA
The DNA here is from genome assembly GCA_035486135.1 of Acetobacteraceae bacterium. Lineage (GTDB taxonomy): Bacteria > Pseudomonadota > Alphaproteobacteria > Acetobacterales > Acetobacteraceae > JASHVB01. The sequence continues at coordinate 9,292 of DATHNI010000354.1, forward strand.
TACACCACGGGGATGCCCTGAGCGGAGGCGGCGACGGCGGCCTCATCCGCCGCGGACAGGCCGGACGTGCCGAGCACCCAGGCCTTTCCCGCGCTTGCCAGCGCCGTGGCGTGCGGCTGAGCGGTCGCGGCGTTGGTGAAATCGACAACGACATCGGACGCGGCTGCGAGGGTGGCAATGTCGGGGTAGGATTCCACGCCGGTGGGGAGTGGTTTGGACGAGCCCGCGTGGCCGATACCGCCCACCAGTTCGGCACCGGCGGTGGCGCGGGTTTCCTCCACCAGCAGGAGTCCCATCCGCCCGGTGACGCCGGCGATGCCGATGCGTGTCGCCATAGTCTGCCCTCCCGTTTGCTTGGCGCCGACGATATCAGGCGTCCAGCAGTTCGGCGATGCGCGGCGTGGCTTTCAGGCCGCTGCCAGTCAGCACCAGCACGGTGGTTTGGTCCGGCGTGATGGTGCCAGCGGCGAGCAGCTTGGCGAGCGCGGCAACGGGCTGCGCGGCGGTCGGCTCGACATACAGGCCGAGGCGGGCCAGGTCGAAGGTGGCGCGGACGATTTCTTGCTCCGTCAGCATCACCGCACCGCCCCTTGTTTCGCGCAGCACGCCGAGCACCTCGCGCAGGCGGATCGGTTGGGCAATGGCGGTACCCTCGGCGATGGTGGGCTGGATGTCGGCCGGGACGGGCGTGTCGGCGCCGGCCAGGAAGGCGGCGGCGATTGGCGCACAGTTGGCCGGTTGGACGGCGAAGATGCGGGGCAGCGCGTCGATCTCCCCCGCACGTTGCAGTTCGGAGAAGCCGATCTCGCAGCCGAGCACATTGGAGCCGGCGCCGCAGGGAGTGATGACGTTGTCGGGCGCGCGGAAGCCGAGGTCTTCCCAGAGTTCGTAGGCCAGCGTCTTGGTGCCGTGCAGGAAGAACGGGTGCCAGTTGTGGCTGGCATAGAAGATCGTCTCGGCGCGACGGACGGCGGCGTCGGAGGTGTCCTGGCGGGTGCCCGGCACCAGTTCCAGCGTGGCGCCGTGCGCGCGCATCTGGACCAGCTTGGCGGGGGAGGTTGAGGCGGGGGCCATGATGGTAGCGGCCATCCCTCCGGCCGCGGCGTAGGCGGAGATGGCGGCGCCGCCGTTGCCCGAGCTGTCCTCCAGTACTGCTTCGACGCCCTGCGCCCGCAGCAGCGACAGCATGACGCTGGCGCCGCGGTCCTTGAAGCTGCCGGTGGGCATCTGCCACTCGCATTTCACGCGGACGTTGGCGCCGTGGATGGTGCGGGAGAGCAAGGGCGTGGTGCCCTCGCCGAGCGTGATCGGGTCGTCGGGTTGCAGCGGGAAGGCGGCGCGGTAGCGCCACAGACTGCGGACGGCCGGGTCGATCTGGGCGCGAGTGATGCCGGGGAGCGGGGTGAGCAGCAGCGGCGCGTGATCGGGGCCGGACCAGCGGGGCTCGTCGAGCGGGAAGGTCTGGCCGGTGCGCGGATCGAGATAGGTGGGGGACATGGGGGGAGTTTGCACGCTTTGGGCCGCCGGAGGAAATGGCTGACGGTTCGCCGGTGTCGCCGAACGACTTGTACGGTCGATATGCTAAACCGGCCCATGATCATGTCCTTGGACCAGGATGGGCGGTCGTCATCAACCTTATGGGGCTGGACGTGCGAGAGGTGATCGGAGGCAACGAGCGAGAAGCGAGTCGGGCGCAGAGACTGGTCGCGAACCATAGGGACACGTTGATGGACGCATAGAGGCAGATCCATGGCTGAACTGACGGCAGAGCAATTCGCCGCGGCCAAGGCGCGTGGTGACGCACGGATGCGTAGTCCGCGCGCCGTCAGGGCGCATTACGACGCTGGCCGTCACCGCATCATTGTGCGGCTAAGCACCGGCGTCGAACTGGGATTGATCCCGCGTGATGTAGAGGGTTTGCAGGATGCCTCGCCGGAGGATCTCAAGACGATCAACGTGGAAGAGTTAGGCCTCGGCATCCATTTTCCGCGGCTCGACGCCGATCTTTACGCGCCGGCGCTGTTGAAAGGCATCCTGGGATCGCGGCGCTGGATGGCCGCGCGTCGGAGCGCCGTTGCCCGCGTCGGAGGGATCCGCGCTTGAATCTCAACCCCCGCCAGGACACCATGATGCTGATCGTCGAGGACGATTCTACCCAGGGCAGCGCTGCAACCTTCCAGGGCACGCTCATCCTGTACACCCAGCCGGGCGCGGTACCTGCCACCCGTCAGGTTGACCTGACATCGGTCCGCGCCACCAGCCGCCGCTGCTCCCGCCACGCGATATAAATCCCCGACGCGATGATCAGCCCGGCGCCCACCCACGTCCAAAGATCGGGGAAGTTATCGAAGATCAGGTAG
>DATHNI010000355.1:0-43318 GCA_035486135.1 Acetobacteraceae bacterium
TGGCGCCGTGCTCGCCGCCGTCAAGGACGCTTCGCGCCGCCTTCGGCGGTGGCCTGCGGCCATCCTTGACCGCGGCGGCGCACGGCGCCGGTGCGAGATCAGGCCGGGACGGAGAAACGGCTCTCAGCCGAACCGAGAAACATCGGTTGGGGGTTTGAGCTGACCGTTGCTACCCACGCGAAACAGCGAGGAGGCGTATTATATAACTGCTTCGGCCGGCCGGGCCGCAAGGCCCTGTGTCATGGCCGGCAGGCGCCTGTCCCCGGCCGCTTCACCCGCGTCCAACTGACGTGCCGACCCCTGTAGGTACGCCGGCCCGCGCCGGCCAACCAGCCAGCATCCCCAGGCAGGGATTGCTACATCGGCATCATGCGCGTGCTCATATTGAACAGGATCCACAGCATGCCGGCGATCATCAGCACGAGCATGGAGCCGGAGAAGACCATCAGCGAGAATTCCTCGCGCTTTTCCGGGCTCAGATCGACATGCAGGAAGTAGCGAACATGCACGGCGATCTGCACCAGTCCCAGCACGCCGATCACCCACAGCGCCGCGATGGTGGACAACGTGCCTGTGGCCACCAGGGCAAACGGAACGATCGTCAGGATCACCGCCAGCGCGAACCCGGTCTGGTAACCACGCAGATCATGCCGGTAGGCATCAGCCTTGCTCTGCTGCCTGAGGTTCGACATCAGGCAATCCCTCCCAGATAGACGACCGAGAAAATCCCCACCCAGATCAGGTCCAGGAAGTGCCAGAACAATGCCAGGCGGGCGATGCGCGACCTGGCGGACCCGGTCAGGCCGGTGCGGCCGATCTGGATCATCATCATCACCAGCCAGATCGAACCGGCGGTGACGTGCGCGCCATGCAGCGGCACCAGGCCGAAGAACGCCGACAGGAAGCCGGAACGCTGCGGCACCGCACCCATGGCCAGCATGTGGGCGAATTCGCGGATTTCCAGCCCCAGGAAGACCAGCCCGAGCGCCAGCGTGACCACCAGCCAGAACATCACGCGGCGCAGGCCGAGCTCGTATTTGATCGCCAGCGACGCCATGCCGAAGGTGAAGGTGCTGGTGAGCAGCGCGGCGGTTTCCATCGCGGCGCCGGGCAGTTCGAACAGGTCCTTTGGCGTTGGACCGCCGGCGAAGGCCATCGGCGTCAGCATCGTCACGTAGGTGGCGAACATCAGGCCGAAGATGATGAGGTCGCTCATCATGAACAGCCAGAAGCCCGAGAGGGCGCTGGCCGCGGGATCGTGCTCGTGAGCGTGATCCGCGACCAGCGTCATCCCCGGCGGGATCATCCCGGGTGGGGTCATCCCGGGCCGGGCAACGACGACGTTCATTCCGCGGCCTCCTGGAAATACTCGTTGGCAGCGACGCCGTGGTTCCTCGGATCCCATTCGAGCGCACGCGTGACGGGGGCGACCGTGCGGACCGTGCCGAGCCAGGCAAGGTATTGCCGGCGGACCTCGGCAGCCGGGATCGTGACCGGATGGCGATCGCCCAGCAGGGCGCGGCCGACCAGCGTCACCGCCAGCACCGCGAGTGTGAGAAGCGCGAGCCACCAGATGTGCCAGACCAGGCCGAACCCCAGCGCGGTGCCAAACACGGCGGTGATCACGCCGACCCATGTGTCGCCGGGCAGATGGATGTCGGAGAAGGAGACCGGCTCCTGATAGCCGAACCCGGCTTCCTTCGCGACGGCGAACGGATCGAGCGCGTGGATATGGGGGATGACCGGGAAATTATAGGCCGGTGCCGGGGATGGCGTTGCCCACTCCAAGGTTCGCCCGTTCCATGGATCGCCGCCCATGTCGCGGGTTTGCTCGCGGTCGCGGATCGAAACGTAGAGCTGCACGCCCATGCTGATCAGTGCGAGGGTGACGAAGCAGGCGCCGGCGCCGGCGATCAGGAACCAGGGCTGATAGGCGGGATTGGTGTAGGACACCGTGCGCCGGGTCATGCCCATCAGTCCCACCGCATAGAGCGGGAAGAAGGCGAGGACGAAACCGACGATCCAGCAGAAGGCGGCGGCATAGCCCCAGCGGTCGTTCAGGCGGAAACCGAACATTTTCGGGAACCAGTAGGTGTAGCCCGCCAGCATGCCGAACAAGGTGCCGGGGATCAGCATGTTGTGGAAATGTGCGACCAGGAAAAGCGTGTTGTGGACCTGGAAATCGACCGGCGGGTTGGCCAGCATGATGCCAGTCATGCCGCCGAGCACGAACAACACCATGAAGGCGATCGAATAGACCATCGGCACGCTGAAACGGATGCGGCCGCGGTACATCGTCGCCATCCAATCATAGATTTTGATGCCGGTCGGAATGCCGATCAACATGGTGGCGATGCCGAACACGGCGTTGATGTCGGCGTCCTGTCCCATCGTGAAGAAGTGGTGCAGCCACACGCCGAAGGACAGGAACCCGATCGCCATGGTGGCGATCACCAGCGTGTGGTAGCCATAGAGCTTCTTGCCGGAGAAGGTCGCGATGACCTCGGCAAACACGCCGAAGGCGGGCAGGATCAGGATGTAGACCTCGGGGTGGCCGAACAACCAGAACAGGTTGGCGAAGTTCATCATGTTGCCGCCGAGGCCATTGGTGAAGAAATGGAATCCCAGATAGCGGTCGGCGGCCAGCATCATCGTCGCTACGGTCAACGGCGGCATGGCGAACACCAGCAGCAGCGAGGTGCAGAGCGCGTTCCAGGTGAACAGCGGCATGCGCATGAAGGTCATGCCGGGCGCGCGTTCCTTGAAAATCGTCACCATGAAATTGATGCCGGTGAGCGTCGAGCCCAGGCCGGTCAGCGTCACGGCCCAGATCCAGTAGTCTGGCCCGGCGCCGGGCTGGAAGCTGACCTCGGTGTAGGGCGGATAGGCGGTCCAGCCGCCGGTGGAGAAATCGCCGATCACCAGCGAGATCATCACCAGCATTGCGCCCGCGACGGTGAGGCCCAGGCTGAAGGAATTCAGCATCGGGAAGCTGACATCGCGGGCGCCGATCTGCAGCGGCACCACGATGTTGATCAGCCCGGTGAGGAACGGCATGGCCATGAAAAAGATCATGATCGTGCCGTGGGTCGAAAAGAGCTGGGCGAAATGGTCGGCGGAAAGGAAGCCGCCATGCAGCCCGTCGGCCTGCTGGGCGCGCATCACCACGCCTTCCAGTGCGCCGCGCACCAGCATGATCAGCGCCAGCACGATGTACATCACGCCGATCTTCTTGTGATCGACGCTGACCAGCCATTGCGACCACATCGGGCCCCAGAGGCGGAACCGCGTCAGCAAAGCCACGGTGACGACGGCGCCGATGATCACCGCCCAGGCCGCACCCGACAGGATCATGTCGTTCATGCTCGGGTGCAGGAACGCCTTCAGGAAATCGAGCGAATCCAGGTCGAGCCGACCGAACACCGCGGACCACATAGCTTGCGACATGGCTGGGGTACTCACTTACTGCTTATCGTGGCGTGGTGGCCGGCCATGCCCGCCATGCTGGCCATTCTGGTGTCGGGGACGGCGTTTTTGGCCATTCTGGCGCCGGGGGCGGCGTTGCGGGCCACCACGGCATCGTAGACAGTGCTGCCTGGTTGTTGCGCCGGCGGGACGGATTTGCGGCCGTGATAGCGCATCACGATATCCATGAAGAAATCGGGCGCGGCGTTGTTGAAGAACGTCACGTCCTTCGGCATCGACAGATTGCCGAAATGCGCGCGGACTTGCTCTGGCGTCGAACTCTCACCCAGGATCTTGTAGTTCGCCGCGTCGAGCGCCGCGCCGTTCTGCTGCGCATCCTTGACCCAGCGGGAGAAGTCTTGCGTCGTCATGGCGACGGCCTGGAAATGCTGGGCGTGGAAGCCGTCACCGTTGTACTGGGTGTTCATGCCCTCGAAATCGCCGGTGTGGCCGGCGGCGAGGTTCAGTTGCGTCACCATGCCCGGCATGGCGTAGATCTGGCCGCCGAGCGCGGGGATCATGAAAGACTGCATCACCGTGTCGGTGGTCAGTGTCATTGACACCGGACGGTCCTGCGGAAACGCCATCTCCCCCACTGTGGCGATGTGGTAGTCGGGGTAGATGAACAACCATTTCCAATCGAGGCCGACGACCTGAACGCGCAGCGGCGGCTTGTCCGAAGCAATCGCACGATATGGGTCGAGCTGGTGGGTGTAGTTCCAGACAAAGACCGACAGCACGATGACGATCGCCACGGGAACCAGCCACATCGGCCATTCCAGTGCGGCAGAGAAGTCCCAATGCGGGGCGTAGCGTGCCTTGGTGTTGCCGTAGCGATAGCGCCAGGCGAGCAAGGGTACGCCAATGACCACCGGCGCCACCACGATCAGCGTGATCAGCGTGATCAGCCACAGGTAGTGGTATTGCAGGATGGCGACGGGGCCGTCCGGCGTCAGGAAGCTCTGGCGCTGATCGGCGCAGCCGGACAGCAGCAGGACCGATGCCACGAGGCTTGTCCATCGGGCGGCGCGCCAAAGCGGCGAGTGGGATGCGGCAGGGCTCGGAGTGGCGGGCGCGATCGGTGGGCTGGCCGACCGTGCGCGCGGCGCTGGGGCCCAGTACTTGTCGTTGTGCATGCGGCAACCTTTATTGCACCGCAGCACGGGGCGAGCGGGCGCAGCTTTCCGTACAATTAAACGATATGCATGTTCAATGCATACCCAATTGCATGGACGCCAGATGGACCCAAACGGGCGGCATGGCAACCGGCGCTACGATGTATTGTCTGTCATCAGGACATGCACGCGGTGCATGGACGCGGCGTGCCGGCGCGCCGCGGTTACGGCCCCCCGCCCGCTGGGGCTCGCCGGGGACCGTGTGGGGACTTGGCGGTGCACCGGAGAAACGCTCCCCGCCTTCCCGCAGACGAAAACGCCCCCCGTTCCCGCAGACGAAAACGCTCCCCCTTCCCGCAGAGGACGGGGACAGCGCTTCCCGGTCTCGCCTCACACCACGATGCTGGATAGCGCGGGAGTCTCGTCCAGCAGCGCCGCAACCGTCTGCAGTCCCTGCGCAAGCTCCCCGGCGGTAGCCGGCACCCCCAGCCCCAGCCGCACCGCCTCCGGCCATACCGACACGGCGAACGCATCGCTCGGGACCGCGCCGATGCCGGCCGTGTGCAGCCGCGCCACGAACTCCGCTCGCGGCCAGGCGCGCGGCAGCTCCAGCCAGACATGGAACCCGTCCGGTGCGATATGGGTCCCTTCGCGCGGCAACATGTCCCGCGCCAGCGCGCGGCGGATTGCGGCCTCGTGCCGGATCGCTTCCAGCACCGCACCGGCGGTACCGGTCTCGATCCACCGCGTCGCGACCGCCGCCGTCAGCGGCGACGCCAGCGACGCCGCCGCGCGGATGCCGCCCGCCAGGTGCTGCGGAAGCCGGGTTTCGGGCAGCACCAGGTAGGCAATGCGCAACGCCGGTGCGAGGCATTTCGCCAGGCCGGCAACGTGGTACACCAGATCGGGCGCCAGGCGCGCCAGCGGCGGGACAGGATGCAGTGGCAACATGCCATAGGCGTCGTCCTCGATGATCGCGACGCCATGCGCGCGGGCGATCCGGATCACCGCCTCGCGCCGCTCCAGCGGCATCGTTGCCGTGGTCGGATTGTGCAGCGTGGGGTTGCAGTACAGCAGCTTCGGCCGGTGCATCAGGCAGGCTGCCTCGAAGGCGTCGGGAATGATCCCCTGGCGGTCGATCGCGACGCCGATCGGGCGCAGCCGCAGATGTGCCAGGGCGGACAGCGCGCCGGGAAAGGTCAGCGCTTCCGTGCAGACGCCGTCGCCCGGCTCGGCCAGCGCCGCGAGCAATGTCAGCAGCGCACCGCGGGCGCCCGGGGTAACGACAATCCGATCGAGTGCGACCTCGCCGAGCTTGTGCACCAGCCAGAGTGCGCCGGCGTTCCGGTCACGGCGGGTGCCGCCCGGCTCCTGGTAGCGCAGCAGAAGATCGACGCCCTCGGCATGTTCCAGCGAGGCGATGTCGCTCCACATCTGCGCGGCGAGCCGCTGATCATCGAACCGTGGCGGCAGGTTCATGCTCATGTCGATGGCACCACCGCGCGCCAGGGAAGCCGACACCGCGGCCCTGGAGCGCACATAGGTCCCCTGCCCGACCTTGCCTTCAACCAGCCCACGCTTGCGGGCCTCGGTATAGGCGCGGGTGACCGTGGTGAAGTCGATGTCGAGCGCGTCCGCCAGCGTGCGCTGCGGCGGCAGACGCATGCCGGGTCCAAGCCTGCCGGACAGGATATCCTCGGCCAGGGCGTCGGCGATCGCCAGATAGACCGGCCCCGCCCCCTTCGCGATGCGCGGCACCCACGCGAGATCGCCCGCCACTGCTGCTCTCAAGTCGTCCTCCGGTTTTTTTGTGTCACCGGGCTGCGACCCGATTGGCGCGCCGCAGCATACAGCCACCGGTCGCAACCAGCAGAATGATCGGAAATCAATGTCCAGGCAATCTGCTGTCGTCTCCGCTGACGTTCCGGACTTGCCCTTTCCGGATCATCGCCATTGCTTCGTGATCCGGCAGTGTTCGCCGCGCGGTCCGGAAACTACCGAAGCCAGGTCCAGCGCGGGTCAGCCGCGCTGGCAGCATGATCGTTCGCCAGCCCGGGACATCGGGATCAACCAATCAACGCATGGCCGCCGCTGAAAGTGACGTGACCCGCGAATAGAGCAGCGGCCGTATCGCCTGTGGGCATGTTCAGCAGAACCAATCCATGCGTGGAGTCCGCACTGCTGGCAATCGCGATCGCATGCACACCGCCCACGGTGGTATCGTTGATTTGCAGCGCGCTGGCCGCGGCGCCCATCAGGTCGATGTTCAGTTCGTCCTGGCCGAGGACGAAGCCCGCGATCGTCTCGATACCGCTGCCCGGCGCCAGTGCATACTCGATCGTGTTTGCACTTGAACCCAGGGTGATGGCATCGGGCGAGCCGATAAACGCCAGGCTGGGGGCGTTCAGGCCAGCACTCGCACTGGCGGTATTGCTGCCCAGATTGATCGTGGTGGCCTGCGTCTGCGCGGCCAGGTTGAGCGTGTTGCCAGCGCCCGCGCTCGTCACCAGGACCGCCGAGAGCCTGCCGTCACCGTTCAGGTCCTCGCCGAAGGCCGGCTCGAGGTCTTCCAACGCAAAGCTTTCGCCCGGCACAGCGCCCGTCGCGTTGCTTGTGTAGTTGCCGTTGGCGTCGGTGTTCCAGACCCCATACTGGTTCCCGCCCAGGCCCCAAACGATCTCGTACCCGGTTGCTGTCTGTACCGCCCCGACCGGCGCGGCAGAGGCTCCGAACTCGCCGGCGGTGACAAAATTGCCCTGGTATTCCAGCAGCGGTCCCGTCCCTCCGCTGGCGGGGTTCAGCTCGAACAGGTTGCCGGCTTGCACCAGGGTCGTCGTGCCATTGGTCGCAATCGTCGTTGTCGGGGCGATCGGACCGCCGCCGGGGAAGACCTCGCCGAAGTTTGCTTCCATCGCCTCCAGCGTCTGGCTGGTAGCCGACACAGCGCCGGTCGCGTTGTTTGTGTAGTTGCCGTTGAGATCGGTGTTCCAGACAGCGAACCCGTTCGCGCCCAGGTTCCAGACAACCTCGTACCCATTCCCGGTTTGTCTCGCCCCGACCAGCGTGTCGTCTGCCCCGAACTGATCGGTGGTGACAAAATTGCCCTGGTATTCCAGCAGCGGTCCCGTCCCCCCGCTGGCGGGGTTCAGCTCGAACAGGTTGCCGGCTTGCACCAGGGTCGTCGTGCCATTGGTGGCAATCGTCGTTGTCGGGGCCACCGGACCGCCGCCGGGGAAGACCTCGCCGAAGTTGGCTTCCATCGCCTCCAGCGTCTGGCTGGTGGCCGACACAGCGCCCGTCGCGTTGCTTGTGTAGTTGCCGTTGAGATCAGTGTTCCAGACAGCGAACCCGTTCGCGCCCAGGCTCCAGACAACCTCATACCCATTCCCGGTTTGTCTCGCCCCGATCAGCGTGTCGCCTGCCCCGAACTGACCGGTGGTGACAAAATTGCCTTGGTATTCCAGCAGCGGTCCCGTCCCCCCGCTGGCGGGGTTCAGCTCGAACAGGTTGCCGACTTGCTCAAGGGTCGTCGTGCCATTGGTCGCGATCATCGTCGTTGTCGAGGCGATCGGACCGCCGCCTTGGAAGACCTCGCCGAAGTTGGCTTCCATCGCCTCCAGCGTCTGGCTGGTAGCCGACACAGCGCCCGTCGCATTGCTTGTGTAGTTGCCGTTGGGATCGGTGTTCCAGACAGCGAACTCGTTCGCGCCCAGGCTCCAGACAACCTCATACCCATTCCCGGTTTCTCTCGCCCCGGCCGGCGTGTCGGTTGCCCCGAGTTCACCGGCGGTCACCGCGTTGCCCTGGTACGACAGCCACGCCTGAATGCTTCCGCTGCTGTTCTCCAGGGCATACTGGTTCGCAACCTGCACCAGTTTCGTCACGCCGTTGGATGCGATCAGTGTCGTGGCCGGCCCGATCGTTCCGTCGCCGTTCAGGTCCTCACCGAAGCTCAGCTCGAGATTTTCCAACGCGTAGCTGGCACCCGACACAGCGCCCGTCGCGTTGCTTGTATAGTTGCCGTCGGCGTCGGTGTTCCAGACCCCATACAGGTTCCCGCCCAGGCCCCAAACGACCTCGTAACCGGTTGCCGTCTGTACCGCCCCGACCGGCACGGCGGCGGCTCCAAATTCACCGGCGGTGACAAAACTGCCCTGGTATTCCAGCAGCGGTCCCGTTCCCCCGCTGGCGGGGCTCAGCTCGAACAGGTTGCCAACCTGCACCAGGGTCGTCGTGCCATTGGTCGCGATCACCGACGTCGTCGAGATGATCGGCCCGCCGCCGGAGAAGACCTCGCCGAAGTTGGCTTCGATCGCCTCCAGCGTCTGGCTGGTAGCCGAAACACCGCCCGTCGCGTTGCTTGAGTAGTTGCCGTTGCCGTCGGTGTTCCAGACCCCATACAGGTTCCCGCCCAGGCCCCAAACGATCTCGTAACCGGTTGCCGTCTGTACCGCCCCGACCGGCGCGGCAGAGGCTCCAAATTCACCGGTGGTGACAAAATTGCCCTGGTATTCCAGCAGCGGTCCCGTCCCCCCGCTCGCGGGGTTCAGCTCGAACAGGTTGCCGGCTTGCACCAGGGTCGTCGTGCCATTGGTCGCGATCACCGACGTCGTCGAGGTGATCGGGCCGCCGCCCGAGAAGACCTCGCCGAAGTTGGCTTCGATCGCCTCCAGCGTCTGGCTGTTACCGGCCACGGCGCCCGTCGCGTTGCTTGTGTAGTTGCCGTTGGCGTCGGTATTCCAGACAGCGAACTCGTTCGCGCCCAGGCTCCAGACAACCTCATACCCATTCCCGGTTTGTCGCGCCCCGGCCGGCGTGTTGGTTGCCCCGAGCTCACCGGCGGTCACCGCGTTGCCCTGGTACGACAGCCACGCCAGAATGCTTCCGCTGCTGTTCTCCAGGGCATACTGGTTCGCAACCTGCACCAGTTTCGTCACGCCGTTGGATGCGATCAGCGTCGTGGCCGGCCCGATCGTTCCATCGCCGTTCAGGTCCTCACCGAAACTGGTTTCCAGCGATTCCAGCGCATAGCTGGTGCCCGACACCGGGCCAATGCCAGAACTTGTGTAGTTGCCGTTGCTGTCAACGTTCCAGACAAGGTACTCGTTCCCGTCAACGCTCCAGGCAACCTCGTAGCCGCTCGCCGTCTGTACCGCTCCGACCGGCGTGGCACCGGCCCCGAACCCGCCGGCGGTCACCGGGTTGCCTTGGTACTTCAGCAACGGTCCGTTCTGGCCGGCAGTCACTACGCCGCCGGGGTTCAGCAGGAACCGGGTCCCGACCTGCACCAGGGTCGTCGTGCCGTTGGACGCGATCGTCGTTGTGAGGGGGAGCGTGACGGTGACACTTGTCGTGGCGTTGGATGCACTGACGCCGGCAGTGTCGGTGTCCTCGATGGTGAAGCCGGTCGTCAGGGTCGTCGCGGACGAGACCTCGGGCGTCGTGGGAATGAACACCAGCCCATCCAGCGCCGCCGTGACGGCCGCTGCGTTTCCGATGACGGTATAGATCCCGCTCGCGGCGTTGTAGCTGCCGCCGCCCAGATTGCTCAGAATGCCATTTGCTGCCGCGGACAGCGTGACGGTCACAGTCTCGGTCTGGCCAATAGTCGCATCCGCGATGGTGACCTTGGAGAAAGGCGCGATCGGGACGAGATCATTGGTCGTTTGGCCGCCCGCGGTGCCGCTGATCGCCGGCACCGACGGCAATACCACTCCGGTGACGGTGAGGGTCTCGGGATCCAGGGTGCCGAAATAGCCGCTGGCGTTGCTGCCCGCCGTGTTCAGCGTGATGCTTTCCGTGAACGTTCCGGCTGTCGCCGTCGAGAGCGTGATTGTTGGCGCGGTATTCGCCTGTCCCGCACCAAGCCCGCCGAACGCGGACAATCCGGTGTTGGTGAACGCGCCGGCCCCTGACGCGACGAAGCTGCCGGACAGCAGATCCGCCAAGCCGGCCGCCGCGTTCAGCACGCCCAGATCGACCGTTGGCGCCGCCGCGTCAATTCCGACCGTGCCGAGATTCAGCGTATAGACACTGCCGTTCTGCGTGAGTGTGCCGCCACCGGAAATTTCCTCGATAGCCGCCGTGGCGTAGTTGTCCACGGTGCCACTGAAGCTGATCGGAACAGAGGAAAGGAATAAATTGGGAAGGTCGCTATCTTCGCTGTAGAGCGACAGCACGGAAGATCCGGTTTGCACTCCGGCGTTGGTCGTCGAAAGACCGACCGTCGTGAGAGTGTCGCTGGTTCCCGCTGCGACGGTAATGACAACCCCGGATTGCGGCGTGACCTGGCCCTGTATCGTGAAGGCTGAAAGTTCGGCAAGCAGCTCATCCGTCAGGGCGCCGGTGGCCGTGTTAGCGATCGTCAAAGCCTGGCTGACGCTGTCGCCCACATGCACCACGCCGAAATTGAGGCTGGTTGCACTCAATTGCGGAACGGCTGGGGCAAAGACCGTGCCGTTCAGAATGACGGACTCGGTAGTCAGGATCGTATTGGGAAGGCCGCTTGTACCGTCTCCCGTTGACGTCAGGGTGATTGGCACGGTCGAGCCGGTGAAATCACCGGAGATGGTCGCCAGGAGGCCGATCTCGGCGGTTGCGCTTGATCCCGAGACGATGGTTCCCAAGCCGCCCGACAGCACATCAAACGGTCCGCCAGGCGTCCCCGCCTGGTAAACCAGACTTTCCTGATACGGACTTGCGGTTATTCCATTGCCCAGGGTCAGTGCCTGAAGCTGCACCGACCCGCCGACACGAACCGCACCCAGGTCCAGCGTTGGCGTCGCCACGATTGGGTCGGCAAGCGCATAGACGGTACCGGTGACAGCCACCGTCGGACCAGACTTCAAGGGCGTTGTGGTGCCGCCGCCTGCATCAGAGCTGTAATCCACGACCGCGCCGCCGGACTGCACGCCGACGGTGCCGGTGTTGATGCCGAGCAAAAGATCGGTGCTGTCCGTTGCGCCCGCTGCCAGGTCGACCACCGATCCGCTACCGGTAGCCGCCCCACTGATGCCGCCAATGCTGGCATCGAGCGATGGGCTGCCGGTGGACCCGGTGTTGCTGATGCTCAGCGTTTGCTCAACGGTTGCGCCTTGATGCACATTGCCAAAGTCGATCGAGCCGGGCGAGTTCAGCGTAAGGGGCGGCGCAACGGCGGTCGTAACGACGGTGGTTGTGCTGTCGATCGCGGCAGCGCCCGCCGTATCGGTATCGCTGATCACAAAGGTCGTCGTGACAGTCTGACCCACCGCGACCTGACCGGCCGCCGGCGTGAATACCAGATTGTCCAACGCCGTGGTGACGGCGATCGGAGTGCCTGCGTCAACGTATTGGCCGGTCGCCGCATTGTAGCTGCCACCACCCAGATTCGACAGCGTGCCGTTCGCTGGATTGGATAATGTGACCGTTACGGTCTCCGTCTGGCCCACATTGGTGTCCACAACGGTAGTATCGTAGAACGGCGCAATCGTTGCCTGATCGGTCATCGCCAGGCTTGCCGCGGCGCCGCTGATTGCTGGAGGCGTCACCAGGGTCAGGCCCTGGTAGATCGCATCGCTTTGCGCAAAACCGATGACCGGACCATTAAAGCTCGCTGGGTTGTCTTCGATCAGCGTCGCATTGGGGCCGGCGAATTCGATTGTGATGCCGGACTGAACCGTTCCGGCCAGCTCCAGTGTTGCGCCGGACGCGATCGTGATGGTGCCGGAGCCATTGACGCTTTGCGAGAGCAGAAGGTGGCCGTTCGCGGCGTGGATCGATCCGGCGTCCAGGATTGTCGCGGCTACGGTGCCGAAACCGCTGATCGTGCCGGTGGCGGCGAGCGTCAGGGTGCTGGCGGAAAAGTCTCCGCCCGACATGTCCAGGACGCCGGCATCCTGAAACGTATTTGGACTGTCGAAGGCAGCACCCAAGCCAAGTTGCAGCGCACCGCTCGTGCCGATCGAGGTGAGTTCCGCCGCGAGAGCGGTGGTGCCGGATCGGATGACCCACGCAGGACCGCCAAGGACGATGTCGGCATCGTCGGTGGTTATCGTGGCTCCGCCGGCAAACTGCATGGTCGAGTTGGCATCCACCGTATAGGTGCCACCAGCCAAAGTGCCGTTGCTTAGGTTCGCGAGCCCACCGCCGCTGAAGTCGATGAGACCCGCGCCGGCAGCGAGGAGCGTGGTCGTGTTGGTGAAGTTGGTGGTGTCAATTGCCAGCGTGCCACCGTTGATATCGATGCTGGCGGCAGTGAGCGAACCGTTGACAGTCGTGGTGCCGGCTGTCTGTACGTAGGTGTTGCCGCCGGTCACGTCGAGGGCAGCATAGCTGCCGACATTGATGATGCCGGCGTTGGTTGCCGAGCCTGCTACCGTCACGCCTGCCATAAGTGTTGCGGCGTGCCCGAAGACAGCGATGGTGCCCGTATTTGCGAGGCCGCCCAGGGTGACGCTGGTTGCCGCGTCGAGCAACAGCATGGGGTCGCCGAGCTGTACCACGCCTGTGTTGGCCAGTGTGCCGGTGACCGTCACGCTGCTGCCGCCCTCGGCGGTGCCCTGGAAGGGATTGTCGTTGTTGTCGATGTCCAGCGTCGCGCTGTTGCTGAAGCCACCGGCCACCGTCAGGGTGGTGTTGTCGTGGATGCCGAACGTGCCGGAATTGGTGAAGCTGCTGCCCAGGGCCAGCAGCCCGCCATAGGTCAGTTCGAAGGTGCCGCCGTTGCTGGTGAACCCCGCTGGGCTGGTGAAGCCCAGCGTGGCGGCGTATTTCGATGAACCGTCCAGGATGAAGCTGTCGCTTCTGCCCGCGTTCGTGAGCCCGCCCAGGGTGACGGCGGTTGCCGCGTCAAGCGCCAGGATGGGGTCGCCGATCTGTACCACGCCGGTGTTGGCCAGTGTGCCGGTGACCGTCAGGCTGCTGCCGCCCTCGCCGGTGCCGTAACTGGCATTGTCGTTGCTGTCGACGTCCAGCATCGCGCTGTTGCTGAAGCCGCCTGCCACCGTCAGGGTGGTGTTGTCGTGGATGCCGAACGTGCCGGTATTGGTGAAGCTGCTGCCCAGCGCGAGCAACCCGCCATAGGTCAGTTCGAAGGTGCCGCCGTTGCTGGTGAACCCGGTGGGGTTGGTGAAGCCCAGCGTGGCGGCGTATTTCGATGAACCCTCCAGGGTGAAGCTATCGCTTATGCCTGCGTTCGTGAGCCCGCCCAGAGTGACGGTGGTTGCCGCGTCGAGCGCCTGGATGGGATCGCCGATCTGTACCACGCCGTTATTGGCCAGCGTGCCGGTGATCGTCAGGCTGCTGCCGCCCTCGCCGGTGCCCGCGTAGAAACTGCCGATGCTATCGACGTCCAGCATCCCGCTGTTGCTGAAGCCGCCGGCCACCGTCAGGGTGGTGTTGTCGTGGATGCCGAACGTGCCGGTATTGGTGAAGCTGCTGCCCAGCGCCAGCAACCCGCTATAGGTCAGTTCGAAGGTGCCGCCGTTGCTGGTGAACCCGGTGGCGCTGGTGAAGCCCAGCGAGGCGCTGTATTTCGAAGAGCCGTCCAGGATGAAGCTGTCGCCTGCGCCCGTGTTCGCGAGTCCGCCCAGGGTGACGGTGGTTGCCGCGTCGAGCGCCAGGTAGGGGTCGCCGATCTGTACCACGCCGGTGTTGGCCAGTGTGCCGGTGATCGTCAGGCTGCTGCCGCCCTCGCCGGTGCCCGCGTAGAAACTGCCGATGCTATCGACGTCCAGCACCCCGCTGTTGCTGAAGCCGCCTGCCACCGTCAGGGTGGTGTTGTCGTGGATGCCGAACGTGCCGGTATTGGTGAAGCTGCTGCCCAGCGCCAGCAACCCGCCATAGGTCAGTTCGAAGGTGCCGCCGTTGCTGGTGAACCCGGTGGCGCTGGTGAAGCCCAGCGTGGCGGCGTATTTCGATGAACCGTCCAGGATGAAGCTGTCGCTTGTGCCCGTGTTCGCGAGCCCGCCCAGCGTGATGGTGGTTGCCGCGTCGAGCGCCAGGATGGAGTCGCCGATCTGTACCACGCCGGTGTTGGCCAGTGTGCCGGTGACCGTCAGCCTGCTGCCGCCCTCGCCGGTGTCCTGGAAGAAACTGTCATTGCTGTCGACGTCCAGCGTCGCGCTGTTGCTGAAGCCGCCGGCCAACGTCAGGGTGGTGCTGTCGTGGATGCCGAACGTGCCGGTATTGGCGAAGCTGCTGCCCAGCGCCAGCAACCCGCCATAGGTCAGTTCGAAGGTGCCGCCGTTGCTGGTGAATCCGGTGGGGCTGGTGAAGTGCAGCGTGGCGGCGTATTGCGATGAACCGTCCAGGGTGAAGCTGTCGCTTGTGCCCGCGTTCGTGAGCCCGCCCAGCGTAACGGTGGTTGCCGCGTCGAGCGCCAGGACGGGGTCGCCGATCTGTACCACGCCGGTGTTGGCCAGTGTGCCGGTGACCGTCAGGCTGCTGCCGCCCTCGCCGGTGTCTTCGAGGGCATTGTCGTTGCTATCGACGTCCAACGTCGCGCCGTTGCTGAAGCCGCCGGCCACCGTCAGGGTGGCGTTGTCGTGGATGCCGACCGTGCCGGTATTGGTGCTCGCTGCCTCGATCGTGCCCGTTGCGCCGTTCTGGATCTGAACTGCGCCGGCGTTCACAGTCAGAGGGCCGGCATCGACCAGCGTGCCGGTGATGGTCAGGATGGCGCCCTGTCCAGACACAGTCAGCGAGCCAGCCCCCGAGCCACCCGCCCCGGTGAGCGTGTCCGCCCCGGTCATCGTGAGGCTGGCGGCGCTGCCGCTCACAGTCAGCGGCCCCTGCCAGGTCACTCCGTTGAGTGTGCCCCCAGCGAAAGCGAAGGCCGCCCCGGCGGCGGCAACCGTCCCGCCGTTCAGCGATCCGCCGCTTGCCAGACTCAGCGTCCCCGCGGCGGCGTCGAGCGTTGTTCCGACCGTCAAGCCGTTGGTGATGGACAGCGTTGCCCCGGTCGCGCCCAAGGTCAGAGAGTGCGCGAACTCGGCCTGAAGGACCGTTACAGTGTAGGTGCCGGAGGCAGCGATGGTCGCGTCATCGGCGGACCGGGGTGTGGAGTCCGTGCTCCAGTCGGCGCTCGTGGCCCAATCCCCCGACGTGCCGGAGGCCCAACTGATCGCCGTCATGGTCGTATTTCCTTCGTCGTCCTAATTCCAGCGACGCGACAAATCCAACTCTGGGCAACACCGCCGCCGCCCGTCCCAATACCGCAGCCGGGTTTCGGCCCTGCTTCATTACGCTAAAAACTTCGGCGGGCCCAGGCCTGGCTACCCCGCCCACGCGTTGCAGCGTGCCCCCCACCTCACGCTCTCCGGGCCGCCGCTGCCGATGGTGGTGTTACTGACGGTGCCGCCGGACCGCACCGGGCCGAACCCGCCGGCTATGCCGTCCTGCGAGACGCAGTACCGCACCAACAGTGCAGCGATGCGTCGCGGGCGTTAGCGCCACCGCATGGCGAGGCGGGTGGCGGCAGCGAGCATGTAGAATTCCACCGCCCCGTAGCTGGACCTGTACTTGGCCTGCATGCGGCGCCTGCCGTCGCGCTGCGCCTCGATTTGCGCACGGGGCGGGTCAGGCGCATGCATCAGTGACGGATAGCCGATCCGATAGTGCAGCGTAATCTCGTCGATGAACGCCGCGCCGCATTCGCGCATGATGCGGACATAGAAGTCCGCGTCCTCCATGAGATGGATCGCGGGATCGAATCCGCCGACACGCGCGACCGCTGCGCGGCGCAACATGCCAGCGCTGCACACCAACAATGGGCTATCGAACAGCATCTGTCCGGCAAACAAGCGTTGCGTGCCGATACGGCGGCAGATGCGCGCACGCCATGCGGCGCGGTCGAAATACGCCTGTTCGTGGCGGAGTTGCGCGGGAGGACAGTCGCCAAACGGCGCAATGCGGCCGAACACCAACCCGATGTCCGGCCGTTGCTCGAACACGGTCATGACCCGCGCGTAATTGCCATCCGGAACGATATCGTCGTCGTCGAGGAAATGCACGATGGCACCCTCGGTGCGCGACCAGCCCAGATTGCGGACAATGCTCGGGATTCCCCCCGTCGGCCTCGGCGTGCGCAAATAGGTGACGCGCGGGTCGCAAAGCGAGTCTACCACCCCACGTGCGGCACCTTCCGGGCTGTCGTCCACGACGACGATCTCCAGCCTGACGCCCCGCTGGCGCTGCACGCTGCCGATGGCTGCCGACAGTTGTTCATTGCGCCGGCAGGTCGGGATGACGACCGAGACGTCTATCGCCACGCTATGTTTTCCGGCATCCGCGCCGGTTGCGCGGGATTGGTCAGGTAGGACGCAAGGGTGTCAGCAAGGACCTGCACGTGCGGTCTGCGCAGGATCGTGTAGTGGTCACCCGGTATCATGTGGAGCGAAAACGGCCGGCTGACACAGCTCCGCCATCCCAGGGTCCGGTCGCGGTGGAATTCCACCGGGCGCTCGATTGCATTGAACATCACCAAGGGCACGTCGTGACTCGTGGTCCCGTACGCGTGCCAGGCAGCGGCAAGCACCAGGGCGTCGCTGCTGATCGCCGCCGGGGGGGCGTGGCCCAAACGCGCAAACAGGGTCCGAACAATGCGCCAGTAACCACGCTTTGTATGGCTGTAAATCGCCCTGGCTGCGTCGCGCAGAGCCCGATCGGGCCTGCCATATCCAATGTTGCGCGCATATTTCATCAGGCGGCTCGCGAGGTAGGTGAGCCTGAAGAGCATGCGGCCGCGCCACGACATCTGCCGCCGGTGGCCAGGGTGCAGGGTATCGATCAGCGCGACGAGCCGCACTTGAGCCCCGGCACGTTGCAGCAGGGCCGCCATCTCGTAAGCGACCAGGCCGCCGAACGAATGCCCGCAGAGGAAGTAGGGGCCCTCCGGCTGCACTGCCCGCGCAGCCTGGACATAGTCGCTGGCAAGTTGCTCTACGCTTGGGAAGGCGGCACCCGCCGGCAGCGGAGGAATCCCGAAACCATAGACCGGCTGATCGTCCGCAAGCGCCTGTGCCAGGTCGCGATACTTCGTCACGTCCCCATCGCCAGCACAGGCACAGAACAGGGGCGGCCGCGTCCCGGCGGCGCGCAGCGGAACCATCCAGGAAGGGCCGATCGGGCCGCCTGCGTTGCCATCAGGCATGAGCGAAACGCTTGTTGCACGTGGGCAATACGGCCGCGGGCGCGGACGTCGCGAAAAGCGTCGTCCACTCGGGAAAATCGCGGCCGAGCATCTCGGTGAGAACGTCGGTCTGGCGCTGCTGGATTGGGCGCAGGAATTCGACGACCGAGGATGCGTCCACCGAGTTGCGGTTCACCCGGGTGGTTGTCAATCGCTTGGCTGCGCAGCGCGTGGCCCGCGGCAGATACGGCGCCATAAGGCGCAGGGCCGTGAAATGACGCAGGCGCTGCGGCACGCCGCGGAAGGATGGCCGTGCGACAATGTCGGGCGTGGCGTTTTCCGCGCAGACAGTATCGGCCTGCGGAGCTGCCGAGGGATCAACCCCGAGCCAGCGGTAGATGCGGCGCATCGTCGTGTCTGGATCGCGCGTAAGCTCCTCAAAAGTCAGGGTGAATATCCGGTTCGGACCAAACAGGCCGAAATACGGCGCGAGCTGCAGCGCATAGTGACTGACGGCAAGATAGTGTGGATCCTGCAGGATGGCGGTACGCATGGGGCGGTACTCGGCATTGAACCGCACCATGTGCCAGTAGTGACTGATGCTGCGCTCGATCGGGTCGCGCATGACGTAAATGAACCGCGCTGCATCGGTGAACCGCGCGATCCTCTGCGGTACTCCCGAAACTTGCGGAATTTTGCTGTAGTTCGTGCTGGCCTCGCCAAGGATCGGTGCATCGCCGCCGGGCAGGAACAGGCGCAGATAGGCATCCTCGCTGCGCCATATGCCCTTGTCCCACATATACGGCCACAGGCGGCGGAGTTGATCCGGTGGCATGAAGTAGCTTGGTTCTTCCAGACGAGGTATGAAGATCGATGGATGCTGATCAAGCAGCCGGCTTAGAAAGCTCGTCCCTGACTTCATTGCCCCAATCACGAACAGATTGGGTTTGCGCAAGGGACGGTCAGGTGAAACCATACGTGTCATCGGCCTTGCCCCGTCCAAGATAGCGTTTCGCGCTGCGCAGAGCGCCGTAAAGGGAGGAGTTGCGTTGCACGATCAGGCGCATGGCGAACCGGCCGCCAAACCCGCTGAGGAATCGAGCAGTACCGCTGGTGGACACGCCGTCCAGATCGAACAACAGGCCGCGCTCATGGGCGCGCCTGACACCCTCCCAGATCAGCAGGTTGATCGAGCCGTTGTCGCCCCTGTCGCCTGCGCGCGTGGACAGCAGGTAGTACATCCGGCCAAGCCCCCACACGAGGACGACCATCGCCGCCGGTTTGCCGCTGGGCCAGGTTGCGCAGAGAATTTCGGCACACTCACGTTCCCGCGCTGCGGCGAACAGTGCCGGGAAGGTGGTAAAATCAATGAAGGACTGACGATCCGCGCGGCGCACGTTGTCGAGATAGAAGTCGGTGAACGCCCCCGGCTCGTCGAGCCGTACGACAGCGAACTTCTCCTCTGCGCGGCGGATGTGCTGGCGGGTCTTGAAGTGCACATCCGACCAGAGATTATCCAGATTTCCGCGGGCGTCGATCTCGAATGTGTATTGCGGCGCCACCTGGAACCCGCGATCCTGAAACGCGAGCCCATCCACCAGGGAGAGCGCGAGCGCCTGCTTGAAGAAGGCGACCTTCGGCAACTGGTCAAGCAATTCGCGGATGATCGACAGACGATGCAGCAGCACAGTCTGCGGCTTCCCGACACCTGGATGCACCACAGGACCGAGCGCATGCGTGAAGGGCGGCAGCCGGCTGACCGTGAACCCATTCTGCCGCGCGAGCATGTATGGCAGCCGTCCGGCGACCTGACCGCCGCGCATGACCGAGGCCTCGCGATACAGGCCGCCGGTGACAGCATTGAGCCACCAGGGCTCGTGGAAGAGCAGGGTGTTTGATTCGGCAAGCTGCAGGAGCGGATCGGCCGGCGGTTCGCCAGGGCGCGGCTTTGCGTTCGCGGCGCGCGGCTTGTTTGCCCGGGGCATCACGGCTTGCGAAGGGTGCGCGGTTCCGTTCATTACAGATCAAGGCCCGACGTCGGAGCGGCGCGCGATGGCAAATCCTATCAGATCTGGCTGCCGCGCAAAAAATCTGCCCAGTGCGCGAGCGAGTCGATGCGACGGATATTCGACCAGGCGATAGAACAGGTATGACGTGACAAGAACTGCGGCGATCTCTGCTGGCCACAGGGCGACAGTATGAGGGTGCAGGAAATGATGGGCAAATGCCACAAGGACGATATTATGCACCAGGTACATGGAATAGCTCCAACGCCCGCCCCATTCCAGCGCCGCGGCCGGCGGGTGGCGGCTATAAAACTGGAGCTCCTTGCTTACCCAGAAGACGGCGAACACCGCGTAGAGGCCCAGAGTCGCGGGATTACCAATGAGAATCGGCGTCACAGCCGGATACACGAGGGCCTTTGCCGGGATCGACAGCAGCACGGCGCCGATCCGCCACGTCCAGATCGATCCCGGCAGCATCGGCAGCCGGCCGGACGCAATGGCCTGTGCAAGGGCGCAGCCCATGAGCCAGGCCGGCATTGCGGTGATCCAGGCCAGAGCCTTGGAATATTGCCAGTAGGTCAGAAGCTGCCAGTGATCGAAAATCGTAACGTATGCCGCTACGAAGGAAGCGGCGATGATCGGCATCATGCCAATCCGCCGGAAGCCGATCAACAAGGCCGGATAGAGAGCGTAGTAGACCAGTTCGCACCAGAGCGACCAGCTCACCATCCGCAGCGCGCCGGAAATATCTTCGCCAAGGCGGTCGGCACCCAGCGAAAACGCCGCCCACTCAAAGGCAACAACGACGAGCAATGGCAGTCCGACCCGGACGAAGCGCTGGGCGTAGAACGCCGCCAGATTGCACGATGCCGATCGGGCGTGTGGGTAATGCACGCAAAGCCCGGAGATCACGAAGAACACGATCACTGCGGCGACGCCGTCGTAGGTGATGGCGTTCCAATCCTTGAATATCGGCGACAATCCAAGCCAGAGGGCGACGTGGGGCCGCGCACCATGATGCAGCGCGACCCAAATGGCACAGACAAACCGCAGGCTATCGAGGCCTGCGATGTGGCGATGATTGAACTCCGCTGATGCAGACAGGGCGCGCATCCTCACTACGGGCCCGCTGACCGTGCAGCAGGCCCGATGCCAATCGCCATCGGGCAACGTCATTTGGTTCCCGTCATAAAAGCAGTCGTTTCCCAGCCATCCTGCGACGGGTCTCGTATTCAGCGTGGTGTCTCTTTTGCCCCCTGACGATG
This sequence comes from Acetobacteraceae bacterium, assembly GCA_035486135.1. Taxonomy (GTDB): domain Bacteria; phylum Pseudomonadota; class Alphaproteobacteria; order Acetobacterales; family Acetobacteraceae; genus JASHVB01. Next base: position 20,963 of record DATHNI010000355.1, read on the forward strand.
CTGTAACGATCGGCCAGGGTCAATTAACCCTTTTGGGGAGGGGTCTCGATGTCCGAACGTTGCTCTCGACAGTCGGATCGGCGGCGATGTACGTGCGTTGAGGCCGCGTACTGCGAACGGGAATTGCCTGCCCGCTTCACGGCAAACCGTGCAGAGACCGAGCGGGCTTGGCCCACGGCAATGGCCGCTGGGCCCGATAGCGGTTGTCGCGAAGGAAAGACCGCCGGCCTACGCGACCGTATCGAGTTGTTGCCGCAAATCCAGCACGAGCGTGCGGAGACGCTCTGTGTCCAGTAGCCAATAGGTCAGATACGCGTAGCGAGTACCAGCGAGCCGCGAGATGAGAGCGTTGCGATAAGCGTCAAGGCCATCGATCTCCCGCACCGCCGCAGCCCGGCCCGCGGTATTCGGCCGATCGAGATGCTGCCGGGTGGCAAAGCACGCACGCGCGCAGGCGCGGAAGCCACGTGCGTACCAGATCCACAGCTCGAAGGTCTCGCATAACTGCGACTTCGGGCTTGCTGGCAGGTCGGCGGTTGCCCGTGCGATATCCGCCGCCAGGGCCTCGATCCCAGTCACGGCCTCGTCCTTTTCGTGGTAGATCGCGGCCAGCTTCACCGCATCCAGGTCCAGCGCACCCTTGGCGGACGCATCCCATTCGGCCAGGCCATGAATTTCAACGAGCATCATGTATGCCTTGCGCAGCGTGTCCGGAAACATGCAGTCCTCATGGAACACGTGGCGCAGCACGAAGATGGTTTTCGCCATCAGGCTCCAGGATTGCTCCAGGGCGCGCTGCAGTGCGGCCCGTGCGACGGGGTAGTCGCGCAGGCTGAACCTGGCCTCGTCCTGGCCGCCGCCCAGGAAGGTTACCATTGGCTGCTGCAGTTGGTTGGCGATCAGTTCCGATACCGGGGCTTCGAGATCCCAGCAAAGCCGCCCGAACCCTGCGAGGTTGGCCAGGTTCAGCGTGTCGAATACGCTGCCGTCGGAGATCACCTCCCAATCCGTACGTCCGAGCACCCCGGTGACGCCATGAGCAGCGCAATGGCGAAAGCGCATCTTCATGTCGTCCAGCACGATGCTGGGAAATGCGCCAAGGCCATAGAACTGGCCCCAGGTATCGAACTCGGCCCATTGTGGGTGACGCCCAACATCGCCGATGCGCGGATTATCGGGGAAGGTCGGGTAGTAGTCGTGCGGCGTGTTCTTGAGCGAGATCACGATGTTCTCCGACACGCGCGTTGCCGCGGCCAGCACGGCGCCTTGATTGCCACGAGTATAGCTGAAGTCGCGTACCGCCAGGAGTTTGCCGCGTCGATCGAGCGACCGGAACATCGTGCGGATCAGCGCCTCATACCACGCGTCGCGCGTTGTGGCCTGGCAGCGCTCGCACGTGCATTCGTTGGCGCTGATCGTCAGCCGGGTCTCGCGCGTGGCAGGGCTCACGATCAAGCCCCCCAGATCGGGCAGCGCGTTCAGCAGTTCCTCGAGTTTCGCTTCAAGGAACTCCCACCAGAACGGGTCGGAGGCGCATACCGCCTGTCCTCGCCACAGCTCAGGCCGCTTCAGCAGGATCGAATCGTGGAACGAGATTTCCTTCACATTCAGGAACAGCGTGACGCCCACATCTGCCGCTGCTCGTGTCACGGCACGGAGGTATTGCAGGTTGTTGTCGATGTTGTGGTAGCGCACGGGCCAGCGCGCCCAGATCTCCTCCACGGTGAAATAGCGATGCGGGAAGGTCAGCAGATCAATGATGTCGTTCTGGTGAAACACCAGAGCGTTCATGCGATGCTCGGCGGCGAAATCGATCGCGCGTTTCGCCCAGCGCCAGCTCCACATGCGATCGCCGTGCATCTCCACGGCGCGGACATCAAAAATCGGTTTGGACATCTCGATGGCCTCAACTGCCAGCAGCTTGTTGCAACAGAGCGCGGCCTTCGCGTGCGATGTCGGCGGCGCGGCGGTAATCCATCAGCATTGCCATCTGATGCGGCAGCGCTGCATCCTCGGTGACGGCGCGGATACGCTCCGCAAAGGCATCCAGTGTGTCCAACGCCTTCTGAAACAGTACCAGATCGGCTGCCTGCGGACCGGCGTCATTGCGGTGCGCCGGATCGAGCCAGCGGGCGCGTAGACACACATCGGCGCAGGCTCGGAATCCCGCGATATAGAGGGCATAGCGGTCGAAGGTCTCGGTCAGAATTGCGTGCAGCGCCGGCGGCAGGCTCGGGTGGCCTTTGCGCACGTCAGCGGCCAGGGCATTGGCATCGTCCTCGGCCTGCCGCTTTTCCACGAGGAGTTCTTCCAGGCGCGACCGATCGATGCGCAGAGCGGAGGCGCGGGATGGATCCCAGGTCTGCAGCGCATCGCGCACTTCCATGCCCCACCAGGCGCGGCGCAGGCTGCGCGGATACATGCTGTTATCCGCGAACACGAAGTCATCCATGAACAATGCACCGCGGATGATCGGCCAGGTGCGCTGCATGATCCCGGCGAGCCATCCCGCCGCGGCTTCCGGCAATTCATGGAAGGCAAGCCAGCGGCGGCAAACTTCCTTCGCACCGATTGTCTCGCCGTTGGCAAGCGCCGCGCCGGCAATCGCGTTCATGGCGTTGAGGCCGTCGAGCGACCAGTAATCGTTGATCCTCTCCCACTCCACGCGGAAGCTCACGCCGGTGACAGCGTTACGCGCCGCATGTGCCAAACGGCTGCGCAGATCGTCCAGCACCAGGCAGGGGAACAAGCCCCAGCCATAGAACTGGCCCATCGTGTCGTATTCAATCCATTGCGGGCGGCCTCGGCCGGCAATCGCGGGATTGTCCGGGAATGTGGGATAGAAGTCGTGCGGCGTGACCTTGGCGCAGACCACAACGTCGGAGGGCGCGCGCTCGATCGCGCGCAGCAGCGGCGCGTGGTCTTCCGGCTTGTAGGCGAAGTCGCGCACCGCGAGCAGCCTGCCGTGACGCGCGGAGGCGCGGTGCAGGGCAGAGATGATGCCGAAATACCAGTCCTCGAGCGTGGTTTGGCGGCACAGGCTGCACCCGCACTTGTTCTGCGCACGCGAGGCCTTGCCCTCGGTCGATCCGGCGCTGCTGATCATCCCGGCGATTTGCGGGAAGTCGGTGAAGAATTCGTCGGTCTTGCGTTCTATGAACTCCAACCAGAACGGGTCGCTGGGACAGACCTCGCCCTGCTTCAGGAGTTCGGGTTTCAGTGCCAGGATTTCGTCTGGGAAGCCGATCTCCTTCACCTCCACCAGCAGCGATACGCCGGCTTTGTCGGCGAGGCGCATCACGTGATCGAGGTAGACCCGATTGTTCTCGATTGCGTTCTCGCCACGCCGCGTTGGCGCGCTGTGCCACAGGCCGTGCGGATCGAGGTAGCTGCGTGGATAGGTGACCATCTGGACCAGATCGGTCTCGTGCAGCACCAGGGTATTCAGTCCGTTGCGGGTGATGAACTCCAATGCCTGCTGTACGGCGCTGCGGCGCCAGATATGGCTGCCGTGCAGTTCCAATGCGCGAACGACGAATGTCATGGCAGTCTCCCGTCGCATGCCTCCGCCGCTGGCGCGAAGAATGGCCATGGCGGATCTGGGGTTCTCGATTGCGATTCGCGATAGGTCGCGTGCCCGCTACAATTTCCGTTGCATCAGCAGCAGCGCTGTCAACATACCGATCGCGGTTGTCGCAACCAGGGAGAACAGGCCGCCGGCGTAGCTACCCCCGCTGAGCGCAATGCAGATGCCGATGATCGTGGGTGACAGCGAGCCGAACCAGGTGGCAACGCCATTGAGCAGACCCGAGGCGGTAGCGATCGAAGTATGCGGGACGATGCGCTGGGTCAGCGCCCAGACTGACGGACTGCCCAGGCCAATCATGCCGACGCCCATGGAGATCAGCAACGCGGCCAGATAGGGGTTGGCCACCGTGACTCCAAAATAGATGCTCAGTGCAGAACCCAGCATGGAGATGAAGCAGATCAGGGCGTTCCGCTCCCCGCGGTCTGCGAGCAAACCGCCGGCGATCTTCGCAATCATCTCCAGGATGAAGGGCAACGCGGCGATCCAACCCATCTGCTGCCACGAGAAACCCCGCGCTGCCTTCAGGTAGGACGGAATCCACGAGGCCAAACCCCAATAGACCATGCTATGACAGATGTCGTAGATGACGATCAGCCAGTACTGATAGCTGCCGATGAATGTCCTGGCGCTGTGCCAAACCGACTCCTTGGCGGTCGCCATTCCTCTCGCGGCGTCCGGCAGCTCCGCTTCGATATGGCGGAGCTCCTGCTCGTTGACCCTGCGGTTCTGGCGGGGTGTGTCCGTTGCATGGAACCACAGGAGGTAAAGCGGGATGAGGCCGAGCGCGGCGCAAATGAAAAAACTCGAGCGCCAGCCGAACATCAGGATGGTCCAGGCAAAGAAAGGCATGGCCGCGGCCGAGGCGAGCGACTGGCCGGTCAACCACACGGAGTTGGCGCGTCCGCGCTCCGCCGGCGGGAACCACTTCTTCACGAACACGCTCTGCATCGGGTAGTGAATGCCCTCCCCGGCGCCGAGCAACACGCGCGTGGCGATCATCGCGGCGAACGTGGTCACGATGCCGCCCATCGTTGCCGCGACGATCCACAGAACGACGGAGATACACATCGCCTTGCGCGGGCCGAGAAAGTCGCCCAGCGGGCTGAGGACCACGTTGGAGATGCCGTAGGTAAACAGGAAGGCGGTCATCAGCAGGCCGATGCTGGCCGGGCGGCCGGCAATTCCCATCTCGTGCAGGAACTGATCATTGGCGACCAGCACTGAGATATTTGCCCGGTCCAGATAGGCCACGAAGATCGTCACCAGCAGGATGGCGAGCACCGAGAAGCGCACGCGCGTAGCTCCTGCTGAGACTCGGTTCATAACGTCAGGGGTGGCTTGCATGGTCATTTCCTTGTCCCCAAGGTTCTTGTTGATCTGCGGGGCACATGGCTCTGGGGGTGGGGAGCGCCGGCAGTCTCCGGGCGGTCAGTGTCGAGCTTCAAGGGCAGCGTGCGCTTCGGTGACGATGTCGGCCACGCGCCGATAGTCGAGCAGCATGAGTGTCTGGTGTGGATAACGGGCCGCTTCCACATACGGCTCGAGATCCTTGCCAAACTGCTCCAGGCGCGCCAGCGCCGCGCGGAAGGCGGGCGTGTCGGATATCGCGGGGTGGCGGTCGTGCCACCGGGCACGCAGGCAAACTTCGGCGCACAGCATCATGCCCTGCGTGTAGCGGGGCAGCAGGGCGGTGCAATCCTGTAGCCGCGCGCGTAGTGGTGCTGGCGCGTCAGTGTCAGCCTGCAGCCGCGCGACGAGCGCCGTGGCGCTGGCATGGGCGCGGCGCTTTTCCTGCATCAGCAGTTCGATGCGCTCGCCATCCAGATCGAGCCGGCCGCGATACGCTGGTGCCCAGGCTTCCAGGCTGTGCTTGACTTCCATCGTCCACCATGCGCGTCCGAGGCTGCGCGGAAACATGCTGCAATCGGCGAAGACGAAGTCACCCACGAACAGCGCACCGCGCAAGATTGGCCATGTCTCGCGCAGCATGCTCTGCAGCCAGCCGGCCGCGTTCGTGGGCAGGCCTTGCGCGCGCAGCCAGGCCGTGACAATCGCTTCGTCGGTGGTGCTCGGATCGCGGGCCAGCGTTGCCGCTGTCACCATGTTCAGCACGTTGAGCGATTCAAGTACCCACCAGTCGTTGACGCGCTCCCACTCGGAGCGAAACAACCCGCCGGTCACGCCATGACGACTTGCGTGATCCAGGCGCTGGCGGATGTCGTCGAACATCACGCAGGGGAAGACACCCCAGCCGAAGAACTGGCCCTGCGTGTCGTACTCCACCCATTGTTCGCGCGGAAGCCGGCCGATCGCGGGATTGTCCGGGAAGGTCGGATAGAAATCGTGCGGCGTGACCTTGATGCAGAAGATCACGTCGTCAGGTTGGCGCGACACCGCCTCGATGAGTGGCGCATGATCCGCCGGCTTGTAGGCAAAGTCCCGCACCGCAAGCCGCTTGCCCGTCCGGCGCAGCGGCGCGTGCATCGCGCGGATGATGCGATCGTACCAGTCAGGCAGCGTCGTGGACTCGCAGACTGTGCATCGGCATTTGTTCTGCGCCCGTGAAGCGCGCCCCTCCGGCGAGCCAGGACTTAGGATAATGCCGTTGAGCAAGGGGAAGTCGTGAACGAGCTCTTCCGTCTTCTTCTCAATGAACTCGGCCCAGAATGGCTCCGACGGACAGACGACTCCATTCTTGAGCAATCCCGGATTCATCTCCAGCACCTCGTCCGGAAATGCCAGTTCCTTCACCTCCAGCCAGATCTCGACGCCACGGTTCTTCGCGAGATGCAAGACATGATCAAAATAGATGCGGTTGTTCTGCAGCGCGTTTTCGCCCCGGCGCGCCGGCGCGCTCTTCCATTGGGCGTACGGATTGAAGTAGGTGCGCGGGAAGACGAGGTGATGGATGATGTCTGGTTCGTGCAACACCAACGCCGTCATGCGATGAGCCTCGATGAAGTCGAGCGCCTGCAATATATGCGCACGCTGCCACATCCGGCCGCCATGTAGCTCGAAGCCACGGAACGTGAATGCGACGTCGCTCTCGCCGGGTTTGCGCGGCGATGGCCTGCGGTCCAGTCCGGTGCGCTGGGAAGATGACGCTGTGTCGCGTGTGCCTGGCACGATCACGGCAGTGCCTCGCTATCGATGGAAAGTTGCTGGGTGAGATCGGCGTGAAGGGCGCGCAGCCGATCGGGGCTGAGCAGGGTATAGACGGTGTGCTGGTAATCGGTGGTACGCGCCACGCCCTCAAATACCGCCGCCTGCTGGAGCAATGCATCGAGTGCGCGCCGTATGCGCGCCTGTGCCTCGGCATGGAAATCCGAGGTATCGCCTGGATGGTCCAGCAGGTAGCGCGCCAGGATGCAGGCGTGACCGATCGCGCGGAAGCCGTGCACGTAGTAGCGGAACACGTCGTAACGGACGCGCAGATCGTTCCAGGCTGCGTCGCTCAACGCCGGCGGCCGATCGGCAAATACCGCTTCTAAAGCATCGACGCGAGCGCAGGCCTCGTCCTTCTCCGCCAGGATGGCGTCAACGTTCGCGGGTGTCGTCGCCAGTGCACCAGCCTTCGAGTTGTCCCAGTCCTTGAGGCTGTTCTTTTCCTCCGCCAGCCACCAGGCGTGTGCCAGGCTGACTGGATAGTTCGTGCAGTCAGAGAAGACGCAGTCATGCATGAACAGCGTGCGCCGGGTGATCTCCCATGAGCCGCCGAGCAGCTTCTCGATCCAGGCCGCGGCTGCATCGATGTCAGCGTCCGTGGCGTCGGGATGAAGCAGGCCCTCGGCGATCAGCCAACGCGCGTAAATCGCATGCGACGGCATCGTGCGGTCGCGCGACAGCATGGCGCCGGCATACAGATTGATAAGGTTCGGCGTCTGAAAAGCACTATGCCCGTCGAGGCTTTCCCAATCGGTGCGGAAGATCGCACCTTCCGCGCCGTGACGGTCGGCTGTCGCAAGCCGCCGGCGCAGGTCGTCGATGATGACCGCCGGCGCGATCCCCCAGCCGAAATACTGGCCCATCGTATCGAACTCGATCCACTGGCGGTGGCGGCCGACATGACCGATGCGTGGGTTATCCGGAAAGGTCGGATAGTAGTCGTGCGGCGTGTTCTTCAGTGAGATGATGATGTCGTCCGGCAGCCCTTCCAGCGCTGCCGCCAATTGCTCGTGCGATGCACGATCGAACACGAAGTCGCGGATGGCGAGTTGGGCTCCGGCGGCCCGGATCGGCTGGCGCATGGACTCGATCAACCGTGTGTACCACTGCGACGGCGTCACATCCCGGCACAGCGAACAGGTGCAGCGATTGGCGGTGATGGAAAGCCGGCTCTCTCCGGTGCCGGGAGCGCAGATGATGCCGGCGAGGCCGGGCAGGTCCTCGAACAGCTCGGTGTATTTCAGTTGGACGAAGTCCCACCAATAGGGTTCATTGGGGCAGACGGTGCCGTTCTTCACGAGTTGCGGATTCAGTTCAAGGACGATCTCGTGGAAGGAGAGTTCCTTGTTTTCGAACCAGACATCGATGCCCGAGCGGGCGGCCAGGTCGATGACGCGCCGCAGATAGTCGCGCCGTTGGTAAACGGGGCTCCGGCGCGTGGGCGTGTACTTGTACAGCGCTCGATGAATGTCCTGATAACGTTCGAAAATGTTTGCGTAATTGCGCGTGCCGCCGAACAGGCGTGACGGATAGACCACCGCATCGACGATGTCGTTGCGGTGCAGCACCAGTGTCGTCATCTCGTTGTCGCGGATGAACCTCAGCGCCTTGCGTGCCCAGGCGAAGTCCCAGGCGTAGCCGCTATGAAGCTCCAGTGCCCGTACGCGCAGTTCGCTCATTCCGGACGGTCCCTTGGTCTCTGACGCGATGCGGTGAAGCCCGCGTGGCACGTGTGCAAAGCCCGCGTACTCCGCGAGTATCAGCAGGCTGAGTGATTATCGTTCGCGATCCATCTGTCCAGAGCGAAATCTGACGTGCCATATAACCTGGCTCTATAGGTGCGCCTTCAGTTGGCTCGTTTTACCCAGCCTCACACGGTTTGGCCGCAGCCGGTGGACGAGAAATAGCTGCTCTGGCGGTGCTGGTCGTGCTGCCCGTCGCGTGAGCACGCTGCTTCAGTTCCTGGGAGAATTGGCGGGCCCGATGCGACAACGGATGCAGTTCGGAGGACACCTGGCGAACCGTGACGGCGATCCTGGGCCGGAACGGGCGCTGCGCCAGACTGGGAAATAGCCGTGCGACCGACAGCGGCTCGACGATCGCAATGCCGGCGCCGGCGTCGGCCAAGGCACAGGCAGCGGCGGTCTGATTGGTGCCGATCACAGTCATGCGGCGCAGGTCCAGCGGCTGGAACGCAGTTTCCAACAGCGCGACGATCGGGTCATTACGTACATTGATGATGAGCGGCTGCGTCTTCAGCTCGCGCGGCCCTAAACTGCTGCGTGCTGCCAACTCATGCGCCGGCGACAACACGCAGACCAGGGGGACGGTGAACAACGGCACGACGGTCAGGCCGGCCTCGTTAGCCGGAGCATAGATGAATCCCAGGTCGATCTGCCTGGTCTGCGCCAGGTCGATGACATCCCGCGTCGTGGTGATCTGCAACCAGATATGCACACGCGGGTGCCGGGTACGGAACGCCGCGATTGCGTCAGTCAGGAAACCGACGGCGAGAGAGGGTGTGCAGGCGAGCGCCAGCACCCCAGACTGTGCCTCCTTCAGGTCGTGCGCGTATTTCTCCACCACCGACAGACTGCGAAACACCCGGTCCGCCTCTTGGTAAAGCCCCTCAGCCTCCGGGGTCGGCAGCAGCCTGCCGCGAGTTCGCTGAAAGAGGGGCAGACCTATGCTGCGTTCCAAGGCGCGTACGGCCGCCGTCGCTGCCGGTTGCGACATGCGCAATACCCGTGCCGCACCGGAGACCGATCCATTGGCCATGACCGCCCGGAATACTTCGAGCTGCCGCAAGCGGAGCATGAGGGTAGAACCTCCCATAAGCCAAATCTATGGATAGCCCGAGTTATGCTTCGCGTCCAAATGGAGCGTGCACTCTCCAGAGTTCTATCGCAGGCGCCATGCTATTGGTGGTCAGGGCAGCGAAGGGGGGCGGCCAAATGATGAGCAGCGTTTGGACCGCGCCCGCTGCGAACGCCGCCGCCGCTCTACATTTACCCCTGACCACCCGATGAAGTCACTTTCGCAACGGCCCTGCCCAACAGCCCGCGAAGCCACACATGTGCGACATCCCGCTCGTTCCGCTTGTGCCAAACAGCATGAACTTCCACACGCCTGGTCCGGTAAGGCGCGTCATGAATCGCAACTGCTCCTGAGTTTGCAAAGAGTGTTGCGAGCAATCTCGGCAGGATGGCCAATGGGCGTGGCGGCTGATGCGCCCACCAGGCGAGGGTGCACCCCAAGTCATTTTTCCAGCAAGCTTAGGTTCGGTCTCTAACGGTTGGCATGTCGGGTCCACCGTCTCAGGCACTGGGACTCCGACCGGACTGGCCCGCCCGGGCGGCAAAATGCAGCAGATGCAAGGAGACCTTGACCCCATTTCACTTCCGCAGGCAGCAAATCGTCCTACCTCTCTGCCAGGCGACAAGACCAAAGTAGGATGAATCGGGCCATGAAAAATCGCGACGAGCTGATCACGCGCAGTATCGTGTTGCTCAAGCAACTCAAGGACAGGACACCGGGCACTGCGGTTGAGCAATGGCTGAACCGGACATACGGACCGGGCGGTGATCTGTACGACGATTTGGCCCGGCTCATCAAAGCCGGGGTCGAAGAGGGTTGGGCGGCCAATATCGCCGTTGACGGTCAACACTATCGGCGAAGCAGGATCTGCGAACCAAGCGCGAGGACATTCTATTTCAGCATAACGGCCGTCTATATGCAGAGTCAGGCGAACTTTCGTGGCCAATATCATCTGCACCCCTATGGCGAGCTGAACATGGTCGTCCCGATCGACCAAGGAGCAGTACTGGCAGGGCCGAATGGGTGGTGCGGGGCAGGTTGGACGGCACCAGCGCCAGGCAGCCACCACTATCCGGAGGTCAAGAACGGGGCGCTGATTGCACTGTTTTATCTCCCCGCCGGCCGGATTTCCTACGACATCGAAGCGCCGGCCGACGGTTAAGTACGCTGCCGCAATCCTGGCTGGTTCCCCCGCGACGCCATCCAACGATCGACGTCCGAAGACAAGGAAGTGTAGCCATGAGTGGCAATGCTCTTCCGATTATCGGTCCGCTACTGCGGTCGAGCGCCGCCACTCGTGCGGAACGCTTCGATCAGGCGGCGTTTTATAACGCCGGCTCGGTCATCGTCTTCGGTTTTGGCTTTGCGGCGCTGTCATTTCGGCTGCTGCCGCCTTTGTCGCCGGCCTTCCGCACACGCCGGTTGCTCGCGCTGACCTTGCGCGATCTGCGCCGTCTCGCGATCGATCGCAGCCAGCCGGACTGGCAAGCACATGTGCGCGGCCGGCTCGCCGCCCTGCCGGACGAGGCGACGCCGCTGCAGCGTGCGCAGCTCGTGGCTGCACTCTCGGTTGGCAGCGAGATCATCGACCTGCGACAGACCGCGCGCCATCTCGGCCTCGGTTCGACTCTCGGCGCGGCGATCGCGGCGCTGGCACAGGGCCACAGCGCGGCGGCGATCGCCCAACTCTCCCGGCTCGACGATGTACTCGCCGCCGGTGGACCGGGAACCACAGCCGTCCTGCGGGCGCGGGGCAGCATTCTCGTGCTTTCCGAGGCTCTGGAAAGGCACGCCGCCTATTTCGATCGTGGAGCGCATGCATGAGGTTCGTCGAGATCGATCTGTTCGGCGTGTACGTCGCGCCGATGTCGCTGATGCTGGTCGCTGCCTGGATGGTCACAATCGGGCTGCGCCGGATTGCCGCGGGCTTCGGGCTGCTGCGCCATGTGTGGCACCCGGCGCTGTTCACATTCGCGGTTTACATGATCGTTCTGTCATCGATCGTTTTGAGCGTAGCACAGTGAGGCCGCCATGTCTGAAGTCGTCGATACCTCCAAAGTCGAAGCCAATGTGAAACCGGACGCGAGGCGAGCCGATCGCGAGCCCGCCTGGTCGCCCAACCCGCTTGCCCGCGCAACACCGCGCCGGGCGAGGCGTGTGATGCCGGTGTTGTTCACCGCGCTCGCCGTCGTGGCCGCCGTACTGCTCGGGCGGGCGATGTGGGGTGCGTATATGGGCGCACCCTGGACACGTGACGGCACTGTGCGCGCCTACGTCGTCACCATGGCGCCGGAGGTCGCCGGGCGCATCGTCGCGTTGCCGGTCCGCGACAACCAATACGTCCACAAGGGCGATCTGCTGATGGTGATCGACCCGACCAACTACACGATCGACGTCAGCCAGGCCGAGGCCGCGGTGCAGCAGGCCGAGGCGAGCGTGCAGAACAACACCGCACAGATTGGTGTCCAGCAGGCACAGATCAGCGCCAACGAGGCACAGGTTGATCAGGCGCAGGCAGCGCTCGTCTTCGCAAAGCAGCAAGCGGGCCGCTACGGGACATTGGCGCATGACGGCGCGGGTTCCGTTCAGGATGCCCAGCAGTACACGTCCCAGGTGCTGCAGCAGGCGGCGGCAGTGCGGACAGCGCAGGAAGGCGTGGCTCTCGCCCAACGACAAATCGCGTCGCTGAATGCGCAGCACCTGAGCGCCGAGGCGAACGTCGCGCAGGCCAAGGCGCAGCTTCGCCAGGCGCAGGTGAATCTTGGGCGCACGCGCATTCTTTCTCCGGTTGACGGCTACGTGACGAACCTGCGAGCGCAGCTCGGCGATTACGTCAACGTTGGCGTGGACACCATCTCGGTTGTCGACGCCAATTCATTTTGGATCGACGGATATTTCGAGGAGACCGATCTCGCGCCAATCCGCGTGGGGGATCCGGCCGAAATCAAGCTGATGGGTTACAGCCCGATCGTGCATGGCCACGTCGATAGCATCGCCCGCGAGATCAACGTCGCGAACGCGCAGCCGAACGGGCAGGGCATTGCCATGGTCAATCCGATCTTCACCTGGGTGCGGCTCGCGCAGAGAATCCCTGTGCGTATCCACATCGACCAGGTGCCGAAGGGCATCACTCTCGTCGCCGGAATGACCGCCACGGTCCAAATCGATCAGCCCCGGGATCATCGACAGGATTAATTGGGCCAGGCGTCAGGGCTTCGGGAGCAGGCACTACTCGGGAGGCGCGCCCACCGGCTGACCACGCGATGGGCGCCGCAGCCATGTGACAGAGATGAACGCGCCCAGCCATGAACCCGCGGCAGCAAACCCGACATAGATCCAGTTCTGAGTGTAATTGATCACCGCGTAGGACGACAGGACGTACCACACGCTGCTCCATGTTGCAGCAGGTATTCGCTGCCGCGTAGCAACCGCCGACGTAAACATAACATACACCGCATCGGTCGCGGCGGTTGCAAGCAGAACGCCAGCCCCGACAAATGGGTTGATCATCAAAGCCATCGTTGCCTCCAGTTATTGAGTTGTGATCTCGACCCGCTTTCGACGCTACTCTTTGTACCCATAAGCGAAACCCAAAGGACGACATCAAGCAATCGAGGGGAAGGCCTATGCCCACAGGTCGTCATGCGTCCCGCTCTTGACGAGCCGCTCTTTGCACTGGCCACTTTCTTCCCGGCCGGGCATTATCGCCGGCCTTCTGCATTATCGAGGCAGGCTTTGGGACTGGTTCCGTCACCTACGATCCTAAGCGTCGACGAAATGGGTCGCATCGCCCCGCCGATCTTCGCGTCGGTCGGCCGCGATGGTACCAACGCCCCGGGCGACGTGTTCGTCGTCCAGTCGCTGCTTGACGCCCGGCTACCCAAGCCGCACGCGGCTGTGCCGGTCACTGGTGTGGCCGATGTCGGCACCACCCTCGCTATCGAGACCTACCAGGCGGCTGTGATGCAGATGACGCCGCCTTCCGGCCGGGTCGATCCCGGCAGCGCTACTTACTATTCGCTCGCGGCCAGGCCCCTGGTCGAAAGCATCCCGCCTTCGCAAGCCGGTCACTTCGGGCAGATACCACCCGACGTGGCCGATGCCGCCGTCGCCTCACGCAAGCGTTGGGCCGTGCCCGCGTCGGTCACGATCGCGCAATGGGCGGTGGAGAGTGCTTGGGGCGCATCCATGCCGCCGGGCAGCAACAATCCGTTTGGTATCAAGGCGACGGCCTCCCAACCCGCGGTGCAGAGCCCGACTCGCGAGGTCCTCAATGGCGAAAGCGTCACCGTGATCGCCAGCTTCCGGGTATTCGATTCGTTGTCGCAGGCATTTGACGAGCACGGCCGGCTACTGGCGACCAGTCCGGCTTACAAGGACGCAATGAAAGTGGCGTCCAACCCCGAGGCATTCGCCGCCGCGCTGACCGGAACTTATGCCACCGATCCGAATTACGGCTTTACGCTGACATGGGTGATAGAGAACTACGGTTTGAGCAAATACGAGCAATAGCGGCGCATCGGTGCGCCTGGAGGAGGCGTAAGTGAGCGTCGATCCGGACGACGATAAGACCGTGTTCTTGCGGCTGGGGGGTGGACCTGGGCCGCTGCCTGTGGCCCAGCCCGCAACCCTGACGCCGGCCCAGATCAGGAGGCCGGTGTCGGCGCGGACCGCACCGCCAACGCCGATGTCAGCGCCGACGCCGTCTGCCGTGCCGGCAGCGCATCCGTCCGCATCGCCTGCCAGCAACGTGTCCCCGTTGGTCGCTGCCGCGTCGCCGCTGCTGCAATTGCTGGCACAACTACGCATGGCGCATCACGCGTCCAACCCGCACGCGTTGCGCACTCGTGTTGTGCAGGACCTCGGCACCTTCCAGCGCCAGGCCCGCGAGATGGGCATCGCGATGGACTTGCTGCGGCCGGCGCACTACGCGCTTTGCGCCAGCATCGATGACGTCGTGCTGAATACCCCATGGGGCGCGGCGAGCGGCTGGGCCGGCCAAACCCTGCTGGCGGCCTTCCATCGTGGCGCGCGCGGCACCGACCAGGTGTTCGATGACCTTCGGCAGATGGAAACAGAACCTGCCAAATTCCTTCCGGTCATCGAGCTGAGCTATCTCTGTCTCTCGCTCGGTTTCATGGGCCGGTACCGGGAGGCTCGCGGCGGCGGGGAACTGGAGAGCCTGCGCAGCGAAGCACACGCCGCCATTGCGGCACAGCGTCCGGCCGCCCCACCGGAGTTGTCGCGGCGCTGGCGCGGCGTGACGGTGCCGTACCGGCCGCAGCGGCGCGGCGTGCCGGTCTGGGTCGCGCTGGCAGGCGCTGTCGCACTGTGTGGCGGGCTGCTGTTCTGGACGTCGATGACCCTGAATGCCGCCTCGGACGGCCTGCTGGCCCATGCGCTCGCGATACCGCCGGTACGCATGCCGCAGGTCGCGCGGGTCGCGGTTGCGGAGCCGCCACCGCCGCCGCCGGTCCCGCCCGAACCCACCGTCCTCGACCGGCTTCGCTCCAGCCTGCGGGCAGACATCGACAGCAAGGCGGTCGGGGTGCTGGGTACCCCGGCCATGCCAATCGTCCGTATCGCGGATCCCGAAATGTTCGCGCCGGGCAGCGCAACCATACGCCCGGCATCGCTGCCGGTGCTGGAGCGCGTCGCCGCGGCGCTGCGACATGAAGCCGGATCCATCCAGGTGATCGACTATACCGACAACCGGCCAGTCCGCACCGTGCAGTTTCCTTCAAACTTCCAGCTTTCCAAGGCGCGCGCCAACGCGGTCCGCACAAACATCGCCCGCAATCTTGGCGATCCCGCGTGTTGCAGTGCCGAGGGCCGGGCGGACGCAGACCCGATCGCGCCCAATACCACTGCGGAGGGACGCCAACAGAACCAGCGGATCGAGATCGTGCTGCGCCGGCTGGGCTGACGGGCGATGAAGTCCCTCCTCGCCATCCTCAACTCGCGCTGGAGCATCAGCTTTGCCGGCACCGCCTCGCTCGCCGGCCTGGCATGGTTTTTCGCGCCGTTGCTGCCGGGATTCGAGACCTGGCCGCCGCGGGTCGCACTTATCATGTCACTGCTGCTGGCTTGGTCGGGTGCCAACGCATTGCTCGATACACGCCGCCTGCGGCGCGACGCTGCGCTGGCGAAGGGCATTGCCGCAACCGACGGGGCCGAGCAAACCGAAGAGGTGCAGGCGCTGCGGGCGCGGATGACGACCGCGCTGAGCCTGCTGAAGACGTCGCTGGGAGGTCGCGGCTATCTGTACGAACTGCCCTGGTATGCCATTATCGGCCCGCCCGGCGCAGGCAAGACGACGGCGCTGCTGAACGCCGGCCTCCGCTTTCCCTTGGCGGAACAAATGGGCCAGGGAGCCGTCTCCGGCGTCGGCGGCACGCGCCTGTGCGACTGGTGGTTCACCGAAAGCGCCGTACTGATCGACACCGCCGGGCGCTACACGACCCAGGATTCGAATGCCGGGGTGGATCGTGCCGGTTGGGATGCTTTCCTCAACCTGTTGAAGCAGACCAGAGCGCGGCAGCCGTTGAATGGACTGCTGGTGGCGTTTCCGCTCAGCGACATCGCCCGGGCGCACCCGGCCGAAAGCCGGCAGCAAGCGGCCGTGCTGCGCAGCCGGATCAACGAGATCCAGGCAAGGTTCGGCGTCCGGATGCCGATCTACGTGCTGTTTACCAAGGCCGATCTCATCGCCGGCTTCACGGAGTTCTTCGACGACCTCGACCGTGAGCGGCGCGCGCAGGTATGGGGCGTGACGTTCGACCTTAGCCCGGATAACGCCAGTCCAATCGACGCCTTGCCCAAGGAACTGCGGGCTCTGGTGGAGCGGCTGAATGCGCGGCTGTTCGATCGCGTGCAGGCTGAACGCAACCCGGATCGACGAGCGCTGATTGCGATGTTCCCGGGCCAGGTCGCCAGTCTCGAGCCGGTGCTGCTGGAATTTCTTGACTTGGTGTTCGGCGGCGCCAACGACGGCCCGGTGCCGCTGCTGCGCGGCGTCTATTTCACCTCGGGCACACAGGAGGGCACCCCGATCGACCGTCTCACCGGCGCGCTGGCGCGTTCCGTGGGGGTGGACCTGGCAACGATGCAGAGCCTTCAGCCGGTGCATGGGCGCAGCTATTTTCTGGAACGGCTGCTGAAGGACGTGATCTTCGGCGAGGCCCTGCTGGTAGCGCACGATCCCGCCGCGGTTCGACGCCGGCTGGTGTTGCGGCGGGCAGGCTACGGCCTTGCCGCCTCGCTGGTCCTGGTGACCGCGGGGACGCTGTGGCAGGTGCGCAACGCCGGTCAGCGCGAGATCGACGGCTTGGCTGCGGCGCTCGGCGGCTATGAGCAAACGGCGCGCAGCCTGCCGCTGGATCCGGTCGCCGATGACGATTTGGTGCATCTGACTCCGCTGCTGGATCAGGCCGCCCAATTACCACATGGCGCCCCCGAACCGCCCTGGCTGCCGGCTGCGCTGTCGCAGCGCGACAAGCTCGATGCCTCGGTGCGTGTGGTTTATCGCCACGCACTGGAATGGGCACTGCTGCCGCGGTTGATGTGGCGGCTGGAGACCGAGATGCGCGGCAATCTCAACCGCGCAGAGTTTGTCTACGAGGCAGCGCTGGTCTATTTGATGCTCGGCAACGCCGGTCCGCTCGACACCTCGCTGATTCGCGAATGGATGAAGCTGGATTGGGAGGTTGCCTATCCTGGCCCCGGCTATGGCCTGATGCGTGACTCGCTGTTGCATCATCTCGATGCGCTGCTGGGTGAGCCGCTGCCGCAGATCCAGCTCGATAACGAACTGGTCGCCGCTGCCCGCGACCGGATTGCGACCGTGCCGCTGGCGCAACGGGTCTATTCGCGCATTCGCGCGTCCGCCGCGGCGCAGCGCCAGCCGCCATGGCGACCGAGTGACTCGCTTGGGCCGGTGGGGGTGTCACTGTTCGTTCGGGCGTCGGGCAAGCCGATGACGGATGGCATTCCAGGCTTTTTCACGATCGACGGTTTCCACAATGTCTTGTTGCCGTCTGTAGGAAGTGCCGCGAAGAGTGTGGTGGCGGAGAGTTGGGTGCTGGGCAGGCAGCTTGCCTTCGATCCAGCCGGGCCGCAGGTGCAGACCCTGAAGGGTGACGTCGTCGGGCTGTACGAGGCGGACTACGCGCCGATGTGGGATCTGATGCTGGCGGACCTGAATGTGGCGCAACTGCGCAGCCCGTCGCAGGCAGCTCAGGACCTCTACATCATGGCCTCGCCCGAGTCGCCGATGCGCAAGCTGCTGGTCGCCATCAGCCGGCAATTGACCCTGTCTGTTTCGCCTGGCGGCGCGCCGGCGGCCTCGAAGGCGGATGCAAGCCCGAACAGTACCGAGCTGCGCCTGCGGTCACTGTTCGGGGTTGCGCCGCCGGCTGCGCCGGCGCCGCCGCAACTGCCCGGCCATGAAATCGACGAACGCTATCATGCGCTGCGCGAACTGGTCGGCGACGGTCCGGGGGCACCGATCGATCTGGTGCTGCGCTCGATCGGCGAGACGCAGCAGGAGCTTGCCAAACAGGCGGCGACACTGGTCAGTAGCGGTGCGGTAGCATCGACCGGCGGCGGCATCGATCCGGCGCTGGCGCTGAAAGCGGACGCTCTGCGCGAGCCGCAACCCGTTCGCCGGTGGCTTGGCGCGATCGCCGCAGGGGCCGTTGCGTTGCGCAGCGGCGACTCACGTCAGCAATTGGCAACGATCTTCAATGCCAGCGGCGGTCCGGCCGAATTGTGCTCGACGAGTGTCAACGGCCGCTTTCCATTTGTAGCAAATTCAACCGATGATGTGCCGATCGAAAGTTTCGCGCGGCTGTTTGCGCCCGGGGCCGCGCTGGATGGCTTTGTGAACACACTGTTAGGGCGCTACGTCGACACCTCCGGCAAGACCTGGCGACTGATTTCACGCGATGCCGCGTCGGCACCCGTATCGGCCGCGGACCTTGCGCAGTTTCAGCGCGCGGCCGGCATCCGCGACGTGTTCTTTGCCGACGGCGGGACCCGGCCGCACGTCCTGTTGGATATAACGCCAGTCAGCACCGATGCGGTGACGAAGCAGGTATTACTCGATCTGGACGGTGTTCCGATCGCCTATCCGCGCGGTATCAATACGTCGACACAGGTGACGTGGCCAACCTTCAATTCGCAGCCGGCCATGCGACTGGTTTTCGATCCGCCTGTGGCAGGCCTCCCGGGCGGGTTGGAGGAGAGCGGACCTTGGGCGTTGCTTCGGTTGATTAGCCGCGGGCGCATAGTGCCAGAGGCTGGAACGGCAGGACGCTATTTGCTGACGTTCGTGTTCGGGAATCGGCAGGCTGTCTTCGAGGTGCGAACCAACGCGTCACCGGATGCCTTCACGCTTGGCATGCTGCAGGACTTTCGCTGCCCGGCCGTGCGAGGCGATTGAGCCCGCTTAAGCCAAAGTGTGCACGATCACCGGTCCGGCGATTGCTGTGGCAGGTCCGGCGAGCAGGGGCGCCAGGTTTTGCTCGATCCACGCGAGCCCGCGTTTGTTGGATTCCTCGGCGCCGGCGTAATCGTCGAAGATGCTGATCGCCGTTACCGTGTCATCTGGCGCATAAATCACGTAGTAGGCCCTGAAGCCTGGGACATCGCTGATGACCGGGATCGCGCCCTCCTTGATCGTGCGTGCCAGCTCCTCCGCCTTACCAGACTTTGCTTTGCCCTGCCGAATGGCCGCGTACATGGTACTCTCCTCTACATTCGGGTTAAGCCGGACCGAGATCGAATCGCGCGCATGTCTTCTCACCCCGTCCACGGCGAACGGGGACTCCTCAGCCATTTGCCCGACAGGAGTCGGACCGATCGCCACCTATCGAAGGTGTTCGAACAGCACGCGCCATTCCAAAGCGACATCTGTCAACCGCCGGCGTGCGACCGGCTCCGGATAACACCGACCGTCGTGGAAGAGGGCTGCCGCAGCTGGCTGATCAAGAGCGACACCGGTCCGCGAACAGTTCCCCAATGGATAGTATTTGCCAGCGCGGCGCTCAATCACCGTCCAGAGCCGACCGTCTGTCACCAGACAATAGTGCTCCTCCTCAGCCTTGATAGTGATCATTGGACGCATCCTCCGGCCAGAGGATCTGGGTGCTCGGGTCGTCCCGTTGATTGTGGGGCATGGCACTCGATCCGGATCCAGCCCAAGACTACTCCATTCTACCAAGGGTGGGGATCAAATTTAATAACGCTGGGTCCAGGGCAGCAGCACTCCCGCGCGCACGGTTCTGCCGGGCACGCGCGCAGTAACAGGTCCCTACCGCGGCCACCTTGGATCAGCAAGCGATCATACCACCGCGCGGTTCCGTCATCGCCACCTGTGCAAGGGTGCCGCGCCGCCGTGACGACAGGCGCGGCTTACTCGCTGCGTCAGGCGTGTGGTGGTTTGTATTGGGTCTTGGTTTTATTGGCCTGCTTCATCGCCGCTTCGGCTTCCGCCGCGGTCAGCAACGTCGTCGTCTCGAAGCGGGAAAACGCTCCGGTGGCCGCAGCCGACATCGAGCAGGCGGCGGCAGCCGTATTGTCTGGGAATTCGCAGATTGCGACCCCGTCGTACTCGCCGAAAGCGATATAGTAGCCGTGCAACTTGCCGCCGAAGCCTTCAACGAGTGCCGTCGCGGAGCCAGTGCGATCATGCGGCTTGCCGACCAGCGACTTGGCCGAGGTGTCGGTGAACTGCCAACGGATCATGAAGTGGGGCATCGCTTCCTCCGTGTTTTCGGGTTCATGCGAAGTTGTCGAGCGGGCGACATGCTCTTTGTGCGCGAAATCGCGGCCGGGTATGTTTCGTGATTCGCGATCTGCCCTGACAAGCGTCCGGGCCAGGCGTCCGGACCGTGCCACGCGCAAAAGCAAGGCTCATACAGCTCCTTTTGCCTTTGCCTGTCAATCTGCCGGCACCTGCTTCGCATCTACCCGGCACCTCTCGGGCCGCTGTGGAACAAAGCGGGACGGTCGAGCGGAGACCACTATGATTGCGGATCGTCTGCGGTAAGGTTCAGCAGAAACAGGGTATTGATCCCAATTGACTTGCCTTGTGCAAAGTTGACTGCGCCGGCCGGGGGCTGGTGTTGCAGCAATCGGGTGAACTGTCCGCAAATGCCGCCGGTGGTCATTCTGACCGCCAGACGGGATACGCCCCTTGATCATGCTCAGGCTCCGGACTCATCGATCGCCCGAGCCTGGTCGGGTTGAGTGGCTCCCGAACGGTCGGTGGGCGCAACGGGGAGAAGACCGATGAAGGCGCATATCGTCGGTGGCGGCTTTGGTGGACTGGCCGCCGCTGCGTATCTCATTCTGAACGCCGGGCTGTCTGGTCAGGACATCGCGATCTACGAGGCGGGTGAGCGGCTGGGCGGTGCGTTCTCGTTGGCCGGCAGTGCGGCGGCCGGCTACATCCTGCCGACCGGCTCGGTCTTTGACGCGGAGTTCCGCTGCACCTTCAACCTGCTCGCGACCATACCCTCGACGGGCGATCCGGCGATTTCCGTCAAGGACGAATTCTTCGCCTTCAATGCGCGTGACCCATTCCGTGACCGGGTGCACATCCTCGACCGTAATGGCAACGTCGTGCACAGCCCGCATTTCGGCCTCAGCGTGCGCGACCGGCTCGATCTGGTGCGGCTCGCGCTGACGCCCGAGGCGATGCTGGACCGGCGACGCATCGAGGAATGCTTCCGGCCCGATTTCTTCACCACCGAGTTCTGGCTGCTCTGGACCACGATCATGGGGCCGCTGCCGCAGTCCAGCGCAATGGAGATGCGGCGCTACATGAACCGCTTCCTGCCGTTGTTGCCAGACCTATCGACCATGTCGCACGTCCTGCGCACGCCCCTCGACCAGTATCAGGCGCTTATCGTGCCGCTGGCGGCGTGGCTCCGCCCGCGTGGCGTGACCTTCCTGACCGGCGCGTTCGTCCGCGACATCGGCTTCACTGCCACACCCGGCCGTATCACGGTCGATCGGCTCGACTACGAACACCGTGGGGAGACAACCTCCCTCACCGTTGCGCCAGAGGACATCGTGCTGGTGACCCTCGGTTCGCAGGCCGCCGGTCTTTCGGTGGGATCGATGACCGAGGCACCAGCGCCGCGGCAGGGCGGGCAGGACTGGACGCTGTGGCGGCGCCTTGCGCAGGGACGCTCGGATTTCGGCAATCCCGGCGTGTTCTTCGGCGTCGTCCATCTGCCCAACACGCAATGGGTAACCTTCACTGTCACCACGACCGGGTCTGAATTCTTCGACCGGATGACTGCGCTGACGGGCAGTGCCCCAGGAAGCGGCGGTCTTGTGACACTGAAGGATTCGAGCTGGCTGCTGACAGTGACGATCTTCCACCAGCCCGAAGTTGCCGGCCAGCCGCCTGGCACGCGGCTATGGTGGGGCTTTCTGCTGTATCCCGGCCGCACCGGCGACTTCATCAGGAAATCCGGCAACGCCTGCACCGGTGCGGAAATCCTGGAGGAGGTGCTGCGGCACCTGCGGTTCGATCAGCAACTGGATGCGATCATGGCGTCGTCGATCTGCATCCCCTGCAACCTGCCCTATGTGAACAGCGTCTGGATGCCGCGCACACGCGCCGACCGGCCCCGCCCGGTTCCCGCGGGAGCAACCAACCTCGGCTTGCTCGGTCAGTTCGCGGAGCTTCCACGGGAGGTGGCGTTCACCATCGAATACTCTGCCCGCACGGCCTGGGAGGCGATCCATCGCCTGCTCAAGCGCGGTCCCGC
>DATHNI010000356.1:0-4502 GCA_035486135.1 Acetobacteraceae bacterium
AGACGAATACTCCCCCTCCCCTTGAGGGAGGGGGTTGGGGGGAGGGGTTGGTGGGAAGCTCGTACCGACCACTCCCCCCAACCCCCTCCCTCAAGGGGAGGGGGAGTGCCCGTTTGCTCCGTCGGAGCGCTTATCCTGACGCCTATGGGGCCTTGCCCCTGGCCTTGCTTCCTTCCCCCGATCGCCCTGGGCGTCAGGCTGCGCTGCGCTCCAGCTCGATTGCCTCGTCCGTCATGGGTGCCTCGGGCATCGGCTCGTCCAGCATTGCCTCACCCGGCACTTGCACGCCTGCCAACACCTCGCCCGGCATCGTCATCGGGTCGGCCGAGGGCTCCCGCACCATATAGCCGCGGCCCCACACCGTCCCGATCAGGTTGTCGGCGCCCGCCTGCACCAGCTTCTTGCGCAGTTTGCAGATGAAAACGTCAATGATCTTCATCTCCGGTTCATCCATGCCGCCGTATAAGTGGTTCAGGAACGCCTCTTTCGTCAGGACCATGCCCTTGCGCAGCACCAGAAGCTCCAGAATCGCGTATTCCTTGCCGGTAAGATGGACCTCCTTGCCGTCCACCATCACCTCGCGGCTGTCCAGGTTGAGTTCCAGCGGACCCACGCGCAGGGCCGGCTGGCTGAACCCCTTGCAGCGGCGTACGATGGCCTGCATGCGCGCCAGCAGCTCGGCGCGGTCGAACGGCTTGGTGATGTAGTCGTCCGCCCCCATGCCCAGCCCCTTCACCTTGGCCTGGGGACGCGCCAACCCGGACAGAATCAGCACCGGCGTGTCGTTGCGGGCAAGCCGCATCCGCCGCACCACCTCGTACCCCTCAATGTCGGGCAGCATGATGTCGAGGAGCACAATGTCGTACTCATAGTGGCGGGTGAGCTCCAGCGCCTCCTCACCGGTGTCGGTGTGATCGACCACCGCTCCGCTGGACTTGAGCATCAGCGAAACACCCCTGGCTGCGGTCAGGTCGTCTTCAACCAGGAGAACGCGCATTTTCCGACTCCACCCTGCATTCGTAAAACTACCACCATTGCGTGTGTTTGACCATCATTTTTTCACTCTTTGCGTGTATCTAATCTCGCGATGTCTCGACGGATGGCGAGAGAAAAGGTGGAGTTTGGGGATGTCCTGCCATTTAGCGAAAAATTCGTCTCAATGAGACGATCGATCCTCGCGGACCAGGTCGCAGGCTGCTGTGCGGCCCTGCGCCGCATCCCGCCGCTGCGGCTGGCGGGTCGCGTGGCGGGCATCTCCGGCCTCGTGGTGGATATCGACGGCTTGGCAGGACACGTTTCGGTCGGCGACCGCCTGCTGCTGGAGGCGCGCGACGGGCGCGGTGTGCCAGCCGAGATCGTTGGGTTTCGCGCCGACCTGGCGCAGGCCATGCCGTTCGACGCGCTCGACGGGCTGGGGCCTGGCAGCGCGGCCGTCCAGGCCAACGAGCCGGGCGGCGGCTTGGCCGTGTCCGACGGATGGCTTGGCCGGGTGCTCGACCCGCTGGGCCGGCCGTTGGACGGACACGGCGCCCTGCCGCCCGGCGCAGTGCCGCGGCCGATCCGCGTCGCCGCGCCGGAAGCTACCGCGCGAGCCCGGCTGGGACCGCGGCTGGACCTTGGGGTCCGCGCACTCAACTGCTTCGCCACCTGCCGCCAAGGGCAGCGCCTCGGCCTGTTCTCCGGTTCCGGCATCGGCAAGTCCACATTGCTCGCCATGCTGGCACGCCACACGCAATGCGACGTGGCGGTGCTGGCGCTGGTCGGCGAGCGCGGGCGCGAGGTGCGGGAATTCCTCGAGGACGACCTGGGCGCCGACGGCCTTGCACGGTCCGTCGTCGTGGTGGCCACCTCGGACGCGCCGCCGCTGCTGCGCCGCCAGGCGGCCTATGCGGCAATGAGCGTGGCGGAGCACTTCCGCGACCAGGGCCTGTCGGTGCTGCTGCTGATGGACAGCGTCACGCGTTTCTGCCTGGCATTGCGCGAGATCGGCCTGTCCGCCGGCGAGCCGCCGGCCACGCGCGGCTACCCGCCCAGCGTGTTCGCCGAGCTGCCCCGCCTGCTGGAACGCGCCGGCCCGGGATTGCCGGGTCCGGACGGGACGGCGGGCCAGATTACCGCCCTCTTCACCGTGCTGGTGGAGGGCGACGACCATAACGAGCCGGTGGCTGACGCAGTGCGCGGCATTCTGGACGGGCACGTCATCCTGGATCGCCGGATTGCCGAACGCGGACGCTACCCCGCCGTGGACGTGCTGCGATCCCTGTCGCGCGCGGCGGCAAGCTGCCTCGACGCGGAGGAAGCAGCGATGCTCCGGCGTGCGCGCGGCATCCTGGCATTGCATGAGGACATGGCGGATATGCTGCGGCTCGGCGCCTATCGGGCCGGCACCGATCCGGCGGTGGACGAGGCGGTCGCGCTGGCGCCCCGGATCGAGGATGTGCTGCGGCAGGAACGAGCAGAACGCAGTCCGATGGCGGATTCGTTCGAGCTGCTGCGCTCGGCACTGGCGGTGGGCTGACCGGATGGCGCGCGATCCGCTGCCGGTGTTGCTGCGGCTGCGCAACATCGCGCTGGACGCGGCGCGGCGCGCGCTGGCCGATCGTTTGCGCGAGGATAGCGCGGCGGCCGAACGATCGGCCGGCATCGCGGCGACGATCGCACGCGAGACCGCAGTGCAGGCCGGCCAGCCGGTGGAACGCGGGACCGGTGAAGCCTACGTCGCCTGGCTACGGTCCGCCCGCGGCGCGCAACGCGAGGCAGAGGCGGCCAGCCGGGCTTGCACCGCGGCGACCGCCGAGGCGCGCGGTTCGCTGAACGAGGCGCGGACCGGGAGCCGCGCGTTGGAAGCCGCGCTGGCGCGGGCGCAACACGCTGCCCGAGGCGCGGCGGCACGACTGGAACAGCAGGCGGTGGACGAGGCGGCCGCCGGGCGCAAACGGCCGCAACGGTGGAGCGGGTGACGGGAATCGAACCCGCATAACCAGCTTGGAAGGCTGGGGCTCTACCATTGAGCTACACCCGCGCCGCATCCGGTGTAGCTTGGGCGAAGGCCCGGGGCAATCGTCGCCAGAGGCAATCGTCAAAGGACGACTGGGGGCGTTGTCCCCGGATTCCCACGAGGCAGGCAGGTCAACCATTGGCGGGGTTCAGCGACAGCCCGGATTCTGTGCCTACGTCACCGCCGGTCCCGTTTCAGGTGATCAATGGCCCCCGGGGATCAGGTGTTCGAGCGCATCGGCGACCGAGGCAAAGCGTAGCGCCCGCCCCATCATCGGCTGTACCACCACGTCGCACGCGCCGCGCCACACCATCCAGCGGCGGAACGAGCTATCCTGCGGGTACAATGCCAGCACCTCCTCGTACTCCTCGCCTTCGGCAGAGTAGTCGAGTTCCACCACCATGCGCAGGTCGTGGTATTCCGACCATCCCTGCACCATGACGAGATCGGCGAGTTCGAACGCGATGCCCATTGGCAGGGCGGCCAGCAGCGGCGGTGTTCTGTTCATCCGGATGTCTCACTTCCCTAAAGCTTCAGTCCGGGGGGTGTCTGCGGGCCTCACAGACGCGTGATTAATGACTTCACGCGTCCGTGAAAGCAAGTGCCTTTTTTGGAAATGAGTAAAATAGATATACTATTTGCGGAATTGTTTCGGGTTATCGATGCACAACCGATTGCCTTCCGCAATAAAACGCTCGGGAGAGCTTGCCTCTTGGCAAGGACTGCTTGCAGTCATTCCGTTGGCTTATAGCCGAATGGAATTCCTGGCCTGAGATCCTGTCGCCGATGCCTGCCGCTTCTTATCGCGGTAGTTTGATGAATCTTGCCTGCGCCTCGCATATCTGTCATTTGTAAGTTGCCGAGGAGCATCAATGCATGAGCCAGACCGTCGTTACCTTCTCCGCCGCGGAAGCCATCGACAGCGAGCGTGACCTGCTCCGGGGGGACACCAATCCGTTGCGCACCGCGACCGGGTTCGTCCTTGGCACCGCGCTGTGTGGCGCCTTCTGGTCGGTGGCCGGTTTGCTGGTTTGGTCTCTCACCTGAAGCCCGGCGCCAGGGCGTCGGCTCCTGCCCGCCACCCTGGCGCCACCGCCGAACAATCCGCCGCGTGGTGCCGGCACCGTCTTCCCGAAGGTGCGAAAACCGCATGCTGAGCCCCGCAAACCTTACGCGCTGACGCCCGCAAGATCCGCCCGCCAGCCGCCAGGACAAAAATCACCGGATCCGAAGG
Organism: Acetobacteraceae bacterium; assembly: GCA_035486135.1. Classification (GTDB taxonomy): domain Bacteria; phylum Pseudomonadota; class Alphaproteobacteria; order Acetobacterales; family Acetobacteraceae; genus JASHVB01. The sequence continues at coordinate 4,233 of DATHNI010000356.1, forward strand.
AATCCTCGGCCATATCCCTGCAAAGGCCCTCCGGCCAGATTTAATTCCCCTGGCCCTGATGCATTCTCCGGCCGCTGTTGGGGCAGCTCCCTGCCCCGAGGCGCCGCCGCGGCACGGTGCATTTCCGCCATGCCTTTGTGAAATGTGGATTTTGTTTCAGCCAAAGCCGCAATCACGAATCGACTATCACCATAAACCGAGTCACTCTAGGGACGGTTGGCAAGTCGGCCGGCCCTGGCTAAGAGGCGGCAGCCGTTGGGACGGATCGCG
>DATHNI010000357.1:0-10373 GCA_035486135.1 Acetobacteraceae bacterium
GGCCGTCCTGCAACGGGAAGGTCGAGCGGATGATCTTCTTCGTGTTGGTGTTGAAGACTCGCACCACGGCAGTGTCGCCATTGGGACGCACGATCGCCTCGTCCACCGCGAACGGCCCGACGGCGGAGCTCATGTTGCCGCAGTTGCTGCGGTAGTCCACGGCTGCCTCGCGGATCTGCACCTGGGCGAAGGTGTAGTCGATATCGGCGTCTTCGCGTTCCGAGGGGGCCAGGATGCAGACCTTGGACAGCGACGAGATGCCGCCGCCCATGCCGTTGAGCTGCCGCCCATTCGGGTCGGGGCTGCCCATGGCGGCGAGGAAGATCGGGTCCCACGCCGAGCGATCCGGCAGGTCGCGGGCGTGGAACATGATCGCGCGACTGGTGCCGCCGCGCATGAACACGGCAGGGAGGGCGAGAAGGGGCATGGCGGACCTCCGGTGGGGGGATCGGCACACGCTAAACCTCTCCCGCCTTCGGCGGGAGAGGTTATCCCGCGCGCAGCGCGGGACAGCGCTTCATGATTCCAGCCAGCGGCGGACGCCGGCGAGCGACTGATTGATCACCTGGTCCATGTCCAGGTACTGGTAGGTGCCGCAGCGACCGATGAACGCCATGTTCGGCAGGGCGTCGGCCATGTCCCGATAGGAACGATATAGCTTCTGGTAGCGCTGATCCGCGGTTTTCACCGGGTAGTAGCGTTCGTTGCCGTTGTCGCGGTAGTCACACGGTGCCTCCACCGTGACGGTGCGGCGGCCGGTTTCCGTCACCACGTGATTGGGCAGACAGTGCCACCAGGTCTCGCGCGTCTCCGGTCCGTCGTACGCGTAGTTGCGCTGGCTCCATGGCTCTGCATCCCAGACAGCCGCCGTGCGGTGGTCGAACCGCAGCGAGCGGTACGGCAATTCCCCCAGCGCGTGGCCGAAGTATTCGTCGATCGCCATGCTGTTGAAACAAAACCGGTAGCCGCGTTCCATATCCGCCACGTATGCGGTACCGAGCTCCACGCTGATCCCGGGATGCCGCAGGATCGCCTCGAACAACCCCGTATAGCCGTCGCGTGGCAGCGCCTGGTGACGATCGTCGGGGAAATACAGGTCGTTGCGATCGAACCGGATCGGCAGGCGCTTCACCACGCTCGCATCCAGTTCTTCCAGCTCCAGGGCCCACATTTTCCGCGTATAGGGCCGGAAGAACAGGTCGGTCAGCACGTCGCCGATGCGCGAGCGCAAATGCTCCCCCGCATTACGCGGCTCAGCGATCGGCACCGACTGCGCGCGCAGGAATGCAGCGGCGTCTGCTTCGGTGTTCAGCTTCAGGTCGAACACCGCGTTGATGGTGTCGAGATTGACCGGCAACGGCACCAGGCGCCCGTCCGGCAGCCTTGCCCGCACGCGGTGCTGGTACGGCACGAAGTCCGCGAAGCGCCGCAGCCAGTCGAACACGTGCGAGGCGTTGGTATGGAACAGATGCGGGCCGTAGCGATGCACGCGCACGCCGTTGGCATCGACGAAATCCGCGGCGTTGCCGCCGATATGTTCGCGCCGGTCGATGACATGCACGGTGAATCCGGCCTCGGCCAGCGTGCGTGCATAGACCGCACCGGCAAACCCCGCGCCGACCACCAGGATCGACGGCATCTACGCGTCCCGCCTCACGCGGCGCATCGTGCATTCGTCCCATGCAGCGAGGCGAACTGCACGATTTGCTCGGCGGCGCGCCGCATGGTGAAATCGGGCGTCAGGGCCTGCCAGGCGGCTTCGGTGCGCGCCACTGCCTCGACCGGATCGGCCAGCACCGCCTCGACCGCCTGCACGATCCGTTCGCTGTGGAAATCGAAGCAATAACATTCCAGGTCCGGCAGGTGCGCCAGCGAGAACGCATTGCTGTCGGAGATCGGCGCCACGCCGGCGGCAATCGCGAAGAACACCCTGTCGTGCACCGAATGCTGCACCAGCGGGTTGATCGACAGGCAGCCAAGATACGACGGCAGTTGCTGCAGCGTAGGCCGCCAGGGTTGCGCGCCATGGAACACCGCGCGCGCGCCGTCCCACTTGATGTGATCCCACCCGGTGCCGAACACATCCACCGGATAATCCAGCAGTGCCTGCATCACCAGGTTGCCCCGGCGAAAGCGGATATAGGCATCCAGCTCGCGGATCAGCATCAGGGTCAGCTCATTGTTGCCGTCGAGCAACAGACCCCGCCGTTCGCCGACGCGATCGAGCACCGGAACGAAATCGCCGGTGCTGCGGTGGAACAGCTCCTCGGCGGCGTCGAACAGGATCTGCCGGATTACCGGCACACGCTCCCGCCAGTTCGCCTCGATCGCGTTGGTGTCCGTCCCGCTCTTGCTGAAGATGATGCGGCCGTTACGCTCGGCGAGCGGTAGCGGTGCGCTGGCGAACATGCTGCGCGGCGGCATGCCGATATGCACGCCGAACGCCATGCCGTTCGGGTTCAGATGGCGGATGTTATAGCGCGCATGATCCGGAAAGACGTAGCCATGCAGCAGGAAGCGGTTACGAATGCCGTGCCGGACGGGATAGTAGCAAGGATGATCGCAGCTCCAGTTGAACATCGGCACCTTCGTTGCTTCCCAGAGCAATCCCTTGCCCTGCAGCACCAGATCTATACCGATCCCCGACATGCTGAGTGCGAACGCGATGTCGCCTTGCTGGAGCAATGCGGCGAGACGGTGTGGCCAGTCCTGCCCGCCCGCGGTGAACAGGAGGACTCGATGGCCCATGGCCGCCAGTTCCTGCGCCGTTTGCTCGAGCAACCCGCCCAGCGAGTCATATGCGCTGCCGGTCCAGCGCAAGATCAGTATCCTGCCAGCCACGCCCGCCTCGTTTTGCGATCTGCTCCGGTCTAAATCGGGCAGCGTCCCGGGGTCAATCAAATGCGCCAAAGAAATGGTCCCGGCATGTGGCCGCCTTGGTGCTGCCATGGTCAGCACTTACGGATCGGCATCCTTCTGGACAGGTGCCACATGGCAAGCACGAGTCGCCGCATGCATCCGGGGCGGGTGCTGCGTGAAGAATACATGGAGCCGCTGCGGCTGGATGCCGCCGCGCTGGCGCACGCTCTGGACGTGGCCCCGGGCCGCATCGCTCCGCTGATCGCCGACCAGCAGCCGGTGACGTCCGACCTCGCGCTACGCCTGGCGCGCTGCTTCCGCACCAGCCCGCAGTTCTGGCTGGGGCTGCAGACCGCCTATGACCTGGCAACGGCCGAGGCAGAGCATGGCGCGGAGATCGCCGCGCGGGTGCAGCCGATCGCCGCGTGACGGGCAATCGGGTGAAGGAAGCAAGGCCATGGCAGGGCCCGGGCCTTGCTTCCTTCACTGAACTGCCCTGTGCATCGTAGGCCGTGCTCTTGACCCGCGCATGTGATCGACCGCGTGATATTCCGACAGCTGTGTGTCGGGCAGGGCAATGTCTGCCCTGGGCACCGCTGCATTGCTCGCAATGGCAGAGAGGATGGCGATATCGTTGACTGAGACGCTGGCGGACGTCGCCGCGGCGGCACGTGCCTGCCGGGTCTGCGCCGGCGTCCTGCCGCTCGGACCGCGCCCAGTGTTCCGTGCTTCCACCACGGCGACGCTGCTGATCGTCGGCCAGGCCCCGGGCACCAAGGTGCACGAGACGGGGGTGCCCTGGAACGATCCGTCGGGCGACCGGCTGCGTGGCTGGCTGCGGATGGATCGCGACGCGTTCTATGACGAAGCCCGCATTGCCATCGTGCCGATGGGGCTGTGCTATCCGGGCCGCCTGCCGAATGGCGGCGACGCCCCGCCTCGCCCGGAGTGCGCGCCATTGTGGCTCGAGCGCCTGGTCCGGGCCATGCCGGCGATCCGGCTGACCCTGCTGGTGGGGATGTACGCGCTGACACACGCGCTGGGGCGGGGCCCTATGACCGATCGGGTGCGTTCGTTTCGTGAGTATCTCCCTGGGTATTTTCCACTGCCGCATCCCTCGTGGCGCACCACGGCGTGGGAGCGCCGGAATCCGTGGTTCGGCGCGGAGGTGCTGCCGGCACTGCGGGAGGCGGTGGGGCGGGCGCTCGGGTAACGGCGGAGCGCTGTGGGGGCAGGTCAGGGACCAGGGCGTGGAGGGCTGCGTGCCGGCCCGATCACCCTCACCCTCGCCGCTATCGCGTATCGACCTCTCCCGCGCGTAGCGCGGGAGAGGTTAGTAGCCGCGCCTTTGCCGCTACCGTCTCCGCGCTGTCGCCCGGCTTGTAGATAGCCGAGCCGATGCCAAACCCTGCCGCGCCGGCCGCGCGCCAGCCCGCCATGTTCGACGCGTCTATGCCACCCACCGGCAGCACCGCGGTCCCGGGGGGAAGCACCGCACGCAAGGACCGCAACACAGCAGGCGACGCGGCCTCGGCGGGGAACAGTTTCAGCCCGTCCGCTCCGGCTTCCAGCATCGCGAACGCCTCGGCGGGGGTGAAGAACCCGGGCACCGCCAGCAACCCGTGCTGCTTCGCCGCATGAGTCACCCTGGGATCGGCATGCGGCGTGACGATCAGCCGGCCGCCCGCCGCGGCGATCTCCCGCACCTGCGTGGGCGTCATCACCGTGCCCGCGCCAATCAGCAGCCGAGCGCCGAACCCCCGCGCCAGGCGCGCGATACTCTCCAGCGGGTCCGGCGAGTTCAGCGGCACTTCAACGATGGCAATGCCGTTCGCTTCGAGCGCCGCGGCGATCGCCTCCACTTCCTCCGGCTTCACCCCGCGCAGGATGGCGACCAGCGGGCAGCGCGCGAGCCAGTCGCTCAGCCCCACGATGCGTGCTCTCCGATCATCGCCAGCCCGCGCGCCGCCGCCTCGCCGTCGTGCCGTTCCGCATAAGCGCCACAAGCGGAGATCGCGCGCGCATACAGCGCGGTGAGTTCCGGCGCGCCGATCACGTGCACCACCACGCCCGCCGTTCCTGCCAGCGCGGCGCGGATCTCGTGGCCGATCAGGATGCCCGACAGGTACGCCGCCGAATCGGTCTCCGCCAGCCGCCCGGCCAGCGTCAGCGCGCGCACGCCGAAGATGTGGTGCAGCAATCCACCGGCCTCGCCCGACCGCTGCACGCCAGCGTCGAACGGCGCACCGTCGGCCGGCCCCTCGCGCATCATGCGGCTCAGGATGGTGTGGCCGCGCAGCGCCGCGAAGGCCTCGCCGGTCATGTGGGTGTCGAAGCCGACGATGCGGGCATCCTCGACGCGCACCCATTTCGAGTGCGTGCCCGGCAGGCAGGCGATCCCACCGCCGTTGAACGCCGCCGAGGCGCCGACGACCTGCGTTTCCTCGCCGCGCATCACTTCGGCGACGCCGGCGTCGTCGGTGGCGGACAGGCCGGGCACCAGCTTCACCTTGCCCCAGTCGAACGGCACATCGACCAGCGCCGCGCCAAGCTCGGCCGCGCCGGCGGGACAGGGGATGTAGGGCGCTTCCTTCCACCCCTGCCGGCTGCCGATCATGCCGGACAACACGACGCGATCCTCGCCGGCGGCGAGCCAGGGGCCGATCTCCTCACGCAGCGTTTCCGCGAAGCGGTTGTCCGGCACGTTCATGATGCCGCGCGGGCTGGCGCGGCGGTCGCGGATGGTGCCGTCGCGCCCGATGCGGAACGCGCGGAGACTGGTGGTGCCCCAGTCGATGCCGATCATTGCGATTGCTCCGAGGGATGCCAGGGACAAAGACTGACCACAGAGTTCGCCGGCAGCCAAGAGCAGTGACGCGGCGGATAGCGGGCGGGCGTCGAGCCGATGGCCGATCAGGCGCCGCGTGCCGGTTCCGACGGCCGGCCGACGCGGACCAACGTTTCATCGGGATCGGACAGTGCAAACTCGAACATGCCCCACGGCTTGTCCTGCGGCGGATGCAACACGAGCCCGCCCAGGCGGTTCGCCAACCCTTCGACGTTATCGGCGTAAAGGTTAGAGGCCGAAGGGGTTGCGGCCGGGGATCAGCCTGCCTTCGACGGCGCGTGTCAGGTGAAGCTCGGCCCCTTGTTCATCGGACCGGATGCGGTATTCGCCGTAATCGCAGCGCTTCATGAAACCCAGGCGGGCGTAGAAGGCTTCACTCACGTCAAGGTCGTTGCACGGCAGGATGGCAGTCAGGCTATGTCGGGCTGACATCGAGGTTCTCCCACTGCGGTGGTGTTGTCATCCCTCGTCAGACGCAAGCAGAGCCGCGTTGCCGCCGGCCGCCGCGGTGTTGAGGGAGACAACGCGTTCCTCGGCGAAACGATACAGCGTGATCGGTCCGCCCGCTTTCGGGCCGGTGCCCGACAGGCCGCGCCCACCGAATGGCTGCACGCCGACCACCGCGCCCACCTGGTTGCGATTGATGTAGGTGTTGCCAATGCGCAGCCGTTCCGCGACGCGACGTTGGGTGGATTCAATGCGTGTGTGGATGCCCAGCGTGAGGCCGAAACCCGTGGCCTCGATCGCCTCGAGCAAAGCGTCGAGCTGGTCCGCGGCATAGCGCACGATACACAGCACGGGTCCGAAGATTTCCGCACGCAGATCGCGGGCGCTGTTCAGCAGGAACGCGCGTGGAGCGAAGAACGTGCCGTGTTCGGTGCCAGGCGGCAGTGCCAACGCGAAGAGCGGCGCGCCGAACCCCGCCGATGCTTGTTCCAGTGCTGCACACGCCGCGTCATCGATCACCGGCCCCACATCCGTTGCTGGATCGAGCGGATCGCCGATCGTCAGCGCCTCTGCCGCGCCTTGCAGCATGTGCAGCACCCGATCGGCAACCTCCTGCTGCAGGCACAGCAGACGCAGCGCAGAGCACCGCTGGCCGGCGGATCCGAACGCGCCGGTCAGCACGTCGGTCACCACTTGCTCGGGCAGCGCCGAGCTATCGACGATCATCGCATTGATGCCGCCGGTCTCCGCGATGAACGGCACGATCGGTCCACCGCGCTGCGCCAGAGTGCGAGCAATCGACAACGCGGTGTCGGTGCCGCCGGTGAACGCAACGCCGGCGATGCGCGTGTCATTGACCAGCGCCGCGCCGGCACCGCCGTCGCCCTGCAACAGCGCGAGGGCGCTGTCCGGAACGCCGGCCTGGAGCAGCAACGCCACCGCGCGCGCCGCGATCAGCGGCGTTTGTTCCGCCGGTTTGGCCGCTACCGCGTTGCCGGCGGCGAGCGCGGCCGTGATCTGGCCGACGAAGATGGACAGCGGAAAGTTCCATGGCGAGATCGCCGCGAAAACGCCTCGGCCGCCGAGTTCCCAGGTGTTTTTCTCCCCCGTCGGGCCGGGCAGTTCGCGCGGGCCGGCGAAGTGCTCGCGCGCACGGGCGGCGTACCAGCGGCAGAAATCCGCCGCCTCGCGAATTTCGGCGATGCCGTCGGCGAGCGTTTTTCCTCCTTCGCGCGCGAGCAGGAACAGGAGGTCGGCACGAGCGTCCTCGATCAGGCCGGCGGCACGGTCCAGTACCGTGGCACGATGGGCGCCGCCGGCCGCATCCCAGTCGCGCCAGCCGGCATGCAGCCGGTGCAACGCCGCATCGATGTCCGCCGGTTCGGCGTCGGTGACCTGGCCGACCACGATACGTCGGTCGGCCGGGGAGTGAATGTCGCGTACACTTTGCGCCGTGTCGGAGGTGGTACGAGGACTCCCCCTCCCCTTGAGGGAGGGGGTTGGGGGGAGGGGTTCCGTGCGGCACGAACCTCTCCCCCCAACCCCCTCCCTCAAGGGGAGGGGGAGGCTCTTTTCCAGCGCCGCCAGCGCGTCGCGATCCGTCAGGTCGACTCCGGCGCTGTTGCGGCGATCGGGATACAGATCGCGCGGCAAGGGAATGCGAGGGTTCGGTGCCAGTCCGACTGCTCGCACGCGCCCCACCGGATCGTCGATGATCGCTTCTTCCGGCACCGATGCATCGACCAGCCGATGCACGAAACTGGTATTGGCCCCGTTCTCCAACAAACGCCGCACAAGATAGGCCAGCAGGTCCTCGTGCGTGCCGACCGGGGCATATATGCGCACCGGACAGATGGTGCCGACAACGCCGTCATACAGCGCCTCGCCCATGCCATGCAGCCGCTGCATTTCGAATTTTCCCCCGGCGGCGTTTTCCAGCACGAATGCCAGGCTGTGCGCGTTATGCGTAGCGAAGGCCGGTTCGATGGCATCGGGCGCAGCCAGCATGTGCCGCGCATTGGCGAGCCAACTCGCGTCGGTCGCCACCTTGCGGGTGAACACCGGATAGTCCGCGTAACCCTGCACCTGTGCGAGCTTGATTTCGGTGTCCCAATACGCACCTTTCACCAACCGCACCGGAATGCGATGCGCGGAGGCGCGTGCCAACGCGGCAACCCAGTCCACCACCGCCGACGCGCGCTTCTGGTACGCCTGCACCGCCAGACCCAGCCCGTCCCAACCCACCAGCCGCTCATCTGCCAGCACCGCGGCGAAAATATCGAGGCTGAGTTCCAGGCGGTCGGCTTCTTCCGCATCCACCGTGAGGCCGATGCCGTGCTGCTTTGCTACCAGCGCCAGCGTGCCTAGTGCGACGATCAGTGCCGGCACGCAGCGCACCCGCTGCAATTCCTCATAGCGCGGATGCAACGCGGACAGCTTGACGGAAATCTGCGGTGCGTCGGCCGGCGCGCGTCCCGTAGCGATGCGGCCGATTGCGCCAATCGCATCGGCATAGGAGCGCAGGTAGCGTTCGGCATCGGCGTGCGTCTTCGCTGCCTCCCCGAGCATGTCGAAACTGTAGCGCCAGCGCCGGCCGTCCGGGGTGTTGGCGCGCGCGAGGGCTTCCTCGATCGTGCGGCCCATGACGAACTGCCGCGCAAGCACGCGCATGCCGCGGCGCAGAGCAGTGCGGATCACCGGCTCGCCCATGCGGCGGATCATGCGGGCGATGGCCGCGGCGATGCCGTGTTGCGCTTCCTGCACGGTCAGCACGCGCCCGGTCAGCATGAAAGCCCAGGCCGAGGCGTTCACCGCCAGCGATTCGCCGCGGCCGAGATGGCGCTGCCAGTCACCGCCGCCGATGCGGTCCTCGATCAAGGCGTCGGCGGTCGCGGCGTCGGGGATGCGCAACAGCGCCTCGGCGAGGCATAGCAGGGCGATGCCTTCCGCGGTGCCGAGGCCGTATTCCTTCAGGAAGTCGCTGACATCGGCGCCCGGCTTATAGGCAGCGCGCGCGGCGCGTACCAGGGAGCGAGCGCGGGATCGCACAGCGGCGGCTTGTTCCGGCGACAGCGTTGCGGCAGCAACCAGCGGTGCCAGAGCCTGTTGCTCTGGCGCCCGGTGCAAGCGGCGCAGACCGGTGCGGTCGTCGTGCGGCATGGTCGCCGATCCTGGCGGTGCCGGGGCAGAACTTCAACGCCCGATGTCAGGACGATCGACTCAGGAAGATCGACGTGTGGCCCGCCAAGAACGCCGGAGCGTCACATTAATGGCAACTGGTTCGCGCAGTGCGCATGATCCGGGGAGGATCTGCACCGTCCCTGCGGGCGGCGTGGTTCACATCGTCTCACAAAGCTCAGGCAAGTCGAAGCAAAGGAATCGCAAAGAAGATTTTCTGATCCGTGGGTCGCCTTCGTCCGTGAGAACATCGGCCTCGTTGTGAATCCTTACTTCGCTTTCCTGATTTTTGTGAGACAATCAGGAACCACACAGCTCGCACGGACGGTACGAGTTACCCCCCACCGCTTCACCCCCCGATGCGTGTGGCGCGCCAAGCTTCTACCCGAACTTCGCCGCGTCGAACCCATCCGGCAACACCCCGCGCGGCTTGATCATCGGATAGGGACCCCGCGCCAGAAACCGGCCGCTCCCTGGCTCCGCCTGCACCTTGCCATCGCGCATCGCCACGCGCCCACCCTTCACGGTCGCCACTGGCCAGCCGGTAACCTCCATCCCCTCGTACGGCGTATAGTCGATCACGTGCTGCATCAGATCGTTGGTGATCGTCACGCGCTTGCCCGGATCCCACACCACCAGGTCCGCATCCGATCCAGGCGCGATCGTGCCCTTCTGCGGATACAGCCCGAACAGCTTCGCCGGGTTGGTGGCCGTCAGCCGCACGAAATGGTTCGCGTCGATGCGTCCCGCCGTCACGCCCTCGCTGAAGATCAGAGGCAGCCGCGACGCCAGCCCCGGCACGCCATTCGGAATGACCGGAAACGGCGCATTATTCCCATGCACCCGCTTCCCTTGCTCCCCCTCATAGCTCGACCCGCTGTGATCCGACGACACCACGTCGAGCGTGCCGCGGCGGATATCTTCCCATAGCCCCTCGCTGTCCTCCTTCGTGCGAGGGCTCGGGCTGCAGATGAATTTCGCGCCCTCGAAACCCGGACGATCCATGTCGGCCGCGCCCAGCACGAAATATTGCGGACAGGTC
>DATHNI010000358.1:0-23813 GCA_035486135.1 Acetobacteraceae bacterium
GATCCAGTTGCACGCCGACGCGGCGCTGAACGCGATGGAGGATGCCGGGCTGCGGCCCAAGGACATCGACGGCGTTGCCACCGCCGGCGATTCGCCGGTGCAGACCGCGCATTATCTTGGCATCACGCCGACCTGGGTGGATGGGACCTCGGTCGGCGGGTGCTCGTTCATGATCCATGTGCGGCATGCGGTGGCGGCGATCGAGTCCGGGCTCGCCAAGACGATCCTGATCACGCATGGCGAATCCGGCCGCTCCCGCGTGGGCAATCCGCCGCGTGCGGCGGCGCCGGCGTCGTTGCAGGGGCAGTTCGAGCAACCTTTCGGCCCGATGGGACCGCCGAGCATGTTTACCGTGCCCGTGCTGCGCTACATGAAGACCTACGGCGTGACCGAGGAACAAATCGCACAGGTCTCCGTGGTGCAGCGCGAATGGGCCGGCAAGAATCCGCGCGCCACCTTCCGCAATCCGATCACCACCGACGACGTGCTGAACTCGCGCATGATCGCCTACCCGTTCCGGCTGCTGATGTGCTGCCTGGTGACCGATGGCGGCGGCGCGCTGATCCTGACCGCTGCGGACCGGGCGAAGAATTTCCCGCGCAAGCCGGTCTATATCCTGGGCACCGGCGAGAGTGTCGAAACCCCGATGGTCAGCCAGATGGAGGATTTTACGTCCTCGCGTGCGTTCCGCGTGGCGGGGCCGACGGCGTTTCGCGAGGCGGGCATCGGCCACAAGGACGTCGATCACCTGATGATCTACGATGCCTTCGCGCATCTGCCGATCTATGGATTGGAAGATCTCGGCTTTCTTCCTCGTGGCGAGGCGGCCGCGTTCATCGCCGAACGCAACACGGCACCGGGCGGCAAGTTGCCGCTGAATACCAATGGCGGTGGCCTGTCCTACATGCACTCCGGCATGTACGGCATGTATGCGCTGCAAGAGAGCGTGCGACAGATGCGTGGCATCGCGGCGGCGCAGGTGGAAGGGGCGAAGATTTCCGTCTGCCACGGGGTCGGCGGCATGTTCGCCGCGTCGGGCACCATCATCTTCTCCAACGAGGCCCCCTGATTCTCCGACGAGGCACCCTGTTTCTTGAACCCGGTACCCTGATCGACTCCCGCTACGCCTGGTTCCGCCTCGGCATCGCGCTGCTGCTCTCTACCATCGGCGGCGTCGGCATGTGGTCCGTGGTCGTCGCGCTGCCCGCGGTGCAGGCGGAGTTCGGCGTCGCGCGCAGCGGGGCGTCGCTGCCGTTCACGCTGAGCATGATCGGCTTTGCGTTCGGCGGCGTGCTGTTGGGCCGCGTGGCGGACCGGGTGGGCATCATGCTGCCGGTGATCGGTGGCGCGGTGTCGCTCCTGCTGGGTTATGTCGCGGCGGGTTTCGCTGTCAGCCTGTGGCAGTTCGCCCTGGTGTACGGCGTGCTGATCGGGATGTTCGGTTGCGCCGCGACCTTCGTGCCGTTGCTCGCCGATGTGACTCACTGGTTCGATCGGCGGCGCGGCATCGCCGTGGCGATCTGTGCGTCCGGCAACTACGTCGCTGGTGCGATCTGGCCGCCCGTGTTGGAGCATTTCATCGGCACGGTCGGCTGGCGTGCGACGCATGTCGGCGTCGGCGTGTTCTGCGTGGTGACGATGGTGCCGCTGGCTTTGCTGTTGCGGCGGCGTGCACCGGTGCATGGCGTTAGCGGCGTGGCGCCGGCGGCGCAACCAAGACTTGGCACGCTGGGACTGCGTCCATCCGTATTGCAGGCGGCGCTGGCGCTGGCCGGCGTCTGCTGTTGCGTCGCCATGTCGATGCCGCAGGTGCACATCGTCGCCTATTGCGGTGATCTGGGATATGGCGTGGCGCGCGGCGCGCAGATGCTGTCGTTGATGCTGGCCTGCGGCATCGTCAGCCGCGTTGGCTCCGGCTTCATCGTCGATCGCATCGGCGGGTTGGGCACATTGTTGCTGGGCTCGCTCGCGCAGATGACGGCGCTGATGCTGTATCTGCTGATGGACGGGCTGACGTCGCTATACGTGATCTCGGCGTTGTTCGGATTGTTCCAGGGCGGCATCGTGCCGAGCTACGCTATCATCGTGCGCGAATGCTTTCCTGCGAGGGAGGCGGGCGCGCGTGTCGGCGTGGTCATCATGGCCACGCTGTTCGGCATGGCGCTGGGCGGCTGGATGTCAGGCTGGATCTTCGACCTGACCGGATCGTATCGCGCGGCATTCGCCAACGGTGTGGCGTGGAACTTTGCGAATGCGCTGATCGCGGTGTGGCTGCTGACGCGAGCGAGAAGTGCGTTGCCCGCGTCCGAGGCCGGCGTGCGTTTGCGCGCCGGGTGAGGCGACCACCACCCCACCCGCCCCACCCCCTGTCATTGCGAGGAGCGACAGCGACGAAGCAATCTCCTGCCTGACGAACCGCAGGCGCCTCGTCAGGCAGGAGCTTGCTTTGTCGCTGTCGCTCCTCGCAATGACGGCGGGGGGGGCGAGGGGGTGCGCTCGTGACGATCGCAGCCCGGCGCGCGGTGGTGCCCGATAGCGGGCACTGGCCAGACCATGCCCTCGCGGCGTAAGAGTTGCTGCAACGAGACAGTGGGGGAAGCGGATGGCGATCGGCGTCACACGTCGCGCAACCATGGCTGGCGTCGCCGCGACCGTGACGGCTGGCGCGCTGCCGCGCACGGCGCGTGCCGATCTCGATGCGCTCGCGGATGCGGCCCGCAAGGAGGGCACGCTCACCTGGTACGTCGCGCAAATGAGCGGCGAAGCGGCCGAGGCGATGGGCCGGCGCTTCACCCAGCGCTATCCAGGCGTGTCCGTCGCGGTGATCCGCACGACCGGGCAGGTTGCCTACCAGCGGATCACGCAGGAATTGAAGAACGGCGCGCCGCAATGCGACGTATTCAGCACCACCGACATCGCGCACATGCCGGAACTGAAGCGGCGCAATGCCCTGGCGCATTACGCGGCGGAGAATGCCAGCGCGCTGGCCGCCCCATTCCAGGGACTTGGAGAGCCTGGCTACTATTATCCGACGACCGCCTCGTTTCAGGGCCTGGTGTATTCCACCACGCATGTGAAACCCGAGGACGTGCCGCGTGCCTGCACCGATCTGCTTGATCCGAAATGGCAGGGCCGCATCGGCCTGGCGCATCCCGCGTTCAGCGGCTTCTTCGGCCAGTGGGTGCTGGCGATGCGCAAGCTGCACGGCTGGGAGTTCTTCGAGAAGCTGGCAAAGAATAACCCGCGCATCGGCCGTTCCGGTAACGATCCGTTGACCCTGGTGAACGCCGGAGAGTGCCTTGTCGGCACCGGGCCATTAAGCACGACGATGCAGAATGTGGACAAGGGCAATCCGGTCGGCTTCATCTATCCCGATGATGGCACCGTGATCACGGTCGGTCCCTCGGCGGTGCTGGCGACCGCGCCGCATCCGAATGCCGCGCGGCTGTACCTCGAATGGTTGTTCAGTCCCGACTACGCGCAGGCCTGCGCCGAATGGCACCTGGAGCCGGTGCGTGCCGATGCGGCGCCGATGAAGGGCGCCCGGCGGATCGGCGACTTCAAATCAATGGCGTTGAGCACAGCAGAGATCGCCACAGGCATTCCCGAGGTAATCGAGCAGTGGCGCGATACGTTCGGGAATTGAACGATTACTTGTCTCCCCCTCCCCTTGAGGGAGGGGGTTGGGGGGAGGGGTGCGTGCCGCACCGAACCCCTCCCCTCGACCCCCTCCCTCAAGGGGAGGGGGAGAAACAGACTCGATCCGTCCGTTAGAAATGCGAAAGTCCCAACGATGCACATGACGAGACGCAACCTGATGACCGGCATTGCTGCTGCGGGGTTCGCATCGGCGCTGCCGCGCCTCGCGCGCGCGGATATTGCCGCGCTGCATGAAGCTGCTCGCAAGGAAGCCACCGTGACCTGGTACATTGCCCAGGTGGACACCGAAACGGCTGAGGCAATGGGCCGCGCGTTCACCGCGAAATATCCCGGAGTCACCGTCGCCTCGATCCGCACCACCGGGCAGGTCGCCTATGAACGCCTGTTGCAGGACCTGAAGAACCACGCGCCGCAATGCGACGTGTTCAGCGGCACCGACATCGCGCAATATCCGGAACTGCGGAAACGCAACGAGCTTGCCAACTACACACCGGCCGGCGCGGCCACGTTGCTGCCGGCGTTCCGGCCGGTCGAGGACCCGGGTTATTGGTATCCCGCCGCCTCCAACACGCATCTGCTGGTGCACCACGCGCAGAAGGTGTCCGCGGCCGAGGCACCGAAGAACTGGCCCGATCTGCTCGATCCGAAATGGAAAGGCCGTGTCGCCACCGGCCATCCGGCGTTTTCCGGCTGCACTGGCATCTGGGTGCTGGCATTGCGCAAGAAATACGGGTGGGAATTCTTCGAGAAGCTGGCGAAGAACAACCCCCGCATCGGCCGTTCCGGCAACGATCCCGTGACGCTGATCAACGCCGGCGAGTGCCTGGTCGGTCCCGCGCCCGCCAACACTGCCTTCCAGCAGGTGGACAAGGGCAATCCGATCGTCCCGGTGTATCCCATCGACGGCGCAACGTTGTGTGTCGGGCCATCCGCGGTGATGGCCAGCGCGCCGCACCCCAATGCCGCGCGGCTGTTCATGGAATGGCTGATGAGCGATGATTTTTCCAAATTGTCGGTCGCCAACCATGGCGATCCCGTGCATCCGGGCCTGACGCTGACATCGGGGCAGAAGCCGCTCGACCAGGTTACGGTGATGGCGCTCTCGGTGGACGAAATCGCCAAGGGCGTTCCCGAAGTGATAGAGCAATGGCGGGACACGTTCGGAAGTTAGCGGGAAGGAGGCGGGATGGCGGAATTCATAACGCGGCGCTCGGCGACGTCCGGTCTCGCGACGCTTGGCGCCTCCGCGCTGCTGCCGCGTTCCGCGCGCGCGGACACCGCCGCCCTGGAAGAAGCGGCGCGCAAGGAAGGTTCGGTCACCTGGTATATGGCGCAGGCGGATGCGGAAAAGTCCGAAGAGCTGGGCCGCGCCTTCACCAAGGACCACCCGGGCATCGCGGTGTCGGTGATCCGCACCACTGGTCAGGTCGCGTTCCAGCGTCTGCTGATGGACATCAAGAACCACACGCCGCAATGCGACATCTTCAGCGCCACCGACATCGCGCACATGCCGGTCCTGAAGGAGCGGCATGAGCTGACTTCGTTCACGCCGGATAATGCCGCCGGCCTGATGCCGGAGTTCAAACGCGTTTCCGACGACGGTTATTACTACATCACGAACGCCGGCCGCTATTTCCTGATCTACCACAACCAGAAGGTCACAGCGGACGAAGCGCCCAAGGCCTGGACCGACCTGCTGGATCCGAAATGGAAAGGCCGGGTAGCGACCGGCCATCCCGCCTTCAGCGGCTGCACCGGCGTCTGGGCGCTGTCACTGAAGAAGCAGTATGGCTGGGAGTTTTTCGAGAAGCTCGCCGCCAACAACCCGCGCATCGGCCGTTCCGCCGGCGACCCGATCACCCTGTTGAACGCCGGCGAATGCCTGGTCGGCGTGGGTGCGGCCGGCGGCGCCTATCCCGCCGAGGACAAGGGCAATCCGATAGGTGTCAACCATCCGGCCGACGGGCTGGTGTTGTGCCTCGGGCCGTCGGCGATCCCAGCCAATGCACCGCATCCGAACGCCGCCAGGCTGTTCCTGGATTGGCTGCTGAGCGACGGCTACTCGCGCCTGATTGCCCGCGACGGAAGCGAGCCATTGCGCGTCGACGTGCCGCCCCGTCCCGGGGAGCCTCCATTGCAGACCCAGAAAGTCATTCCGCTGACAGTCGAGGAGATCCGCACGGGCGTCCCCGAAGTGATCGAGCAATGGCGTGACACCTTCGGAAGCTGATACATGGCCGCATCATGAGTGACGCATGGACAATGCCTTCCGCGTCATGCCGGCGCAGCCCGGCATCCACGATTTTTCGTTGATCCGGGCGTCGAAGTCGTAGATGGCGGCCCTACGCCCGCCATGACGCGGAGGCCAGCGCGTGAGTCAGCATTCAGCGGCTAGTATAAATCCCCCCACGCCTCTGGTCACCGCGGCGTGCTCTGCTTAACGTGGTGCCAGGAGGAACGATGTCCGAGATCATTTCACGACGCAGGTTGACCACCGGCATGGCCACGCTCGGTGCCGCCACGCTGCTGTCGCGTGGCGCACGCGCCGGCACCGCCGCGCTGGAAGATGCGGCGCGCAAGGAAGCCACCTTGACCTGGTACATCGCGCAGGTGGACGGCGAGACAGCCGAAGTCATGGGCCGGGCGTTCACCGCGCAATATCCCGGGGTGAAGGTCGCGGTGATCCGCACCACGGGGCAGGTCGCCTACGAACGGCTGTTGCAGGACATGAAGAACGGCGCGCCGCAATGCGACGTGTTCAGCACGACGGACATCGCCCACATGCCGGCGCTGATGCAGAAGAAGGCGCTGGCGAACTACACGCCGGACAATGCCTCTGCACTGGCGCCCGCGTTTCGCGGGTTGGGACAGGACGGCTACTGGTATCCGAACCACTCCACCCTGATGCTGATCATCGTCAACACGCAGCAGGTGAAACCGGAGGAGGCACCGAAGAACTGGCCCGATCTGCTCGATCCGAAATGGAAAGGCCGTGTCGCGTTCGGCCATCCCGCGTTCTCCGGATATGTCGGCGTGTGGACGGTGCAGATGCGCAAGCTCTACGGCTGGGACTATTTCGACAAGCTGGCGAAGAACAATCCCCGCATCGGACGTTCCGGAAACGACCCGATCACGTTGCTCAATGCCGGCGAGTGCGTCACCGGGCTGGGTCCGTTGGCGACCGCGCTGCTGACGGCGTCGAAGGGTAATCCGATGGGGATTATCTATCCCACCGACGGGTCGGTCCTGTGCATCGGTCCGTCCGGCGTGCTGGCCAACGCGCCGCACCCGAACGCCGCGCGGCTATACATGAACTGGCTGCTGAGCAAGGAATGTGCCCAGGTGTTGTCTGACAACTTCCAGACTCCCGTGCGTGACGACGTGCCGCCCAAGCCGGGTGCCAAGCCGTTATCGGAGGTGAAGGTGCTGCACCTGACAACCGAGGAAATTGCCAAAGGTGTGCCGGAGGTGATCGAGCAATGGCGCGATACGTTTTCATGACACTTAGCCGACGCCCAACAATGAACGAATCGATTGGTTGCACGCGGACCCGTTCCCCCGTCATGCCGACGCAGAGCCTGCCCCGAGCGAAGGCCGGGGTCGGCATCCACCACTTTGCCGCACGCACCAAGGCAAGTCGTGGATGGCGGGCCGGAGCCTGCCCCCGGGCACTTGACCCGGGGGCGCGCCATGACGAGTTGGGCGCGGCCCCTGTGCTGGCTGAAGCGGCAATTGTTGGGCGTCGCCTTCACCTCTCCCGCGCAGCGGGAGAGGTTTTCTAGAATGAGCCAGGCCCAACTCAGCGACGCGCCAACCATTGCCGCCACGCGCCGTCGCACGTTCGAACCGCTGCTCATCCTGTGGATCGTCCTCGCGGTGGCGCTGCTCTTCCTGGTGGTAAACCCGCTGTTCCGCCTTGTGCAGCTTAGCCTGCAAGACCCCGACACCGGCGCCTTCACGCTCGCGAACTACGCAGCCGCGTACGGCCGTGAGCGCTACCTGATCGCCATGTGGAACTCGCTGGCGCTCGGCTTCTGGGTGACAGTGCTGTGCCTGGTCTTCGCCGTGCCGCTCGCCTGGGCCGTGGCGCGCACCAACATGCCGGCGAAGGGCGCGGTGCGATTGCTTGTGCTGGGCGCGTTCGTGACACCGCCCTATCTCGGCTCGATTGCCTGGATCCTGCTGGCGGGTCCCAATTCCGGCTGGCTCAATCGCGTGTGGATGGCGCTGACCGGCGCGGACCACGGATTGTTCAACATCTATTCCTTCGCCGGCCTGGTATTCAACATCGCGATCTACTCGTTCCCCTACATCTTCATTTTCACCTCGGCCGCACTGGACGTCGTGTCGTCGGAAATGGAGGACGCCGCCAACATCCTCGGCGCCGGCACATTGCGCACCACGTTCCGCATCACGCTGCCGATGGTGATGCCCGCGATCCTTGCGGGCGCCATCGTCACCTTCCTCGAATCCATCGCATTGTTCGGCACGCCGGCGCTGATCGCCATCCCGGCGCGATTCAACGTCGTCACCACGCAGTTGCTGCAATTCTTCGGCCAGCCGATCCGCGCCGAGGTCGCCGCGGCCTACGCCGTGCCGCTGCTGTTGATCACCGTGGCGATGTTCGGCCTGCAGCGGCTGATCATCCGCCGCCGCGGCTTCATCGCCCTCACCGGCAAGGGAGGCGACCGCCGCACCATCGAACTCGGCCTGTGGCGCTGGGTCATGTTCGGCTATGCGATGTTCGTGCTGTCGATGTCGGTCATGCTGCCGTACATCGTCCTGGCCCAGGCGGCATTGTCAAAAGCGTGGGGCAGGGGGCTGAGCTGGAGCAATCTGACGCTGCACAATTTCACCTATCTGCTGTTCCAGCATGAAACCGCCGGCCAGTCGGTGATCAACAGCTTCACCTACGCCGCCGCCGCCGCTTGCATCGCCATGACGCTGGCCCTGTCGATTGCCTACATCGTCAGCCGCCGTCTGCTGCCCGGCGCCGGCGTGCTGAGCTTCGTCGCCATGGCGCCGTTCGTGGTGCCCGGCATCGTGCTGGCGATCGCGTTCTACGCCGCCTACGCGCCGCCGCCGCTGGCCTTGTACGGCACCGCGACCATCCTGATCCTGGCGTTCGCCACGCGCTTCCTGCCGATCGGCTACGCCAACGCCCACGCCGCAATCCGCAGCATCAACCCCGAGATGGAAGACGCGGTGCGTATCCTCGGCGGCGGGCGCTTGCTGGCGATCCGCCGCGTGCTGGTGCCGCTGATGCAGCGCAGCCTGATCGGCGCGTGGCTGCTGGTGTTCATTCCGGCGACGCGCGAATTGTCCACCGCGATGTTCCTGTATGGACCGAAGACGCGGACCATGTCAGTGATGCTGATGGACATGAGCGAGGAGGGTAATTTCGAAACCCTGGCTGCGCTGGGTTTCATGCTGCTGGCATCGACCTTGCTGATCGTCGGGATCGCCACCAGCTTGCTGGGACGGGACTTCATGTTGCGACGGGACCGCGAATGACCAAACTTGCGCTGATCGGCCTTGGCAAGAATTTCGGCAGCGCGGTGGCGGTGCAGGACGTCTCGCTGTCGTTGCAGCCGGGCGAGTTCGTGTCGCTGCTGGGGCCGTCGGGCTGCGGCAAGACGACGACGCTGCGGATGATCGCCGGCTTCATCAAGCCGACCGCCGGGCGCATCGAGATGAATGGAGCGCTGCTGTCCTCGCCGACCCAGGTGGTGCCGCCGGAAAAGCGTGGCATGTCGATGATCTTCCAAAGCTACGCGATCTGGCCGAACATGACGGTGGGCCAGAACGTCGCGTTCGGGTTGAAGCTGCGCAAGCTGGGCAGCGCGGAGACCAACGAGCGGCTGGATCGCATCCTCGACGTGGTGCGGCTGAAACATTTGAAGGACCGTTATCCGGCCGAGCTCTCCGGTGGCCAGCAGCAGCGTGTCGCCCTGGCGCGTGCCATCGTCATCGAACCCGAAGTGCTGCTGCTCGACGAGCCGCTGTCCAACCTCGACGCCAATCTGCGCGAGGAGATGCGCAGCGAAATTCGCCGGCTGCACGATGCGTTCCGCATCACTACGGTCTATGTCACGCATGACCAGGCGGAGGCGATGGTGACGTCCGACCGCATCGTGGTGATGAACCACGGGCGGATCGAGCAAGTTGACGATCCGGTGTCCATGTACACCCGCCCGAAGACCCGGTTCGTTGCCGGATTCATCGGGCGAACGAATTTCCTCGACGGCACGCTGGACGGCGGCAGCATCGCCTTTCCCGGCTTCACCGTGCGGGCGGAACTGGCGCCGGACGCGGCCAGCCTGACCCGCGATGCCAGCTTTTCGGTGCGGCCGCAGAACATCGTCATCCATCGCGGTGCGCCGGCCGCGCCGGTCAATGGCGGCTGGTGGGTGCAGGGCCGCATCGCCGAGCGCGCCTATCTCGGCGAATATTGGGAATACGTGGTGCGTCCGCCGGAGTCCGATTTGCGGCTGCGCGTTATCGCCGCGCCCGGCGAAGTGTATGATGCGGACGAGAGCGTCTGGTTGGAGATCGATCCGCGCAGCGTCGCGCGCATTCCGGGCCCGGAAGGAGCAGCCGCATGAACGATGCCCCGATGATCAGCCTGCCCACAGACAAGATGCTGGCCCGCATCGAGGGGCCGATCGGCTGGATGACCTTCAACAATCCGGCGCGGCGCAATGCCGTGTCGCTGGAGATGTGGGAGGCGATCCCCACCATCCTCGACCGGTTCGAGAACGACCCGGCGGTGCGCGTGGTCGTGCTGCACGGGGCAGGCAAGGCGGCCTTTGTTGCCGGCGCGGACATCTCGCAGTTCGAAAAGACGCGGTCGTCGGCGGAGAGTAATGCGCAATACGACCGGGCGCTCGAGACGGCGAGCACCAGGCTTTATGAATGCTCGAAGCCGACGATTGCGATGATTCATGGGTATTGCATTGGGGGCGGTGTTGCCATCGCGGTGTGCTGCGACCTGCGGATTGCCGCGGACAGTGCGAAGTTTGGGATTCCGGCGGTGCGGCTAGGACTCGGCTATGGGCACAAGGGCGTGAAGAAGCTGATGGACCTCGTGGGTCCGGCTTACACCAAGGAGATCTTCTTCACGGCGCGGCATTTCACTGCGGCCGAGGCGCAGATGATGGGCCTGGTGAACCGTGTGCTGCCGGTGGCGGAGCTGGAGGCGTATGTGCGCGGCTACTGCGCGACGATCGCCGACAACGCGCCGATGACGATCAATGCGTTGAAGCGCACGGTCGGCGAACTGGTGAAAGGCGCCGCCGCCGACCTCGCGCTAAGCGACCGGCTTGTGAAAGCGTGCTTCGAGAGCCAGGACTTCATCGAGGGCCGCCGCGCCTTCATGGAGAAGCGGCGGCCGGTGTTCCGCGGCGTGTAATGTAATATTACACCTTGGGAAGCGGGGTTTCCGCCCCGGTCCCGCCTGGCTCACGATAAATGCCGTAGCCGAATGCGAGATAAACATT
Organism: Acetobacteraceae bacterium; assembly: GCA_035486135.1. Lineage (GTDB taxonomy): Bacteria > Pseudomonadota > Alphaproteobacteria > Acetobacterales > Acetobacteraceae > JASHVB01. Next base: position 11,160 of record DATHNI010000358.1, read on the forward strand.
GCCTCCGTCGAGGTTTACCGCACCCGTCGCGGACGCGAGCCCCTCGCCAAATTCAGTCGTCATATGGAGACGATCAAGGACCGAATGGCCAGGCCCCAGGATTGTCAGAGTGAGATCATTGGCTGAGAGTGTGTACCCCGTGGCTGAAGCCAGTCCCTTCAGCTCGACATACTCGCCGAATGGCCCTTCCCTGGGAATCGTTTGCTCCATGTCCCCGATGGTGCCGTGGAATTCTTTCGGCGAGTCTATGACGATCGTGCTGTTGAGGTTGAGGTACGCACTCACGCCGGAGCCAACATAGCCAGCAAATTCGAGATTCGCTCCCAGGCCGTCGGCGAAGATCGCGTGGCCGATAACCCTGGCATTGACGATGCTCGTGCCGTTGTCAGTGTACGAGCTTGGCGCGAAGTTCCCCGGGCCGTTCACTGTGTTCGTCTCACCGGACTCGGTGTCGTAGACGCCGCGCATGGTCTGGCCGGCGGGGATGTTGATGGTCGTGATCAAGGTGCCGCTCATGTTGTCCTCCCGTTTCCGCAGATCGACAGAGTTCGAGACTGCCATTATAAAATCATAAGGGCATCGTAGGTATTTGCTGAATGCACAATTTTGCAATTGGCATTTATGCACTTGCAATTTATCGTGCTGCCCCGTAACTAACGCGTGCTGCCGGACGGAAAGGGGGCGACCTCCGCGGGGGGTTATCACACAAGTGATACCAACGGCCCTGGTGACTGCCACGCGCCCATTCGCAGTGCATCCCGGGTCCATTCGCGAGGTGAAGCAGCACGTCGCGGTGGCACCGCAACGGTGCGCACCAGCAAACCAATTGGCGCCCACGCGGCCGATCGAGCCGCTTTCAAACAGAATTCCGGCTTGCCCAGGCGCGCGGGTATGGCAATCGCCCGAAAGACTAAGGGGCCGATGCGATATAACTGCTTCAACCAGCCTCGCCGCAAAGCCCTGTGTCGTGGCCGGGCTTGGCCCGGCCACCCACGTCTTTTCTTGCTGCCAGCAGCAAAGTCGTGGGTGGCCGGGTCAAGCCCGGCCATGACACAGGGAGCTGTGACCCGTCTCCAATCGATTCGATTGTTCCCCAACGGACCCTAAGCTCTCGAACTGGCCGCACCCACCGTGCCAACCGTCATGGCCGGCCTTGACCGTCATGACCGGAGCACGGTCCGCGGCCGCCCGAACTGAACGTCGGTTAACCAATTTTCAATTCGTATCGCGCATGCTGCCTGACGAGCGGATGAGAAGTTGTCCATATGGTTAGTCTGGAGGGCCGCGTTGGCCGGTGCCGCTGGTCGAATGTGCTTGGAATGGCCGCCCTGGACCCCAAATTCGCAGCAGCGTGGCAGGCGCCGTTTGGCAATCAGGTCCAACGGCGGCAATCTGCCGCGTCCTTACGAGTGGAGAGCATCGCACCATGAGCCAGTCCCGCCACGCCGGCCGGCATTTCCTGCAGATCCCCGGCCCGACCAATGTGCCGGACCGTGTGCTGCGCGCGATCGACAATCCCACCATCGACCATCGCGGCCCCGAATTCGGCCGCATGGGACGAGAACTTCTGGAGAACCTCAAGGCAGTCTTCCAGACCACGGCGCCGGTGGTGATCTATCCCGCCTCCGGCACCGGCGCCTGGGAAGCCGCGCTGACCAACACGCTGTCGCCCGGCGACACGGTGCTGATGTGCCGCACCGGGTGGTTCGCCACGCTGTGGAAGGAAATGGCGGAGCGGCTGCAGCTCAACCCGGTGTTCATCGACACCGACTGGCGGCGCGGCGCCGATGTCGACGCGCTGGGCGCCGCGCTGGCCGATGATCGCGGGCATCGCATCAAGGCGGTGTGTGTGGTGCACAACGAGACCTCCACCGGCTGCACCAGCCGCATCGACGAGGTGCGCGCGGCGATGGATGCGGCGAAGCATCCGGCGCTGCTGCTGGTGGACACGATTTCGTCGCTCGCCTCGATGGACTACCGGCACGACGAGTGGGGGGTCGATGTCACGGTGGCCGGTTCGCAGAAGGGGCTGATGCTGCCTCCGGGTTTGTCGTTCAACGCGGTCAGCGCGAAGGCGCTGAAGGCGGCGGACAGCGCGAAGCTGCCGCGTAGCTACTGGGACTGGCGGCCGATGCTGGAGGCGAACAAGACCGGCTATTTCCCCTACACCCCCGGCACCAATCTGCTGTTCGGTCTGAACGAGGCGGTGAAGCTGCTGCGCGAGGAAGGTCTGGCCAACGTGTTCGCCCGCCACGACCGTCACGCCGAGGCGACACGCCGCGCGGTGCGGACCTGGGGGCTGGAGGTGCAGTGCGCCGATCCGCGCCACTATTCATCGTCGCTGACCGCGGTGCGCGTGCCGGAGGGCCACAGCGCCGATGCGCTGCGCGCCACGATCCTGGAGAAATACAACATGAGCCTGGGCAACGGGCTCGGGATCCTGAAGGACCAGGTGTTTCGCATCGGCCACCTGGGCGATTTCGGCGACCTGCAACTGATCGGCACGCTGGGCGGGGTGGAGATGGGGCTGCGCGTGGCGGGCATTCCGCACAAGCCGGGCGGCGTGCAGGCGGCGATCGATCATCTGGCGGGGAATGCCTAACCTCATATAATGCGTGACCTCAGATAGGGTGGCGTGACAGACGGACCACGGCAGGTGACCCCATGCTGGCTCGGCGCATACGGGAACAGGAGGACGCGACGATCCGCCGGATCGTCGATGCTGTGCCGTGGCCGGAGGATGTGAAGGGCTACGACGTCGAGTTCGGCTCGGACTGGGAGGGTGACCCGGCGGTGCGGGTCTGGTTCCTGGTCGACGACGATCTACGGCCGTCAGACGAGAAGGTGGAGCGGGTTCGCCGCTTCACGGACGAAGTCACCGGTGCATTGCTCGATGCCGAATTGATGCACTGGCCCTTTGTCCGATTGCGTGCCGTGCAACCGTCGCGGGCTTGATGCGGTGCAATGACACTGCATCACGACCTGTTGGAGCAGGCAAGGCATCTTGCGACACGCGAACCGACCCGGCCACGGCAGGCCAGCCTGCGGCGTGCTGTGTCGGCATCCTATTACGCGCTGTTTCATTTTCTTGCGGCCGAAAGTGCCAAGCTGGCCACTCCCCCACGGCCAAGTGGTTTGCGGGCGCAGGTCCGGCGTGCATTCAATCATGCGGACATGAAGGTGCTGTGTCGGCAGTTTGCCGGCCGTACCGGGCTTTCTGAGCAGGTGCGGTCCCTCCTGTTGCTGCCGCTCGACCCTGGCATGATCTCGATCGCAATTCGATTTCTCGAGTTGCAGGACGAACGCCATGCTGCCGATTATGACATGAGCCAGAGCTTTTCGCGTTTTGAAGTGCTCAAGATGATCGCCGGTGTCCAGATAGCCTTCGACGACTGGCCCCGCATCCGCGCCAGTCCGAACGGCGCAGTCTTCCTGACCGCCCTGCTGCTGAACCGCCAGTGGAGCCGTGCGTAAAGCATCCACCAACCAACAAGGAGGAATCACGATGATCGAAGTCTGGAGCTGGCCTACTCCGAACGGCCACAAAGTCCACATCGCGCTGGAAGAGCTGGAGCTTCCCTACAAGGTCATCCCGATCAACATCGGCAAGGGCGACCAGTTCAAGCCAGACTTCCTCAAGATCACGCCCAACCATCGCATCCCGGCGATCGTCGATCCCGACGGTCCTGGCGGCAAGCCGCTCACGCTGTTCGAATCCGCCGCGATCATGATCTACCTGTCGGAGAAGACCGGCGGCAAACTCATCCCCAAGGATCCGGTCGGCCGCTACAAGTGCCTGGAATGGATGATGTTCCAGATGGGCGGCGTCGGTCCGATGTTCGGCCAGTTCAACCACTTCGCCAATTACGCGGTGGAGAAGATTCCCTACGCCATCGACCGCTACACCAACGAAGTGGCACGGCTGCACCGCGTGCTCGACAAGCGCCTGGCGGAGGTCACCTGGCTCGCCGGCGACGAATACAGCATGGCGGACATCATCACCTTCCCCTGGATCCGCAATCCCGAGCGTCGCGGCATCGACCTTGCCAACTACCCGCACCTCAGGCGCTGGCACGACGCCATCGCCGAGCGGCCGGCGGTGCAGCGTGGTGTTGCGGTGCTGGGGGACCACCAGCGCAAGGGCTCGGTGACCGACGCCGAGCGCGACGTGATGTTCGGCAAGACGCAGTTCGCGGTGCGCTGACCGCCGGCCGAGTCCGGGCTTGTAGCACCAACTATCGGCGGAGCGCGCTCACGCCGCTCCTCCCCGCCCCCGGTGTCATTGCGAGGCGCGGAGCGCCGCAGCAATCCCCCCTGACGAGCCGAGGAACGCTCGTCAGGCGGGGATTGCTGCGACGCTCCGCGCCTCGCAATGACACCGGGGGGAGACATAATCGCGGTCGGGCTCGAAACGCTCGGGCCGCAGGCGGAGACAGGGAGCCGCCGCCCGCACGCTTCTCGCGACGCGGGAGTGTAATCTCCTCAGCCCGCAGGCGCCTCCAGCAGCACCGCCAGCGCGAAACCGTTGGGGCTGCCAAGTCCGGTGCACGCATCCCAGCCGACGGCGGCGGCGAAGTCGCCGTTGCTCCCCTGGGTGACATCGCGCATCGCGGCCGGCCTGCGGTAGAGCGACGGATTGATGAACCCCACCGACCCGCCTTTCGCGGCGTTGATGCGGGCGAGCAGGCCGGCCCAGAGCGGCGCGACGGCACTGGTGCCGCCCAGCACGGCCTCGGTGCCGTCGATGCGCACGTCGTAGCCGGTCTCCGGGTCGGCATTGCCACTCACGTCCGGCACGCCGCGCATGGTCAGTGGCCCGGACTGGCCGGCCTTGAGCACGGTCAGTCCTGCCTGCCACGCCGGAAGGGGGAAGAAGAAGCTGACCCCGCCGCCGCCGGCGCCCCCGTTGCCACCGTCGTTCCACGCCACTTCACTGGATAGCGCGAGGTTGGCTGCCTGCACGCTGGTGCCGCCGCACGCCAGCACGTGCGGGCTGGAGGCCGGAAAGTCCACGTGATCCGCCCCGTCATCCGCTCCGTCGCCAGAGCCGTTGTCCCCCGAGGCGACGCAGACGCTGATGCCCATCGCCGCGGCGGACTGCAACGCGCTGTCGAACGCCGTCATCGCTTGTGGCGTCCAGGCTGACTCGGGGCAGCCCCAACTGATCGAGATGACCGACGGCCGGTTCGCCGTGTCGTGCGCCGCCGTGGTGATCGCGTCGAGGAACCCGGCATCGGTGTTCGGCGCGAAATACACCACGATCTTCGCGGCGGGGGCGACGGCGCCGACCACCTCGATGTCGAGCATCACCTCGCCGTCCGGTCCGCTGGCGTCGCCGGTCGGCAGGTTCATGCCGTGATCCACAGAAACGGTGCTGATGTCGGGCCAGGGGCTGATCCCCATCGCGGCAAAGTAGGCCTGCAGATCGGCGATACGGTAGCCGCCGCCCAGTTCGATGATGGCGACGCATGTGCCGCGGCCGTCGCCGGGTGGGAAACCGTACAGCGAGGCGAGAACGGCCGGGCTGAAAGATGCCGCGGCTCCAGCGCTGTCATGTGGCTGCATGGTGTTGTCCGCGGGGCGGCGGCGGATGCGCGACCTGGCGGCCGGCCGATTGTCCAGCCCCAGCACTGCCTCGACCGCGTCCTTCAGGCAATCGGGCAGATGCACCGGGCCGGTCCGGCCACGGTACCCGCCTTCTGCGTGGTCGAACCGCTGCAGATCCACCCCGAAGGCGTCATTGAACGCGGCGACCGTGCCGCGCAGCACGATGGTGCGGCGCGCCGGGTCCGCCTCGGTCACCGCCAGGCCATGCGCCGCGGCAAACGTCCCTACCGCCGCGATGTCTTCCGGCAGGGCGCCAAACTGTCCGGCGAAATCCTCCCGCTCGACCCGGGTTTCCGAACAATCGCCGGCGGCCAGTTTCCGCACCTTCTCACGCAGGACCTCGGCCGAGGCCTGACGCAGGATGACACTGACCTCCAGTTGCTCTGCCGGGTCGGCCGGTCCAATGGACCGCGCGCCCGGCACCGGCCGCCGTTCGCTGCCTGCCAATGCGTGTAGTGCCATGTCGAGGGTTCCTCCCGGTTCGGCTAGCGGCGGACGGCGCGAACGGCGCCGCTGCGGAGTAAGCAAAACTAACACAGAAACCCTACCAAATCCTTAACGGAGCCCGCCGCTTCACCGCCGGCTGCTCATCAGCCAGCATCCCACGGAGGAGACCGCCAGCCCCGCCACGGCCAGCGGCGCCAGCGACTCGCCCAGCAGCGCCCAGGCCATCAGCGCCGCTGTCCCGGGCATCAGGTAGAAATTCGCCGTTGCCCGCGCCGCGGTGCCTCGCCGCAGCATGACGAAGTACAGCACCATCCCGCCGAGTGACACGAACGCCGCGTTCCAGGCCACCGAGGCGACCGCACCCGCCGTCCAGTCCGCGTGCGGCGTTTCGAACACCGCCATCGCCGCCAGGCACGCGACGGCCGAGGCGATGAACTGCACCGTGGTGCCCTCCAGCAGCGGCACGCCACGACAGAACCGGCCAAAATACAGCGTGCCGCCGCACAGCGCGAACACGCCCAGCACGTTCAGCAGCAGCAGGCGCAGTTCCACCCGGCTGTGCAGCGCCGCCATCCCGACAATGATCACCACGCCGGTTGCCCCCAGCAGCAGCCCGAGCCACTGGACCGGCCGCAGCTTCTCGCCCAGCACTGGCCAGGCCAGCGCGGCCGTCAGCAGCGGGTTGAGTGTCTGGATCAGCGCGATCGGCGCCGCCGGCACGCGGGTCATGGCGACATGGGCGACGCATAGCAGCGCCGCGTTCATCAGCACGCCGGCGACCGCGCAATGCAGCCAGACGCCGCGCAACGCCTGCCATGGGCGCCGCAGTATCAGCATGGCGGCCACCAGGACCGCCGCGCACACGCACATGCGCACCGCGACGAACAGCAGCGGGGTCAGGTGGCGCAGCCCCACGCGGGCGGCGATGAACGACGAACTCCACAGCAACACGAAGCCGAAAGGCGCCAGCCGGTCCAGCATTGTCCGTCCACATTTGTGGCGGAAGCCGCCCCGCCTGAGGTCTGTGTGTAGCGCCTGATGTCTGGGCGAGGGAAATCGGCGGCGGCCAGGCCGCCTCAGTCGCGCAGGGCAGACTGGGTGATCTGGTGAAAGCAAGGCCAGGGGCTTTGCCCCATAGGCGTCAGGATAAGACTGCGCGGGGGAAGAATGCTCCCCCTCCCCTTGAGGGAGGGGGCAGGGGGGAGGGGTCACGCCGCGAAGATGTTGCGCGCACGACCCCTCCCCCCAACCCCCTCCCACAAGGGGGAGGGGGAGTTCTTTCGCGCCGCGCCGCCTAATCCTGACGGCCATGGGGCAAGGCCCCTGGCCTTGCTTCCTTCACCCGATTGGCCTGCGCGTTCGCAGGTGCCGCTTCCGTGAACCGCAACCCTGCGTTAAGTTCTCCTGGGATATGCAGTTCCCGCCGATAGCGAACCGCACGAGGCCAGGAAGACCGTCGCCGATGACCGCCCGAATCCTGATCGTCGATGACGTGCCGGCCAATACGCGCCTGTTGGAGGCGAAGCTGTCGGCCGAATACTACCAGGTCGCCAGCGTCAAGAACGGCTTCGACGCCCTCACCACCGCGCAGGACTGGCAGCCGGACCTCATCCTGCTCGATGTGATGATGCCGGGCATGGACGGCTTCGAGTGCTGCCAGCGCCTGAAGGACAATCCCGCCACCCTGCACATTCCGGTCGTCATGGTCACCGCGCTCGGCGAACCAGGCGAGCGGTTGCGCGGCCTCGACGCCGGCGCCGACGACTTCCTGACCAAGCCGGTCGAATACGAAACCCTGATGGCCCGGGTGAAGAGCCTGGTGCGGCTGAAACGCTTGCTCGACGAATGGCGCGCCCGCGGGGAAACCGCGCGTGCCCTCGGCCTCGCCGCCGAACGTCCCACCATCCCATCCGTCGCCGGCGCCCGCGCCCTGGTGGTCGACGACTGGGACATCAGCGCCCAGACCATCCAGGACGCGCTGGCCCGCGAGGGCGTGATTCCCGGCCGGGCCCGCAGCCAGGCCGAGGCAATGACGCTCTCCGCCGCCATTCCGTTCGACCTGATCGTCCTCAGCCTGTCGCTGGCCGAGGAGGATCCGCTGAAGCTCGCCTCCTCACTGCGCGCCGCGGATGCCACGCACGAGATCCCGATGCTGCTGGTCGCCGAGCCGGAGGAGCGCGACCGGCTGCTGCGAGGCTTCGACCTTGGCGCCAACGACTGGCTGCTGCTGCCGGTCGATGAGAACGAGCTGCGCGCCCGCGCCCGCAACCAGATCCGCCGCAAATTCTACCAGGACCGGCTGCGCGCCGATATCGGCACGGCGCTGGAACTGGCGATGACCGACCCGCTGACCGGCCTCTACAACCACCGCTATCTCATGCGGCACCTGCGCAACCTGATGGAGGGCAAGCAGGCGCGCGAACTGGCGGTGCTGATGATCGACGTCGACCATTTCAAGACGGTGAACGACGACTACGGCCACGCGGCCGGGGACCGGGCTTTGCACGCCATCGCCGCGACGCTGCGCGACAACACCAGGGTATTCGATTCGCTGGCGCGCTACGGCGGTGAGGAGTTCGTCGTGGTGATGCCGGCCGCCGGTGGCGACGACGCCGCGACGGCCGCCGAGCGGCTACGTGCCGCCGTCGAGGGGCTGGGCTTCGAGCCAGGGCCGGGTCAGCGTTGCCGTCTGACGATCAGCATCGGCATTGCCTGGACGGCGGACGCCACGATGACGCCGGAAACGCTGCTGCGCGCCGCCGATCTTGCGCTGTATGACGCGAAGCGGAGCGGCCGCAATCGGGTGGGGATGGCCCCCCACCCGGACCACGTCACTTGATCTTGGCTTCCTTGAACGCGACGTGCTTGCGCACGACCGGATCGTATTTCTTCAGCTCCAGCTTGGTCGTCGTGGACCGGGCATTCTTCTTGGTGACATAGAAGAAACCGGTGTCGGCGCTGGATACCAGCTTGATCTGAACAACGTTTGACTTCGCCATGGCCTGATACCTCGCAAGGGCGGCAACATGCTCATCCGGGGCCGGTTGGTCAAGAACCTCCGGCGCCGGCCGGCGTCCACAGCGGCGAGGCTGCCCCGGGGCCGGATTTTACCAACGATAACCTTGCTCTGGCACCCTTGGCCGCAACGCCCCCTGGCCGCAATGCCCCCCTTGGCGCCAGCCCGCCAATGCGTCATCCTCCGGGGATAGATCGTTCGATATCGAAGGATTGCCGATGCCTGCGATCCCCAACCGCCTGCCCGGGCTGGATTTCGACCTCGGCGAAACCGCCGACATGCTGCGCGGTCAGGTCGAGGCCTTCGCCGCCGCCGAGATCGCCCCGCGCGCCGCCACCATCGACCGCGACAATGCCTTCCCGATGGACCTTTGGCGCAAGTTCGGCGACCTCGGCGTGCTGGGGGTCACGGTCGAAGAAGACTACGGCGGCGCCGGCATGGGTTATCTGGAGCACGTCGTGGCGATGGAGGAGATTTCCCGCGCCTCGGCATCCGTGGGCCTGTCGTACGGCGCGCATTCGAACCTGTGCGTCAACCAGATCCGCCGCAACGGCACCGAGGCGCAGAAGCGGCGCTATTTGCCTCGCCTGATCGCGGGAGACCATGTCGGCGCCCTGGCGATGAGCGAGCCGGGCGCCGGGTCGGATGTGGTGGGCATGCGCACAAGGGCGGAGAAGCGCGGCGACCGGTTCGTGCTGAACGGCAGCAAAATGTGGATCACCAATGGCCCGGACGCGGACGTACTGGTGGTCTATGCCAAGACGACGCCGGACGCCGGTCCGCGCGGCATATCCGCGTTCCTGATCGAGAAAGGCTTTCCGGGGTTCTCCACGGCGCAGAAGCTGGACAAGCTGGGCATGCGCGGTTCCAACACGTGCGAGCTGGTGTTCCAGGACTGCGAAGTGCCGGAGGAGAACGTGCTCGGCCGCGTCGATGAAGGCGTGCGCGTGCTGATGAGCGGGCTGGACTATGAACGCGCCGTGCTGGCCGCCGGCCCGATCGGCATCATGCAGGCCTGCATGGATGCGGTGGTGCCCTATGTGCACGAGAGGAAGCAGTTCGGCCAGGCGATCGGCGAGTTCCAGCTCATGCAGGGCAAGCTCGCCGACATGTACACCACGATGAATGCGTGCAAGGCGTATGTGTACGCGGTGGCCAAGGCGTGCGACCGCGGCGGCCCGACGCGCAAGGACGCCGCCGGCGCCATCCTGTACGCGGCGGAGAAAGCAACGTGGATGGCATTGGAGGCGATCCAGGCGCTGGGCGGCAACGGCTACATCAACGACTATCCGACGGGGCGCCTGCTGCGCGATGCCAAATTGTACGAGATCGGCGCCGGCACCAGCGAAATCCGCCGCATGCTGATCGGCCGCGAGCTGTTCTCGGAAACCGCATGAAGCAAAGAAGCATTCAACCGCAGATGCACACAGATCCACGCCGATGGGTTCGTGCCAGTCCATCTGTCGGTGCGAACCATCGATCATCGCGACGCGCGCGCACAAGGCTGCGAACAAACTCAGGCCCATCGGCGTGCATCTGTGTGCATCTGTGGTTCCAAATTCTTGCTTGCTTACCGCGTTCTGCACCGGCGCCGCGGGCACTGCGCGTATGATCCTTCGCTCCGACATCGACCCGCGATCTGCCGACTTCGCCGGGAACGCAGCGACCATGCGCGGCCTGGTCGATGACCTGCGCGCCAAGGTCGCCACCGTCGCGCAAGGTGGCGGTGAGACAGCCCGGCAGCGCCATCGGTCGCGCGGCAAACTTCTCCCCCGCGAACGCGTTGCGGGCCTGATCGATCCCGGCTCGCCGTTCCTGGAACTGTCGCAACTCGCCGCGTTCGGTCTGTACAATGGCGAGGTCCCCAGCGCCGGCATCGTCACCGGCATCGGCAGCGTCGCCGGCCGCGAATGCGTCATCGTGGCGAACGATGCCACGGTGAAGGGCGGCACGTATTTTCCGATCACCGTGAAAAAGCACCTGCGTGCGCAGGAGATCGCCCGCGCCAACCGTCTGCCCTGCATCTACCTGGTGGATTCCGGCGGCGCTTTTCTCCCGATGCAGGACGAGATCTTCCCGGACAGAGAGCACTTCGGCCGCATCTTCTTCAACCAGGCCAATCTGTCCGCGGCCGGCATTCCGCAGATCGCCGTCGTGATGGGCTCCTGCACCGCCGGGGGCGCCTACGTCCCGGCGATGAGCGACGAGAGCATCATCGTGCGCAAACAGGGCACGATCTTTCTCGGCGGCCCACCGCTGGTGCAGGCGGCGACCGGCGAGGTGGTGACCGCGGAAGATCTCGGCGGTGCCGACGTGCACGCGCGCACCTCCGGTGTGGTGGACCACTACGCGCACGACGATCGCCACGCCCTGGCGCTGTGCCGGCGCATCGTCGGCGGACTGAACCACGCGAAGCGCCCCGGCGTCACGCTGCGTCCACCGGCCCCGCCGCGCTACGACCCGGCGGAATTGCATGGCGTGGTGCCGGCGGATTTGCGCGCGCCATACGATGTGCGCGAGGTGATCGCCCGCATCGTGGACGCCAGCGAGTTCGACGAATTCAAGAAGCTGTACGGCACCACGCTGGTCTGCGGCTTCGCGCATCTGCACGGCTATCCGGTCGGCATCCTGGCGAACAACGGCATCCTGTTTTCCGAATCATCCTTGAAGGGGGCGCATTTCATCGAGCTGTGCAGTCAGCGCGGCATCCCGCTGGTGTTCCTGCAGAACATCACCGGCTTCATGGTGGGACGCAAATACGAGGCGGGCGGCATCGCCAAGGATGGCGCCAAGTTGGTGACCGCCGTCTCCACCACCGCGGTGCCCAAGCTGACGGTGATCATCGGCGGCAGCTACGGCGCCGGCAATTACGGCATGTGCGGCCGCGCCTACGATCCACGTTTCCTGTTCCTGTGGCCGAACGCGCGCATCTCGGTGATGGGGGGAGAACAAGCGGCGGGCGTGCTGGCAACGGTACGGCGCGGGGCAGGGGAGGGCTCGGCGGAGGACGAGGAAAAGTTCAAGGCGCCGATCCGCGCGCAATACGAGACGCAGGGGCATCCCTACTATGCGACGGCCCGGTTGTGGGACGACGGCGTGATCGATCCGGCCGACACAAGCCGCGTGCTGGGCCTGTCGCTGTCGGCCGCGTTGAACGCCCCAGTGGGAGACACGCGTTTCGGCGTGTTCCGCATGTGACAAAGCAAATGGATTCACCACAAAGACACGAAGGCACGAAGTTCATTCAAACTTTGTGCCTTCGTGTCTTTGTGGTGAATCTGCTTGAAGTCGAAACGGATCGCACGGACCCCGCATGTTTCGCACCCTCCTGATCGCCAACCGCGGCGAGATCGCCTGCCGCATCGCCCGCACCGCGAAGCGCCTCGGCATCGAGACGATCGCGGTCTTCTCCGATGCCGATGCCAACGCGCTGCACGTGAGAGCCGCCGATCGCGCCCTGCGCATCGGTCCGGCGCCGGCGCGCGAGAGCTATCTCGACATTGCCCGCATCATCGCCGCCGCACGGACATCGGGCGCGCAGGCGATCCATCCGGGCTATGGCTTCCTTTCGGAGAACCCGGATT
>DATHNI010000359.1:0-14846 GCA_035486135.1 Acetobacteraceae bacterium
CTTGCCCAACAATCAGGAACTCGCCGACATGGCGCCGCCCGGCCTGTTCAGCGAAGCCGGCTATGCGGGCGTCGGCTTCTCGATCGGTTGCGGGGTGAACATCAACGTTGCCAAGACGCGCGTGCCCGGCACGCTGGGCGAATATTTCTGGGGCGGCGCGGCTTCCACGGCGTTCTGGATCGATCCGAAGGAAGAACTGACGGTGGTGTTCATGACGCAGGTCATGGGCAGCGACGTGCGGCTGACACTGCGTCGCGATCTGCGCACGCTGGTCTATTCAGCGATGACCGAGTCGTTTTCGTAACGGCGTCGGCCGCCCGCACGTCATGGCCGGGCTTGACCCGGCCATCTATGGGGGCACTCTGCCGCGAGAGGGTGCCGCGACAGATGGCCGGGTCAAGCCCGGCCATGACGTGCGGAAGCCCGGCCATGACGTGCAGGCGGCGGCGTGCCGCACCGCGCCGCGCGATCAAGCAGGTGCAGTCGCGAATTTCTCCAACTCGACCTCGTCGATCACCGTCGTCATCGCGAACTGGAACAACGCCGCGCCGATCAAGGTAATGACCGCGCCGATCGCCAACGCGACGACGAACGAGCCGGTCACGTCCACGATAAAACCGGTCAGGATCGGTGACAGCGTACCGCCCAGGAAACCCGCAAAGTTCTGGTTGCTGGCGGCGGACGCGCAATAGGCCTGCGGTGTCACCGCGGTCACCAAAATCCATTTGCAGGTGATGCCGAACTGCATGAAGAACATCGAGATCGCGATGCAGGCGATCGCGGTGCCGGCGCCGGTGGCCATCGCCGCCAACCCGGTGAACAAGGCCGAGCCGAGCAATCCGAGGATCAACGGCGTGCGGCGGCTGGCGATCAGGTCCATGCCGCGTTTGACCAGCCGATCCGACACGTAGCCCCCGCACAGCGCGCCGAAGAACGCGCAGATCAACGGCACCGAAGCCAGGAACCCGGTCTTGGCGATACTGATGTGCTGCTGCATTTCCAGATAGGCCGGCAGCCACGTCTGATACATCCAGGTGATGTAGCCGGTGCAGAACGCGCCCAGCATCAGCACCCACATCGCACGGAACCGGAACAGCGATGTCCACTGGCGGAGCGAAACCGAAGATTTGGCCTCGCGGTTCGGCCGCAGGTATTCTTCGTCCTGCGGACCCAGCACCTGCGCCCTGGGGTCGCGGTAGATCAGGAACCAGAGGACGGCAGCGGCGACTCCGGCCAGCCCCATGACGATGAACATCACCCGCCAATTGAAGGCCAGCATCAGCCCGGTCAGGATCGGCGGCGCGAGCGTCGGGCCGATATAGGCGCCGGACGTATAAACGCCGCTGGGTGTCCCGCGGTCCTTGACGTCGAACCAATCGCTGACCGATCGCGTCGCCGAGGGGAAGCACGGAGCCTCGGTGGCGCCGAGCCCGATCCTCGACAGCATCAGCAGGAAATAAGTGCTGGCGATTCCGCCGGCCGCCTGGCACAGCGACCACGCCACCATGGCCGCGCCCACCAGGAATTTCGGGCCGATCCGATCGAGCAAATAGCCTGATGGCAACTGGGCAATCCCGTAGGTCAGCGCCCAGGCCGAGCCCAGCGCGCCGATCGCGGTGGCGTTGATCCCGAATTCCTGGCGGATCCTGAGGTTGCCGATCGCAAGGGTCGAACGATCCATGTAATTCAAGGCAATCGCAGCGGTGACGAGGATGATCGCAATCCACTGCATGCGACGAAGCTGACGTGACGGGCCGTTGACCGACATGCTCTTCCCCCTGGTGCGCACCGCGAGGCTCGGGCCAAGCGGCTTTGATCCTGGAATACTCCACGGTTGCCTCAAAGTAAAAAAGGACTTTCACGCAGATCGAGATGAACATCACGATGGGATGAACGGACCGGTGTGCGTTGCAGGCGAGGCCGATCCTTGGCACCCTGGCCCGCAGCCAACGGTATCGTGCTAACGTCACCCGTTTTCCACACGGCGGATCGCGCTCTTGATCGTCACCCAATTCCCCCACGAAGTAAGCGAGATCGAGAACACCCTGATTCCGTTGCAGGACGGAACCAACCTGGCCGCCCGCATCTGGCTGCCGGTCGACGCCGCCCGCAATCCGGTGCCGGCGATCCTCGAGTACCTGCCCTACCGCAAGCGAACGGGCACGTATGAGCGTGACGCTCTGACGCACCCCTATCTCGCCGGCCACGGCTACGCCGCCGTTCGTGTCGATATTCGCGGCAGCGGCGAATCAGATGGCCTGTTGTTCGACGAGTACGCCCAACAGGAACAGGACGACGCACTGGAAATCATCGCGTGGCTGGCAGCGCAGCCGTGGTGCAGTGGTGCTGTCGGCATGATGGGAATCTCCTGGGGCGGCTTCAACGCATTGCAGGTCGCCGCGCTGCGCCCGCCGGCGTTGAAGGCGATCATCACGCTTTGCTCCACCGACGATCGCTATCGCGACGATGTGCATTACATGGGGGGAGGCCTGCTTCGGGCCGGATTCGGTTGGGCATCGTTCCTGTTCGGCGCGATGTGCCACCCGCCGGACCCCGCGCTTGTCGGCGACCGCTGGAAGGCGATGTGGCTGGAGCGCCTGAATAACCTGCCGCTGTTCCTGGAGCTTTGGACACGGCACCAGTGGCGCGACGACTATTGGAAGCACGGCTCGATCTGCGAGGACTACGCTGCGATCCAATGTCCGGTCTTCGCGGTCGGCGGCTGGACCGACGGCTATACCAACACCATCCCGCGTTTGCTCCAACACCTGGCGGTGCCGCGCAAGGGCCTGATCGGACCATGGGCACACGCCTATCCGCATTTCGCCTTGCCGGGCCCACAAATCGGTTTCCTCCAGGAGGCGTTGCGCTGGTGGGATCATTGGTTGAAGGGTCTTGATAATGGTGTGATGGACGAACCCATGCTGCGCGCATGGATGACGGAAAGCGTGCGGCCCGCGCCGTTTCACCAGGAACTGCCAGGACGCTGGATTGCCGAACCATCGTGGCCACCGCCGGGCGTCGTGATGCATCGCCTTTGCCTCACCGATGCAGGGCTGCGCACTGACCCTGCACCGTTGACGGCGCGTAGCATTTGCTCCGCGCAAACTGTCGGCAGCAACGGCGGAAGCTGGTGCCCGTTCGGCCGCGCCGCCGACCTGGCGGGTGAGCAACGGGAAGACGATGCCCGGTCGCTGGTGTTCGACACCGCACCACTCGATACACGCATCGAGATCCTCGGAGCGCCGGTCGTTACGCTCGACCTGGCCGTTGACCGGCCGGTTGCGAACCTGGCCGTCCGGCTGTGCGACGTGCATCCGGATGCCGCATCACTGCGGGTCAGCTTCGGCGTTTTGAACCTGACGCACCGGGACGGACACGCAGCGCCGGCGCCGTTGGTGCCGGGCCAGCGCTATACCGTACGCATCCAGCTCAATGACGCGGGCTCGGTATTTCCGGTTGGGCACAGGATCCGGGTGGCGCTTTCCACGACGTACTGGCCGATGGTGTGGCCAGCCCCTGACAACGCAACGGTAACGCTCTTCGGCGGATCGCTTGACCTGCCGGTGCGCGTGCCCTCCGCCGCCGACGCGCTGCTGCCGGTGCTGCCCGAACCCGAGACCGCGCCGCCCGAGCCAACAACGAACATTCGTCAGGGGGTGGTGCGGATCGACAGGCTGGGGTTGGAACTGGGCACCGAGGGAAACTTCAACGCCCATATCGACGAGAACGATCCGCTCAGCGCGGCGACCGAAATGCGCCAGACACAGACGGTCTCGCGCGGCACGTGGCAAATCCGGATCGAGACGCAATTGCGTCTGTCGTGCACGCACGACGAATTCCTGATACGCGCGACGATGCGGGCCTGCGAAGGGGACACCGAGATCTGCCATCGCTCATGGGACAGCAGCGTGCCACGACATCTCGTTTAGCGGCGCTTGGCGTCCGGCCAGATCGGCCGCAAGATGCCGCCGGCAAGACGAGCCGAACCTAAAGATCAGGCGCAGCAGGGCCGACACATGGGGAGCGAGGTGATCCGATGAAAGGGCAGACATCCGGCCGCGTGCATCTTATTTGCGGCGGATTTCCGCCCGGCTCACATGCCGGGCACGATCACGACCATGCCCGCCTGAGACTCCTGCAGTTGCTGGCTGAACGAGACATTGCGGCCTCGGTCGCCAACGACTTCGCGGACGTCGAGAAGTGGCTGCCCGTCAGCCGGTTGCTGATCAGCTATGTGGCCGGCCCCTATCCCGACGCAGCGCAATGCCGCGCCATCCGCACATGGTTGCAGGCAGGCGGCCACTGGCTGGGCCTGCACGGCACCAGCGGCGGCCGCGCCGAGCGCGTGGAAGGCATGCGCCAACGCCGCACCGTCAAGGCCGAGCACCACGCCTTGCTCGGCAGCTACTTCCTGACCCATCCACCGATCTGCAAGTTCCGCGTTGACGTCACCGACATGGACCATCCGCTCACAAGGGGACTGGGCGGGTCGTTCAATGTCGAGGACGAACCCTACTTCATCGAATTGCAAGATCCGGCCTCGACACGGATCCTGCTGACCGCGGAGTACGGTCCGGGCGCTGTATCACCCAGCATCGGCACGCTGTACCCCTCGGACACGTCGCTGCAATCCGACGGCAAGACGCGCGTGCTCGGCTATACGCGCCCGGTCGGCGACGGCGGGGTGACGTACTTTGCGCTCGGCCATTGCCACAACCCCGCGATCAGCGCGACCCGAACCGCCGCCGCCAACGAGACGACGCCGGCCACGTTCCGGGGCGCGTGGGACTCCGACGCCTTCATCGGGTTGCTACGCAATGCCATCGCGTCGGGCGTGGACGCCTGATACGGACGCCCACGCCTCCTACAGATACTTCGCCGGCCGGATCATCGCCCGCCACATATGGGCGACCGGGCTGTTGTCGAAACCCAGCCCTTGCTCCGGCTGGCGGAAGTTGCGGCCGATCACGTCGGTGAATTCTTCGAGTTCGACCTTCACGTCCGGATCGAACGAATAGATGTCGTGCACCGTGATCATCCGGCCCGACATGTACCATTTGTGGTTGCGCATCCGCTGGTAGTCTGCCTCGACATACGGATCGGGACGGTAATCGGCGCCGAATGTCTTTATGTACGATTGCGGGTATTCGTAGCCGACCGACTCGTCGGGATAGAAACGCAGCACCTGGTGGGCGCGGATGGCCCAGGTCACTTCCTCATCGACATAGGGCTCGACAAGCTGCGCGCCCCAATAGCCATGGTCGCCACGAATGAAACCGATCGTCGAGATGTCATGCAACAGGCAGGCGAGCACCATGTTGTCCGGTAGCCCGGCCTTGACCGCGTGCCTGGCGCTCTGCAGCAGGTGTGCGGCCGGCCCGAAGCGGTATTTGAAGAAATCCATCAGCGTCGGCTGCGCTGGCATCGCCGGCAGGCGCGGATCGTCGCCCATCAGCACGCGCGCATTCGGATTGCCGGCCATCAGCTTTGCGGCGTTCGGCGGCGGACCCATGTCGCCCTCCGCCATGCTGTAAAGCCGCGATTTGATGACGATATAGTCGAGCTCTTTGCTCATTTGCTCTTCGAGCGCGTCGGCACGCTGGGACAGCGTCGCTGTGTCGTTCACCGGGTTCCTCCTTGCCTTATTCCGCGAAGCCTAGCAGATCGCGCTGCCTCGCGTCGACCGGTGTGCCGAAGTGCGTGGCCATCGTGGCAAGTCCGAGCCCCTGGCTGACGTGCTCGTGGCACACGGCGTCACGCCTCGACGTATCGAGTCCACAGCCCTGTCACATCGATGCGGCCAGCTTCGTCCCGCCAGGTTGCGACATTGGCGTCCACCTCCTCCGGGGTGCGCATGCCGACCAGCGCGGTGTCGATCAGCGGGTTCGACAACACGAACTGGATCAGCGCCGGCGTGTAGTCGAACCGGTCGGCGGGATTTGCGAGCCGAATCCATTTCTGGAAGATGCCCGAGGTGAAGGTCCGCATGGAAATGGTAAACAGCCCGTGCCGCTTCGCCTCGAACAGGCTGCCGAACGGCCGCGTCGGCTCATAGGGATGTTGCAGCAGCACGTTATAAGAAATCTGCATCGTGTCGAAGGCGCCGGTATCCATCAGCGCATAGACGCCGTGATTGTTGTCCTCCGAGGTAAAGCCGATCGCCGCGGTAAGGCCTTCCTCGCGCAGCCGCACCAGTTGGTCCACCATGCCGCCCGCGGCCAGCATCCGCGCCAGGGTTTCGCCGTCGATACTACCGCCGTGGATCTGCAGCAGGTCCACGCGCGGGCGCCTCAGCCGGCGCAGGCTCGCCTCCAGCGAGCCACGCACATCGGCAGCCGCAGCGAGCGGTACCTTCGTCGCCAGCACCACGCCGGGCACGCCCTCCAGCGCCTCACCCATGATTTCTTCGGAGAGCCCATTCCCATAGCCGGGTGCCGCGTCGAAATAGGTGATGCCACGTTCAACCGCGCGGCGCACCGTGGCGAGCGAGACATCGCGGCGCTGCACCGCATCGTAGGCGCCGAGGTAATTCGTCAGCCCCATCGCCGCGCCACCGAAGCCAAGCCGGCTGGCGACGCAACCGGTGCGCGGGAACACGCTGGTCAAGGTCATGCTGACATCTCCCCCCGTGTTATCGTCATGCGGATTGGCACGAGGCGGTAATCAGTAATACCCACTCCCACCGTTCACGTGAATCGTCTGGCCGGTGATGAAGCCACCGTCGTCACTCACCAGGAACAGGCAGGTGGCGGCGATCTCGTCCACCTTGCCTTGACGTCCCAGCGGAATGCCGGCGGCGTTTGGTGTCCGCCCCTGGTACCACTCGGGATTCGCGCGCGAGGTATCGATGCTGCCCGGCGATACCACGTTGACCCTGATGTTGTGCGGTGCGAACTCCGAAGCCAGCCCGCGCGCGAACCCTACCAATCCCATCTTGGCCGCGGAGACATGCGCTCGCCCGCTGCCACCCACAAAGGCCCCTTCGCCGGTGAAGAACAGGATGCGCCCATAACGGTGCTCGACCATCGACTCGATGACCGCGCGCGTCAGGTACAGCGCGCCATCGAGGACGACCCCGCGCACCGCTTCCCAATCCTCCGACGTCAGCTCGGTGAACGGCTTATGCGGCCGGATGGCGGCGTTGTTGATCAGGATATCGACGCGGCCGAACGCGGACAGGGCCTGCGCTGCCATCGCCTCGACCTGATCCTTCCTGGCGATGTCGGCAATGACGGCCATCGCCTTGACTCCCAGGGCCTGGGCTTCGCGCACGACGGCGTCGGCTTCGGCCTGGTTGGCGCGCGCGTTGACGACGACATTGGCCCCCTCCCCGGCCAGCTTCAGCACCGTTGCGCGGCCTATATTGCGGCCCGACCCGGTCACCAGGGCGACCTTTCCCTCCAGCTTCCCCATATTCTTGCTCCGCAGCAAAATATCCGTCGTTCGCAGCATGCACCTGCGCGGCCGTTCAGAGAAGCCAGCCGATAACGTCGTTCCACAGAACCCGCCATCCAAAACCTTCAGCGCTGCTCGTACAGAACGATCGTTCGCCTCACGCGCCGGCCTTCTTCGCCTCTTCCATCAACACCGGCACGCCTTCGGTGATCGTGTGGATACCCAGCACACTGGTCAGTTCCAGCACCTCCATGATCTCCGCCACCGACGCGCCAAGCCGCAACGCATTCTGGATGTGCACGCGCAGCCCCGGCAGATAAAGATGCGTCGTCGCCGCATCGATCGCGATATACATCAGCTCCTTTACCTTCGGCTCCAGCGTGCCATGCGTCCACGGCACCGATGACAGCCGCGCGTAGGCATCGAAGAATTCCGGAGCCAGCGTCAGCAACTGTTCCCACACCGGGGTCCAGTAGCCGCGCGCCGCGACGAACGCATCCTTGATGCGTGCCTGTTCCGGCGTCAGCGCCGCCGTCGCCACCTCCGCGCCACGCCCCGCCTTGCGCAGTTCGTCCACCAGGATCGGCAGCCCGGCGGTCATGGTGTGGATGCCCAGCACGGAAACGAGCTGCAGCACCTCCATCACCTCGTCACGCGTCGCCCCCTGGCGCAGGGCATTGGCGATATGCACCCGCGTGCCGGGATTGTACAGATGCGTGGTGGATGCATCGATCGCCACGTAGATCAGTTCCCTGACCTTCGGCGGCAGCGTGCCGTGCTTCCACGGCACCGAGGAAAACGCGCTGTACGCCGCAAAGAACTCCGGCGAAAGCTCCAGCACGCCGTCCCATAGCGGGCTCCAATAGCCGCGCGCGGCGACGAACTCCTCCTTCAGCGCCCGCCGTCGTGCATCGAGTTCCGCCACTGCCGCCTCCCGCTTCCCCACCGCCGCAACGGTCGCGAGGAAGCGGCCGGCAAGTCAAGCCGGGCTGCGCGATACCGCTTGCCGCGGCACCTTCTGCCCGGTGGGCACCACGTTGCCGGGGCTCGCCACCATCCGCTGCAACAGCACCATCGCCTGGTGCAACTGGAAATCCGTTTCGGGCTTGTTCGGATCCAGCTTCGGCCAGTCCGCCGGCGGCTTGTCGGCCAGCCCGGCGGCGATCGGCAGCGGCGGCCGCGTCATCTTTTCCGCCTGGCCGGACGGCACGCCCAGCGTGTTGTTCAGGTCCGATTCATGCTCCGGCACGAAGCTTGGCTCGGGAGTGTCGGATTCGTGGATCACGACGTCCGGGATGATCCCCTCGCCCTGGATGGATCGGCCATCCGGCGTGAAGTAACGCGCGGTGGTCAGCCGGATCGCGCCTTCGGTGTCCAGCGGATACAGCGTCTGCACCGAGCCCTTGCCGAAGCTGCGGGTGCCCAGCAGCACGGCGCGATGATTGTCCTGCAACGCACCCGCGACGATCTCGCTCGCCGAGGCGGATCCGTTGTTGATCAGCACCACGATCGGCAGGCCGGCGCCGAGATCGCCCGCCTTGGCGTACCAGGCGTGGTCGTCGTCGGCCAGGCGCCCGCGGGTCGACACGATCTCGCCGCTGTTGAGGAAGTCGTCCGCCACCGCAACCGCCTGGTCCAGCAGCCCGCCGGGATTGTTGCGCAGGTCGAGCACCAGGCCGGAGAGCTTGCCGGACTTGCGGAACCCGGCCAGCGCCGCGCGCAGGTCACGATCGGTGTCGTCGTTGAACACGCTCAGCCGCACATAGCCGATATCGCCGTCGCGGCGCGCCTTCACCACCTCCATGTGGATGATCTCGCGCGTCAGGGTCAGCTTGATCGGCGAGGCGTCGCCTTCACGCTTGATGGTCAGCCTGACCATGGTGTTGGGCGGGCCGCGCAGCTTGTCCACCGCCTCCTGCAACGTCAGGCCTTCGACGGTCTTGCCGTCCACGGATGTGATCAGGTCGCCCGGCTGGATGCCGGCGCGCGCGGCGGGCGTGCCATCGATCGGCGCGACCACCTTCAGCATGCCGCCCTCGCCGGTGACCGTCATGCCAAGGCCACCGAAATGGCCCTCGGTCTCGAGCTGCATTTCGCGCCACTGCTTGGCATCCATGTAGCCGCTATGCGGATCGAGGCCGGACAGCATGCCATCCAGCGCGTAGTGGATCAGCGTGCTGGTCTTGACGGGATCGACATAGTCGGCCTTCACGCGCTGCAGCACCTGGCCGAACAGGGCGAGCGTCTGCCCTCTGTCGTCCGGATAGCTGACGGTATCGGCGAAGGCGGTGTCAGGGGCAAGCCGCAGCAGCAGATGGGTCGCCGGCGCCGCGACGACGACGCCGGCGACGAACGCGGTGGCAACGAGGAGGCTGGTACGACGATTCATTCTGGGTCCTGGGCCAGGGTGCAGTCTGCCCGAAGCAAATGGGGTCCGCCAAGGGCGCCGGCTACTGCGCGCGAATGAGATTGCCGCAATGTGCGCACGTTCCTGTGCGCGCTGGCCAGGAGGGGCAACCGGGGGCGCCGGACAACCGCGTAGGCCGGGAGAGCGATGACGCCGCCTCGGGCAGCCAGTATATCATGATATGGCATCGTCCATATCCTTCTCCAGACGGCCCCGCTGCCGCCGCCCGAGTGCCAACTCGGTCACCACCCCGTGCAGGGTTCGCAGCTCTTGCTCCGTCACCTCGCCGCGCTGGAAGAAATGCCGGAGGTTGCGCATCATTCCGGGGCGCTTTTCCGCATTGCGCAGGAACCCGCTTGCATCGAGCTGATCGACGAGGTGGGTGAGGAAGTTCTCCATCTCCGCCTTGGTGGCGACGCGCGTTTCGTTGGTCATCAGCTCGCGCGGCGGCGTGGCCTCGTCGGCCATCCACCATTCATACGCCATGACCATCACCGCCTGCGCCAGGTTCAGCGACATGAAGGCGGGGTTCAGCGGATAGCGCACCAGGGCGTCGGACTGTGCCATGTCGTCGTTGTCCAGGCCGGCGCGTTCAGGGCCGAATAGCAGCCCCACGCGCAGGCCGCGACCGCAGATCTCGCGCAGTTCGGCGGCCGCGCCCCGCGCGGTGAGCACCGGCTTGATGATGTGGCGCGGGCGAGGACAGGTGGCGAAGACGTGCTGAAGGTCGGCCACGGCGTCGGCCACGCTGGCGAACACTGTCACTTCGTCGAGGATGCGATGCGCGCCGGACGAGTTGCGCCAGGCTTTGAACTGCGGCCAGCCCTCGCGCGGCGCTACGAGGCGCAGGTGGAACAGACCGCCATTCGCCATGGCCCGCGCACAGGCGCCGATGTTGTCGGCAAGCTGCGGCCGGACGAGAACGACCACCGGCGTGTTGCCGAGCGGCACCAGCGCGGCGCCATGTTCACGGCCGGTCATGGCTCGAATTCGGAATACTCCCCCTCCCCTTGAGGGAGGGGGTTGGGGGGAGGGGTGCGTACAGCCGCTGTCGGCGGCTGTACGCACCCCTCCCCCCAGCCCCCTCCCTCAAGGGGAGGGGGAGATTGCTGCCGGCCTACATCCACTTCCCGGCCAGCGCCTCCGTTCATGATCCGCGCCGCCAGGTAGTGCCCTGCGGACCGTCCTCCAGCACGATACCCTTCGCCGCCAGGTCGGCCCGGATCGCGTCGGCGCGAGCGAAGTCGCGGGACTTGCGCGCTGCGACGCGGGCAGCGATCGCCGCCTCGATCTCCGCTACGTCGTCCGTGCCACCGCGGAACCACGCCGCCGGCTCGGCCGCCAGCAGGCCCAGCGCATCGCCGGCGGATCGCAGGCCACGCGCGGCATCGAAATCGCCAGCCAGGGCACGGTCCGCCAAAGCATGCATCTCCGACAGCGCCAGCGGCGTGTTGAGGTCGTCGCACAGCGCCTCGGTCACCGCCGCCGGCACCTCGGCGTCATCCAGCGCGGGATAGCGTTCCAGCGCGCGATAGAACCGGTCCAACTCGCGCTTTGCCTCCGTGATCGCCGCGTCGTTGAAGTCGGGCGTAGAGCGGTAATGCGTGCGCAGCAGCAGCAGCCGGATCGCCTCGCCCGGCGCCCGCGCCAGAGCGTCCCGCAACGTGGTGAAGTTGCCCAGGCTCTTCGACATCTTCTCGCCGTTCACCAGCAGCATTCCGTTATGAACCCAGTAGCGGGCGAACTGGCTGCCGGGGAACGCGCAGCAACTCTGTGCCGCCTCGTTCTCGTGGTGCGGAAAGATCAGGTCGGTGCCGCCGCCGTGGATGTCGAACGTCTCGCCGAGATACCGCCACGACATCGCGCTGCACTCGATATGCCAGCCCGGCCGGCCGCGGCCCCACGGCGACTCCCAGCCGGGCAGGTCCGGCCCCGACGGCTTCCACAGCACGAAATCCCCCGGGTCGCGCTTGTAGGGCGCGACGTCCACCCGCGCGCCGGCGAGCAACTCGTCCGGGCTGCGGCCCGACAGGTGGCCGTACGCCGGGTAGGTCTTCACCGCAAACAGCACGTGGCCTTCCGCCGCATAAGCATGGCCGGATGCGATCAGCCGCTCGATCATGGCGATCATCTCGCCGATATGTTCCGTCGCCCGCGGCTCGATGTCCGGCGGAAACGAGCCGAGCTTTGCAAGATCGGCGTGGTAGTCGGCTATCGTGCGCGCGGTCAGCGCCGAGATCGGTTCGCCCAGCTCATGGGCGCGCGCGTTGATCTTGTCCTCGACGTCGGTGATGTTCCGCACGTAGGTCACGCGCGGATACAGCCGGCGCAGCAGCCGCGCCAGCACGTCGTACACCACCTCTGGCCGCGCATTGCCGACATGCACCAGGTCGTAAACCGTGGCGCCGCACACGTACATCCGCACATGCTGCGGATCGAGCGGCTCGAATTGCTCCTTCCGCCGGGTCAGGCTGTTGTGCAGGGAAAGCGTGTGCATGGTGGCCCCTTGGGCGGTCTGGCCGCGAAGGGGCGCTTTCTCGGCTAAACCTTCGGGCAAATCAATGTGCGGCGATTGACATCCCTCGCCCGGTCGGGTTACCGCCACAGTTGCGACTCACTCGCAATATCCGCCGGCCCGGCCGGCTGAAGGATGTCAGCCACCATGTCGGGACAGCACGTGCAGATGTCGGTCAGCGGCGCCGGACGAAAAGCGCGGATCGCGCGGTTCCTCGCAGTGTTCGGACCCGGACTGGTGGTGATGCTGGCCGACACCGACGTCGGCAGCGTGATCACCGCCGGACAAAGCGGGGTGCAGTGGGGTTATCGCCTGTTGCTCCTGCAGCTTGTCCTGGTGCCGATCCTCTACATGGTGCAGGAACTCACGGTCCGGCTGGGCGTGTTCACCGGCCGCGGCCACGGCGAGTTGATCCGCGACACGTTCGGGCCGTTCTGGGGCTGGGTGTCCGCCGCCGGCCTGGGCATCGCCACGGTTGGCGCACTGCTGACCGAGTTCTCCGGCGTGGCCGGGGTGGGCGAGCTGTACGGCCTGCCGCGCGCCACCACGCTCCCCCTTGCCGCGGTCACGTTGCTGGCCGTGGTCATCACCGGGTCCTATCGCCGGGTGGAGCGGGCGGCGATCGCCGTCGGGCTGTTCGAGCTGGCCTTCTTCCTGGTCGCCTTCGCGGCGCACCCCAACCTCGGCGCGATGCTGTCCGGTTCGCTGGACATCCCATACACCAACAAGGACTACCTGTATCTGGCGGCGGCGAATATCGGCGCCGTGATCATGCCGTGGATGATCTTCTACCAGCAGTCCGCGATCGCCGACAAAAGGCTGCGCCCGGAGCATTTCACCGCCGCCCGCTGGGATACCGCGGTGGGGGCGGTCATTACGCAGCTCGTCATGGCGGCGGTGCTGATCGCTTGCGCTGCGACGATCGGGCGGGGCAACCCGAACGCGTCCTTGCAGTCGGTCGGTGACATGAGCCAGGCGCTGACGCCGTTCCTCGGCACCGCGGTGGGCAACCTGGTGTTCGGCCTGGGCGTGCTGGGCGCCGGCATGGTGGCGTCGATCGTTTGCTCGCTGGCCTTCGCCTGGGGACTGGGCGAGGTGGCCGGCTACCGGCGCTCCCTGGAATACCGACCGCTGGAGGCTCGCTGGTTCTACGGCGTTTACACCGTCTGCGTCGTGGCCGGGGCGGTGGCGGTGGCGGTCTGGCCCGACCTGGTGTCGCTGAATGTCGGCGTGCAGGTGATGAACGCGCTGATGCTGCCGATCGTGCTGGGGTTCCTGATCGCGCTTTCGGTGCGGGCGCTGCCGCACGCGCATCGCCTGCGGGGGTGGTATCTCTGGCTGGTGCTGGCGGTGTCGGCGGTGACCTGCGCTTTGGGGGTGTTCGGCGGGCTGTCCGGCGCCGGGTTGATTTGACGGGACAGGCTGGGCGCGGCGCAGGCCTAGCCCGCGGATTGTCGTCGCGTTCTGGTGCATGGGGCGTTGGCACGCCTGGCGCGGGCAGGCCGGGAGCGGGCAGGCCGGGCGCAGGCAGGCCGGGGCGACGTTCCGGGTGGCGGCGGAGCGAATGCCGAGTCTCACCGGCGTCTCGTTTCGCTGTTTGTGAGATGCTGGCGCGGCGCCGAATTGGTGCATGGGGTTCTGCCACCGCAGCGCAGACGGGGCGTGGACGAGATGCTGGCCGGCATTGGTGCGCGGGTCTCTCACCCTGTCGATCAAGCGGAGGCCAGGCCCGCCGGCATGGCGGCGAAGGGCCGCCATCCATGACCTGGTGCGTGGTGACAAGAAAAGTCGGGGATGCCGGCCTTCGTCGGCGCGACGGGGCGGGTACTGGTCCTTGGCGCTGCTGGAGATGCTGGCGCGCTTCGCGGATGACGGGCAGGCGATGGGCCCCGCGGTGCGCTGGGGTGACACGGCGACTCTCGAGGACATCGTGGAGCGGGGGCGGAAGGTCAGGCGGTGCTTGATTGAGCTGAACCAGGGGTAGGAGCGGCGGAGCCGGGACCGCTGCCGGTTGGGGCACACAACGAATCTCATCGTCGTCTCGTTTGTGTGTTCTTGTTGGGCCGTATCTATGGGTGAGACGTGGCGCGCGTGTCTGTCTTGTCTGAGCGTGTGCAGCGGCTCCTGGGAAGCAGGGCGACGTCATGCCGGGTGGCGACAAAGGAAGCTTTTAACACGGAGGCAGAACGAGAACCACGGAGGGCCACGGAGAGCGCGTGCCTCCCGATCAGCCGGGGGAGGTTCGCGCTCTTCGTCAGGGCGATGGCATTTGAACGGCGGGGTCGATCGGGGCGGATCGGCTGTCCTTCCACCGCCGGGGGGATTTGCAGCATCGCACAGCAAGGCTTTGACACAGAGGCCGCAGAGAAGAAGCTCAAGCCTCCGGGTTTCACAGAGAGAATTCATCGAATGCCGGCTTGTCCTGCGGATCCATCGTGCATTGCCGATGTTTTTTTCTCTGCGTCACTTGTGGCTTGAGCTTTTTCTCCGTGTGCTCGGTGTTAAAACCTTGCTTGCTTCGCTTGC
>DATHNI010000360.1:0-4692 GCA_035486135.1 Acetobacteraceae bacterium
CATGCGATTGTTCCCCCGCGGCGCCCGCGTCTTCCTGCTCGGCAAGGAGCGGTTGTTCAGCTTCGCGCTGGGGACCGAAAGGCGGCCCGCCGCCGGATGAGCCAAGCGCTGCAATCCAGCGCCGATCGCGTCAGGGCAATCGGGTGAAAGGAGCAAGGCCAGGGCTCTGCCTGGACCCGCCAAGGGGCTCTGCCCCTTGGATCCCCGCCAAGGGCGGAGCCCTTGGAACCCTTTACTGGAGAGGTTGGACGGGAGGGGGGACGTGGACCGCGCCATGGTCGCTGCTCGACCGACGCTCGTCCACGCCCCCCTCCCGTCCAACCTCTCCAACGAATGGATTGCAAAGGCGCTGCCTTTGCTGGGGGGCCAGGGGGGCAAAGCCCCCTTGGCGGGTCCAGGGCAGAGCCCTAGCCTTGCTTCGCTCAGCCACTTACTCGGCCCGGATCAGGCCCCGATGGCTGGGCGTGTCGATAAACGCCAGGATCTCCGCCACCAGCGCCTCGTCGCCGAAGCGTCCGCGGGTTTCCGCCAGCCGCTGTGCGAACACGCCTTCGTGGCGGAACAGAGTGCGGAAGGCGGTGTGCAGGACCTGGATCTGCGCCTTGTCGAAGCCGCGGCGCTTCAGGCCGATGACGTTCAGCCCCGCCAGCCGCGCGCGGTTGCCGATCACGCTGCCGAACGGGATCACGTCCGCCTCGACGCCGGACACGCCGCCGATCATCGCCGCGCGGCCGATCCGCACGAACTGATGGATCGCCGCGGCGCCGCCGATCACCACGTGGTCAGCGATGCTGACATGCCCGCCCATCACCACGTTGTTGGCAACCAGCACGTGGTCGCCCAAAGTGCAGTCGTGCGCGACATGCGCCACCGCCATCAGCATGCAGTCGCTGCCGATCCGGGTAATGCCTTTGCCGGTGACCGTCCCCCGATGGATCGTGCAATGCTCGCGGATCTGCGTGCGCGCGCCGATCTCGCACCGCGTCGGCTCGCCCCGATACTTCAGGTCCTGCGGCGCCAGCCCGACGGTGCAGAACGGATACAGCACAACGCCGGGGCCGACGCGCGTGTGGCCATCGACCACGACATGCGACACAAGCTCCGCACCGTCCTCGATCACCACGTCAGGACCGACCGTGCAGTACGGCCCCACGCGCACGCCAACACCCAGCTCCGCGGACGGCGAGACGATGGCTGACGGGTGGATGGCCGAGCAAGCAAACCCGGGGACGAGCGTCTCGGTCATTGCATCCATTCTGGTATTCTCTCGCGCGCAATCGATAAGGGAACTGACCGGCAGGCTATTGGCGGACCGGTAACGCGCCAACTCAATCATTGTTGCCCGATGTTTCGGAAATGTCCCGTAACACGCTGTTTCAATTCGAATTTTGGCTTTTTTGCGGCATCCGGCCGGAGCCGGGCGCGGCCCCCTGACCCAGGCGAATCCGAATCGCCTGTTGCCGGCCGATCGCGCAACGGCATTCTTTACAACGCCATTGCCATTGTCCAGGTTGCAAGCAAGAGATTCCTCGAATGGACAGGCAGCGTGCGGGTTCTGCTGGTCACCCACAATGTCTACACCGAGTTCACCAGCGGCGCGGCACGCAGCGTTCGCACGATGATGGAATGGCTGGCCGGCGACGGTCATGCGTGCCGCGTGCTGTCCGCCGCATGGTTCGAGGCGACCGCAAACGCCGAACTGGACTCGCATCTGGCACAGCTTGGCATCGCGCCGCATCGTCGCGCGGTTGCAGGTGGATGCGGGGTGCTCGATTACACGCTTGCCGCCGTGCCGGTGACGGTGCTTGCAACGCGCGACCACAACCCGAACGCCCCGGACCGCACGGAGGCACGGCAATACTTGCTGCTGTTCCGGGAGATCCTGCGCGAATTCCGCCCGGACCTCGTGCTGACCTACGGCAGCCATCCGGTGTTGATCGCAGCGCTGCACGACGCCCGTGCCAGCGGCGCCGTCACCATCCGGACAGTGCGGGCGTACGGTTATGAGCACTGCTCCTGGTTCGAGTACACCGACCGCGTGCTGACCAATAGCCCGCACGTCACGCGCCATTATCGCGAACAAATCGGGCTTGACAGCACGCCGGTGCCTTCTCCGATCGTGTGGTCCGAGGTGCTTGGCCGTGCGGATGCACGACGCTTCCTGACCTTCGTGAATCCCTCGCTGCATAAAGGCGCAGCGCTGTTCGCGCGGCTGGCCGACATGCTGGGCCGCGCGCGCCCCGATATCCCGATTCTGATCATACAGTCGGGCGTGGCTGCCGTGAGGCTCGGCGCCGTGGAGGGCCTGGACCTGGCGCGTTATCCACAGATCGTTGTCCGGCCGCCGATCTCCGACGCACGCGATCTGTACGGGCTGACCCGGCTGCTGCTGGTGCCGTCGGTGTTCCATGAGCCGTTTGGCCGGGTGGCAGCCGAGGCGATGATCAACGGCATTCCCACCCTGGTCAGCGACCGAGGTGCGTTGCCGGAAACGGTGGGCGACGGCGGCATCGTGCTGCCGGTGCCCGCGTGGATGGAGCCTGGCGGCCGCCACGTGCCAGAGGCGGAGGAAGTGACACCCTGGTTCGAAGCCGTGACGCGACTATGGGACGATACGGCCGAGTATCAGCGTGTCGCAACCGCGGCGCGAGCGGCGGCACACCGGTTGTACGACGAGACCAGCCTGCGCCGGCGCCACGCGGCATTCTTCACAACGCCCGGACCGTTCCCGCCGCTGTTTGGGTGATGGTCGCGCGAAGGAGAAGAGACAAACTCCCCCTCCCCTTGAGGGAGGGGGTTGCGGGGAGGGGTTCGTGCCGCACGTGACCCCTCCCCCCAACCCCCTCCCTCAAGGGGAGGGGGAGTCTTTTTTGTTAGCGAAGCGAAGCAGTCTCCCGCGAGATACCGCACCAGTGCACGCGGGAGATTGCTTCGCTTCGCCCGCAATGACAGGGTTGGACCGACAGGCTCACCACGCCGGCCTCTGAACGCCAACCTCTGAACGACAGCCTTTGAACGACAGGATGAGAACGCCTGATGTCTGAGTCGCATTGCTCTATCGGAACCGATGTCGGCGGCACCTTCACCGACCTCGTCTTCGTCACCGCCGCGGGTGAGGTACACTGCTTCAAAGTCCCCAGCACGCCGTCACGTCCGGGCGAAAGCATCCTCACCGGCGTCGAAGAAATCCGTGCCGCGCTCAACCCGGACCACGCCACGTGGCGCGACGCGTTCCACACCCACAGCAGCACCGTCGCGACGAATGCTCTGATCGAGCGGCGTGGCGCGCGCGTCGGCCTGATCACCACGCTCGGCTTCCGCGACCTGTTCGAATTGCAGCGGCTGGCGATTCCACACCCGATGCGGTTCGACTCCCGGCGTCCCGCGCCCCTGGTGCCACGCGAACACGTGCGCGAGGTGGGCGGCCGCATCGGTCCCGACGGCGAGGAGGTCGATCCGCTCGACGAGCCAGGCGTCCTGCAAGCCGCACGCGAACTGGCCGCGGCGGGCGTGGAGATCGCCGTCGTCACGTTCATACACAGCTATCGCAATCCCGCGCACGAACGCCGCGCTCGGGAACTGGTGGAACGCGAAGGCATCGACCTGCGCCTGGAACTATCCAGCGACGTGTGGCCGCAGGCGCGCGAGTACGAACGCGCGGTGCTGACCGCGATCAACGCCAGTGTGCGGCCGATCATCGAATCCTATGTCGGACGGCTGACCGACGGACTGGGCGCGCGCGGCCTGGCCGTTCCCGCGCGCGTGGCGCGATCGAACGGCGGCGCGGAACTCGCCCGCACCATGCGCGAACGCCCGGTGGTTGCATTGCTCTCCGGGCCCGCCGCCGGCGTGGCAGGCGCAGCAGACGCGGCGGAGGATGCCGGCTGGCCGGACGCGGACCTGATGACCTTGGACGTCGGCGGCACCAGTGCCGATATCGGCGTGATCCGCGACGGCAAGCCGGTGCTGAGTTCCGAAGAGATCATCGGCGAGTTTCCCGTGCTGGTGCCGACGGTCGCGGTGTCGAGTATCGGCGCCGGCGGCGGCTCGATCATCTGGCTCGACAGTACCGGGTCGCTGAAAGTTGGGCCGCGCAGCGTCGGCGCCGATCCCGGACCGGCCTGTTACGGCAGCGGTTCTCTGGTGCCGGCCTTGACCGATGCGTTCCTGTTGGCGGGGTTGTTGACACCAGGCCAGCGTTTGGGCGGCAAGCTGGCGTTGCAGCCGGAACCCGCGCGCGCCGCGCTCGATACGGTTGGCCGGCCGCTCGGCTGGACGCCGGAGCAAGTGGCCGACGGCGCGATCCGGATTGCGACTGCGATGCTGGCGGCGGAGGCAACGCGTGTGCTGGCGCGGCGCGGCGTCGATGCGCCGCGCTTTCGCATGGTGGCCTATGGCGGCGCGGGCCCTTTGCTTGCCGCGCTGATGGCAGAGGAGATCGCCATCGATACGATCCTGATCCCGCCATTCCCCGGCGCGCTGAGCGCGCTCGGCGCCGCCCGGGCCGACATCGAAGGCGACCTGGTGCACCCGGTCTATCTCCGATTGCACGAGGTGTCCGCTGCGATGTTGGATGACGCGTATCGCTCGTTGTCGCAGGCGGGCCAGGCCTGGATCGCCGAGCAAGGCGGCGGCGGGGTGACCGCGACGCGGTTCTCCTACGCGGCCGACATGCGCTACGAAGGCCAGGGC
>DATHNI010000361.1:0-4232 GCA_035486135.1 Acetobacteraceae bacterium
ATCTTCAACGTCTCGGTGGTGCATCACGTGCAGCAGTCGCTGCGCGCGCACACGCTGTTCGCGCGCGACGTGGACTACATCGTGCGGCAGGACCAGGTCGTCATCATCGACGAGTTCACCGGCCGCATGATGCAGGGCCGCCGCTACTCCGACGGTTTGCACCAGGCGCTGGAGGCGAAGGAATTCGTCACGGTGCAGGCCGAGAACCAGACGATGGCCAGCATCACCTTCCAGAACTATTTCCGGCTGTATCCCAAGCTGGCCGGCATGACCGGCACGGCGATGACCGAGGCCGACGAGTTCGGGGAAATCTACAAGCTGGACGTGGTGGAGATCCCCACCAACGTCCCCTGCATCCGCAACGACGAGGACGACGAGGTCTATCGCACCGCCGACGAGAAATACGAGGCGGTGGCGCTGCTGATCGAGGACGCCCGCAAGCGCGGCCAGCCGGTGCTGGTCGGCACCACCTCGATCGAAAAGAGCGAGACGATCAGCGAGCTGCTGAACAAGAAGAAAGTGCCGCACGCGGTGTTGAACGCTCGCTTCCACGAGCAAGAGGCGGAGATCGTGTCGCAGGCGGGCGCGTTGGGGGCGGTGACGATCGCCACCAACATGGCGGGCCGCGGCACCGATATCAAACTCGGCGGCAACCTGGAAATGCGGCTGAAGAAGGAACTCACCGGCATCGAGGATGAGGTCTTGCGCGCCGCGAAGGAAGCGGAGGTTCGCGCGGAGATCGCCGAAGCGCATGAGAAGGTGAAGCAGGCCGGCGGGTTGTTCGTGATCGGCACCGAGCGCCACGAGAGCAGACGGGTGGATAATCAGTTGCGCGGGCGGTCCGGGCGACAGGGCGATCCGGGGCGGTCGCGGTTCTTCCTGTCGCTGGAAGACGACCTGATGCGCATCTTCGGCTCCGACCGGATGGGCGGGATGCTGCAGCGGCTCGGGCTGAAGGATGGCGAGGCGATCGTCCATCCGTGGATCAACAAGGCGCTGGAGAAGGCGCAGAAGAAGGTCGAGGCGCGCAACTTCGATACCCGCAAGAACGTGCTGAAATACGACGACGTGATGAACTCGCAGCGCAAGGAAGTCTATGCGCAGCGCAAGGAGTTCATGCAGGCGTCGGACGTGTCCGAGACTGTGGCGGAGATGCGCGCCGAGGTGATGGAAGCGATGGTGGCGCGCCGGGTGCCGGAGAAGGCGTTCCACGAACAGTGGGAACTGGCGGAGCTGCAGGAGGATGTGCAGCGCGTGTTGAACGCTGCGCTGCCGGTGGAGGAGTGGGGCCGCGAGGAGGGCATCGACGAGACGCATCTGCGCGAACGGGTGGAAGCGGCGGCGGATGCGTTGATGGCGGCGAAGGCGGCCAATATGGGCCCCGACCTGATGCGCTTCATCGAGAAGTCGCTGCTGCTGCAAGTGCTCGACGCGGTGTGGAAGGAGCATCTGTATGCGCTCGACCATCTGCGCCAGGGCATCGGGCTGCGCGCCTACGGCCAGCGTGATCCGCTGAACGAATACAAGTCCGAGGCGTTCGCTTTGTTCAACGCGATGCTGGACGAGTTGAAGGAGCGCGTCACGATGATGCTGGCGCGTGTCGAACTGGCGCCAGAACAACCGGCCCCGACGTTCCAGCCGATGCAGCGGCAGGTGGTGGAGAGCCATCCCGAGCCGGTGTCCGCGCTGAGCGGGCGCGAGCCGGAGATGGTGCTGGAGGGCGCGGGCGCTTCCGGCGGTCCCGCACCGATGGCGGTGGCGGCGCAGACGCTGCGCTCCGGCGGGGTTGATCCGAACGATCCGTCAACGTGGCGGAACTCCGGGCGGAATGCGCTGTGCCCTTGCGGATCGGGGAAGAAATACAAGCAGTGCCACGGGCGGTTGGCGGGGTAGTGGCTCCGCGCTGAGGGTGTGGCCGGTTGCGGCAGCGAGGCTTCAGCCTCGCTGCGCTACAGGCACGGTTTAGCCGCGGAGGAAGCTTCCTTTGGGCATCGCCGAAAAGGCAGCTCAAAGGGCCATCGGCATCAGGCGACCGCTGGAACCTCGAGGCCGTGCTCAAACTCATTCACCGATGCCAGCACGACATCCACCGGCGCCATCTGCGTCAGCGCGCAGAACATCGTCCGGGTGCTGCGGAAGCTGCCGTTCTCCGACAGCTTGTTGACTGGCGCGCCCCCACCGCAGACCGAGAAATACTCGCAGGTCGCCCGGCACGCCGCGACCCCAACGGCGATGTCGCGCTGCAGCGCCGAAGCGGCGAGCCGCGCGCGCATCGTCGCGAAACTGTCCACATTGACGTTGCCGACCAGGAAGTCGTCGTATTCCGCGTTGCGGTAACCAAGCAATTCCGGCGAAAAGCTGGAGACGTTGCCGTGGCAATCGACATTCACCATGCCGAACGGTTCGATCTGGTTGTTGCGGACCGGCGTATCCGCCGGGCGGAAGATCGTCGGGATCAGGCCGTCGATCTCGCGCAAATAGGGCACCCGCCCGGTGCTGCGAGCCAGCTCCCAGAAGCGCCGCAGGAAGGCCCGATAGCGCGCGACCTCGTCGCCTGAAGCGGTCAGGCCGGAGACGTGTTGGCCCTCGGTCTCCTCGACGTTGAAGCAGACATGTTCGACGCCCTCGGCGGCAAAGAATTCGAACATCTCGTCCGGCCGGTCGAGGCTGTCATGTGATAGTACCGAGATGGTGTGGAACGGCACGCCTTCGCGCCGGAGCAAACGAATGCCGGCGATCGTCTTGTCGAACGTGCCGTGGCCAGAGCGGGTCACCCGGTGCAGGTCGTGCTGCGCCTGCGGTCCGTCGACGCTGACGCCGATCTGGACTTTCCATTCCTTGGCGAAGTCGCACCACTCCTGGGTCAACAGCATCCCGTTGGTCTGGAAGGAGTGGATCAGCGTCGTGCCATCGGGGCGCAGCGCCTCGATGGCCTCGAACGCCTGGCGATAGAACGCAACCGGCAACACCATCGGCTCGCCGGCGTGCCAGATGACAGTGGCAACCTGATCGATCCAGCCTGTTTCGAACAGCTTCGCGAACAGGTTCACGATGGTCGAATGTGCGATTACCGATTTATTATCGCGCGCCGGCAGATAGCAGTAGCTGCAGTTGATATTACAGAACGGTGTTGGTTGTACGACGATAAGTTCGACGCGTGGTTCCTCGCATGTCATCGGCGTCAGAAGTTGACCCAGGCGCGCCCGCCATTGTGCCAGTTGTGGAAACCGCCATTGCCCCAGTGCGGTCCGCTGCCATTGCCCCAAGCCCTGCCGCCATTGCCCCAGCCGCGCCCGTTCCCGTTGGCCCACCATGCCAGCCGGATATTCGGGTCGTTGATTTGGTTGGCGAGGCCGCCTTCCTGGGCCACGGTGGAAACCGCCTCCCGTATTGCCTGTAGCTGCGTGGCGACGGAAGCCCCGTCAGGCGTGCCTTGCTGCGGTGCGGGGCCGGCCGACTCGGCGCTGGCGCGCGCCGGTGCCGCGCCCAGCGCGACCGACATACCAAGCGCTCCCACCGGAAGCAGCCGGTACACAAGTCTGACATAGCGATTTTCGCCGGGCATGAACGTCTGCTCCCTGAAGTTGCAAGGGACTGTAGTTTGATCGTGTCGAGCTATCAAACCTAAAAAGCCTCTTTGCTGTCCCGCGTGGGTCGTAACGTTCCCGTGTGACTTTCGACGCGTGTTTGGGTTGGCTGGAAGGTGCCGTTTCTCAACTCTGGCAACGAACCAGGACACCCCGCCGAAACCGGCGACTTCATTTGCGGCCGGCACGAATCAGTACGGCGGGGCCAGCCATGCTCTGGCCCCGTTCGTGCAGGCATAGGAGAATTGGTGCGCCCGGATAGCGGGCGGCCCGGTCGGCGGACCTGTGGCGTTACGTGCAAGGGCCTGCCGCCGGAACGCAGGTGGCGGTGCAGACTCGGCTTCGGAACGCACAATGGCCTTTGGTGCCGGCGATGCAGCGGCGGCAGCCGATTGGCGCGACAACAGTAAGGCCATTGCCGTGGCGGCCGGAGCCGCGGGGGTCTCACCGGCCATCCCTGGCATGATGTTGGGATTTTCCCACCAGTGCAGCCCGCGTGCCGGCGCGCCCGGGCGGAACCCCTTCACGCTGCCGCCAAACGCCACGATGGCGCGCGACAGCTCCGGCCAGTCCTTATGCCCCGGGCCGATGCCGCGGCGACGGCACATCCAGGCGATGGCGTTGCCGAACGGGCCGCGGACCGAC
>DATHNI010000362.1:0-6434 GCA_035486135.1 Acetobacteraceae bacterium
CCCTCAAGGGGAGGGGGAGTCTTTTGCCCCGCCTGCCCTGACTGCCCCGCCTGCCCTGCCTGCCCTAACCGCCCTGCCTGCGCTCTGGCGCTATCCGGAACGGGCCGAGGACGACACCGGCCCGTTGGATCGCTGGCTGCGGCAGCAGGCGGTCGGCGGGGTCCTGCGCTGCACCGGCGGCTTGCGGCAGCGGCGCCTGGCGCGGCTTGCCCGCGCGGTGACGGCGGCCGGAGCGGCGTGCCAGGCACTGGACGACGCGGCGCTCGCCGCGGCCGCGCGCGAGGCCGGGGTCGCACTGCGCCGCCGCGTCCGCGACCGCACTGCCCTTGTGCGGTTGTTCGCGCTGGTGCGGGAGGCCGCGGCTCGCACCTTGGGATTCCGCCTGTACGACACCCAGGTGATGGGCGCCGCGGCGCTGTGGCACGGCGTGATCGCCGAGATGGCGACCGGCGAGGGCAAAACCGCCGTCGCCGCCCTCTGCGCCGCTGCGGCGG
Organism: Acetobacteraceae bacterium; assembly: GCA_035486135.1. Taxonomy (GTDB): domain Bacteria; phylum Pseudomonadota; class Alphaproteobacteria; order Acetobacterales; family Acetobacteraceae; genus JASHVB01. The sequence continues at coordinate 495 of DATHNI010000362.1, forward strand.
CCCTGGCCGGACGCGCCGTGCACGTGATTACGGTGAACGATTACCTGGCCGGGCGTGACGCCTCGACGATGGCGCCGTTGTTCGGGTTCCTCGGCCTGCCGGTGGCGGCGGTGGTGGGCGGCATGTCGGCGAACAGCCGCCGTGCGGCCTATGCCGCCGCGATCTGCTACGGCACCAGCAAGGAGATCGTGTTCGACCATCTCCGCGACCGGCTGGCGCTGGGTCCGGAACGCGGTGCGCTGCGGCTGCGGCTGGCGGGGATCGGCGCCAAATCACCAAAGCTGCTGCTGCGCGGGCTGGATTTCGCCATCGTCGACGAGGCTGACAGCGTGCTGGTGGACGCCGCGCGCACGCCTCTGATCCTGTCGGGCGAGCAGGAGTCGCAGGTGGATGAGGCGACGGCGGGAATGGGGCTGGCGCTGGCCGAGCGGCTAGAACTCGGGCGCGACTGGCTGCGCCCCGCGGGCCAGCTCACCGCGCACCTGACCGAAGCCGGCGAGATCCGGCTGGAAGCGCTGGTCGAAGCGGAGCCGTGGCACGCCGGCCCCTGGACCATGCCCCGACTGCGCGAGGAACTCGTCCGCCACGCCCTGGCCGCCCGGCATCTGTTCCGCGCCGGCGAGCACTACCTGGTGCGCGACGGCCGCATCCTGATCATCGACGAGTTCACCGGCCGCGTGATGCCCGATCGGCAATGGGCGGACGGCCTGCACCAGATGATCGAGGCGAAGGAGGGCTGCGAGCTGACCCGCCGGCGGGTGACGCTGGCGCGGCTCACCTACCAGCGCTTCTTCCCGCGCTATCGCCACCTGTGCGGCATGACCGGGACCGCGGCGGAAGTGGCGGGCGAACTCTGGGCGGTTTACGGCCTGCCGGTGGACCGCATCCCGACGCACCGGCCCTCGCGCCGGGTGCGTGCGCCGGACCGGCTGCTGTGGGATGCCGGCGCCAAATGGCGTGCTGTCGCCGCCCAGGCGCGGGCGTTGCGCGAGGCGGGCCGTCCGGTGCTGATCGGCACCCGCACCGTTGCCGCGGCGCAGCGGGCGAGCGCGGCGTTGACCGCGGCGGGACTGCCGCACGCAGTACTGAGCGCCGCCCAGGACGCCGCCGAGGCCGCCACCATCGCCGAGGCCGGCTCGGCCGGCCGCATTACCGTCGCCACGAACATGGCCGGGCGGGGCACCGACATCCACATCCCGGCCGAGGTCGTTCGCGCCGGCGGGTTGGCGGTGCTGCTGACCGAACGCCACGAGGCGGGGCGCATCGATCGCCAGCTTGCCGGGCGTGCTGCTCGCCAGGGCGATCCCGGCAGCGTCGCCGCCATCCTGGCGCTGGACGACCCGCTGCTGGAGGCGGCTGGGCCGTTGCCTCGGCTGCTGGCACGTGCCGGCGGGTTGCTGCGGGGTTTCCGGCTGGGTGCGCTGCTGGCCGGCTGGGGTTTGCGCTGGGCACAGAAGAGCCAGGAACGCGCGCATGCGGCGGCGCGCCAGGCCCTGCTGCGGCAGGACAGGATGCGAGCCGATCGGCTGGGTTTTGCGGGGGTGGGAGAATGAGAACTCTGTTGTTGGCGTGTGCCCTGCTGGGCTGCGCTGTCCTGGCGTCCGCCGCGCGGGCGGAAGAGCAAGCGTTCGACTGCGTGATGGATCCGTCGCTGCGGGTGAATGTAGGCAGCTCGATCCCCGGCCTGCTGGACGCCGTGCTGGTGCAGCGCGGCGATCGGGTGCATGCGGGGCAGGTGATTGCCCGGTTGGTCTCGGACGTCGAGGCAGCGCAGGTGGGGCTCGACCGCCTGCGCGCCGCCAGTACGGCGGAGATCGAGGCGCGGCAGGCTCAGTTGACCCTGACTCACCGCCAGTTGGACCGCACCCAGGAGCTGTTCCAGCACCAGGTGGCTACGGCGGAGAAGCTCGACGAACTGCGCGCCCAGGCCGAGATCAACGATCGCGAACTGCGGCTGGCGCAACAGGCGCAGCAGGTGACCAAGATGGAGCTGATGCGGTCCGAGGCATATCTGCGGCAGCGGGAAATTCGCAGCCCGATCGATGGGCTGGTGACGGAACGGCTGATGACCGGCGGAGAGTATGTCCACCAGGAAGCGGTCATCCTGAAGCTGGCCCGGCTGGACCCGCTGTATGTGGAGACGTTCCTGCCGGTCCGCCTTTACCCGTTGGTGCATCCGGGGCTGGAGGCGGTGATCCAACCCGCCGCACCGATCGGTGGCAGCATTCCGGCAAAGGTGGCGGTGGTGGACCAGGTATTCGATGCCGCCAGCGGCAGTTTTGGCGTGCGGCTGGAACTGGCCAACGCCGACGGCCATCTCCCGGCCGGCGAGCGCTGCAAGGTCAGCTTCCAGTTCGAGGAATAGCCGTCTCTGGCGACGGGCGGGCAGCGTCGGCCGGCGTTGAAGAGCATGGTTATGATTACAGGCCGTTCGCCTTCAGCCTTTCTGAAAGTAGCTCGACCAGGCTCTGCACGGCCTCCGGCTGCCGCTCCGCCGGGATGTAGCCGGCCAGTGCGGAAACGGCCCCTTCCACCAGCACGCCTGTAACCAAGTACGGGTCAGCGCCGTCCTTCAGGGCGAGGTGGATCATCCGGGCGAGCAAGTCCAACGAGTCCGGTTTGCGGGCAGCGGTTCTGTTCGCCTCCCGGATCAGGTTGTCGAGTGCGGAGGGTCGATCTGGCATGACGCCAGAGTAGTCAGCGGCGGCGGAATTTGGCAAATCACTACCGGGCAGCGGCGGCGCTTCCGGAAGAAATCCAAATGAAATCAATGCTCTGAGCGCCATCCGGCACGGCGCCGGCTTCAGTGTTTGCGTTTTGTACCCATGAGTGGTACATAGACACATAAACGGGGCCGCCGGATGATCGTGAGCTTTCTGGATGAGTGGCTGCGGGCCTTCGTTGTCGAGGACACGCGGTCGCGGCACATCCCGTCCGATCTCGAAAGCCGGCTCTTTCGCAAGCTCCAGATGATCGACGACGCGACGACCGATCAGGACCTGCGGGTTCCGCCCAGCAATCACTTCGAGAGGCTGCGCGGCAATCTGGCGGAATTCCACTCGATCCGCGTCAATAGTCAGTGGCGGCTGATCTTCCGGTGGGACGGCAGCCGTGGCGAAGCGGAAGGCGTCTATCTCGATGACCACAGCTACCGATGAGGCGAACCATGCTGACGACGAAGCGCAAGCCGGCCACGGTCGGCGAAATCCTTGTCGAGGAGTTCATGCAGCCCATGGGGCTGACCCAGGCCGCGTTGGCGGAGGCGATGGGCGTTCAGCGGAAGCACGTCAACGAACTGTGCAACAACCGCCGGACCGTGACGGCGGCGACCGCGCTCATCCTCGCGCGGGTGTTTGGCAACAGTCCGGACTTCTGGCTGAACGTGCAGCGGCGCAGCGATCTGTGGGAAGCGATGAGCAGTCCCCGCGAGCGCGAGCGGATCGAACGCGCAACCCCGCTTGGTACCGCGGCGTGATGTTTGTCACCTGGAAGGGGAAGGATGCTCTGGCGTAGAAATCGCGATCGGATCAGGATCGACGACGGCGGCGGCTATCGCCGTGACCATTTCAGTGCTAAATCGGAACGTGTAGAGGTGGCAGACCACGAGGTCCGCATCATCAGATCGAAGAGCAATCTGCTTCACACGCTGACCACCGCCGCAGGCGTAGCGCCGGCTACGCCCGGCGTTCGCAGTTCCGTTTCGAGGTGGCGGAGGGGATGAGATTCGAACTCACGATAGAGGTTGACCCCCTATAACGGTTTAGCAAACCGCCGCCTTCAGCCACTCGGCCACCCCTCCGCCGGGAACGGCACACACCCGGGACGAACCCGGACACGGCGTTTGCGCTCACCGTTCTACGGGATCGCTGGCCCCAGCGTCAAACGGCCCGTGACGGTGCCGGGTCAGCTCAGCGCCACCTCGAACCCGCGCTTGGTCCCCGGCCGGGCCATCATGGTCGCGTACCAGCGCTGCACGTTGGGGAATTCCGCCAGGTCCACCTGGTGCCGCTCATGCCGCCACGCCCAGCCCAGGATCGCGAAATCGGCGATAGAGCACGCGTCGGCAACGTAATCCCGGCCGGCCAGCCGCTTGTCGAGCACGCCATACAGCCGCCGCGTCTCCTTGCTGTAACGCTCCAGCCCATAGCGCCGGTCCTGTTCGTTCTCCACCTGGAGGAAGTGGTGCACTTGGCCGGGCATCGGGCCGAACCCGCCCATCTGCCACATCAGCCACTCCAGCACCGGCACCTGGGCGCCCAGGTCGGACGGATAAAACTGTCCGGTCTTCACCCCGAGGTAGATCAGGATGGCGCCCGACTCGAAGACGCTGATCGGCTTGCCGCCCGGACCCTCCGGATCGACGATCGCCGGGATCCGGTTGTTCGGGCTGATCTTCAGGAAGGCCGGGTTGAATTGCTCGCCCTTGGAGATGTTCACCGGGTGGACGGTGTAGGGCAGCCCCATTTCCTCCAGGGCCACGCTGATCTTGCGCCCGTTCGGGGTGTTCCAGGTGTGTAGCTCGATCGCCATCGGTGCCGCCTCCAGGTCAGTCGTCGGTGCACAGCCGGCGGCTGACAGCGGGCGGTTGCCGGATGTCAGCCGTCAGGTGCAAAGGAGCCCGGACTGTGCACGCCCAGGCGACGCGGCTCAACCCCGCTGCTAGTCTGGCGGCTGGCAACCGACGGCATGACCACCACCATGAAGATCGCCACCTGGAACGTGAACTCGATCCGCCAGCGCGAGGCGCATGTGCAACGCTGGCTGCAAGCCTGTGCGCCCGACATCCTCATCCTGCAGGAGATCAAGTGCGAGGCTACCGCTTTTCCCGCGCTGACGTTCCACGGGCTGGGCTATCAGGCCGAGGCTGTCGGGCAGAAGGCGTATAATGGCGTGGCGGTGCTGGGGCGCATCCCGTTCACCGTCACCCATCGCGCGCTGCCCGGCCTGCCGGAGGACGATGCCCAGGCGCGCTATATTGAAGTGGTGGCTGACGGCATCGCCATTGCCGGCATCTACCTGCCGAACGGCAACTCCCGCGGCGAGGACGGCTTCGCCTACAAGCTCGCCTGGATGGACCGGCTGGCGGACCGCGCCGCGGCGCTGCTGGAGGCCGATACGCCGATGGTGATCACCGGCGATTTCAACGTCGCCCCGACCGACGACGACTACGCGCCCGGTGCGTTGTCGCCCACCGACGCCCTGGTGCGTCCGGAAAGCCGTGCCCGCTTCCGCCGCTTGCTCTGGATGGGCCTGACCGATGCGGTGCGCGCGGTGCACCCGCACGGCGCGATCTACACGTTCTGGGACTACCAGGCCGGCGCGTGGCAGCGCGACCTGGGTCTGCGCATCGACCACGCACTGCTTTCCCCGGCGCTGGCCGAGCGTCTGGTCGCCGCCGCGCCGGACCGCGAGGAGCGCGCCCAGGCCCAGCCCTCCGACCACGTGCCCGTGGTGGTGGAGCTGCATTAGTGGGAGGGACGCTGTGGGATCGCGAATGCGATGAGTGCGAGTGTCGAGTGGTGCGCGGATACACGGCGCACGGGATCGATGAGGATTGAAGCGCGAGGTTCGTGCGGTTGGGAGTTTCCAAACGTGACACGGATTAGCGCGGATTTTTCCACGGATTAGCACGGAAAGCAAGAAAACCTGTCCGTGCTAATCCGTGGACAAATCCGTGCTGATCCGTGTTAGAGGCTGTCCGTTCTTTCTTCTACTTTTCGACCAATCCAAAACAACGGTCCGCCACGTCATTAACCATTCATCAATCCGCGCGCGTGCAGATTCAAACCCATGCATGACCATCTCGCGCATGGCGGCGACCTCACCTATCGCATCATCGGTCAGGCAATGCGCGTGCACCGGGAACTTGGCCCCGGCCTCCTCGAATCCGTCTATCACAAATGCCTCTGCTACGAACTGGCCGACGCCGGGATACCATTC
>DATHNI010000363.1:0-5227 GCA_035486135.1 Acetobacteraceae bacterium
TGGAAAGGTGGCGCCAGCGCCTGCGATCGAGCGGCCGGTTACGTCGGTTCTATGACACCGAGATAGTCCGCCGCCGCTATAACGTCAGCGCGGCGACGATTCGAGGCTCGACGTGCGACAGGATGAACAGGGGTGGAAGGACATTCAAGGTCAGCGCTTCGCGGGTTACGGCCGGTGCATCTATTGCGGCTCTGACGGCGGCGCTGAAGGACTGAGGGACGAACACGTCATTCCATTCTCGTTGGGAGGCAATACGTGCATCGAGAAAGCAAGTTGCCGGGACTGTGAGCAAAGGATCAGCCCAGTTGATACCCATCTCGGCCGGAGTGTTTTTGGATGAGCACGAGCGCGCTGTCTGATGGCGCCGCAATCACGGAATTCGATGTGCTTCCCGGTTCCGCTTCCCGGCTTCTGTAGGGATGTTGGGGAGCGGTAGCGGGAACTGGGCGTGCCGCGGAACGGCCGCCGTTGCTGGGTGAATTGGGTTTGTTGCGGATTGCGGGGTTTTTCCGGCGCGACGGTGCGGAACCGCATTCAGTGACCGGCGAGACAGTATCCGTCGGCGGATTTGACGATGAGACCGGCGGCGGTCATGGCGGCGAGGCGTTCGTAGAGCGTGGTGGTGCGAACGCGGCAAGATGCTCGCAATTCGGAGAACGGCCGGGGTTGGCCGCCGCCTGCAAGGGCTGCGGTGATACGCTGATCAACGGAAGTCGGTTCGACGCGGCGCTCGGGTTGGCGATCGGTTTGGACCGGCTCGAGAGCCAGGGCTCTGTCGCGCTGGATCAGTTCAAGCATCACGCCCGGCACGGTGGCAGCGGCGCGATGCTCGACGGTCAGGACGATGCGATCGTTACTGTCACGCCGGAGATACAGGTTGGAATCGCCCCAGGCATGGAACTCCGAGGATCCGCGCAGCGCCTGCCCGGCGCGGATGGCGCCGGCTCCCTTCTTGGCGTGGTGCACGAGCACGACGGCGACGGCGTGACGCCGCTGCAGTTCGCGCAGGAATGCGAGCAGGGGTGCCACATCGCCGCTGACATTCTCATCGATGCGATGCAGGCGCACGAACGGATCGAGTATCAGCAGGCGCGGCTTCAACTGGGCGACGGTCTCGTCGAGACGTGCACGGTCGGCCTCGAGATCGAGGCGCAGACTGGGGGCGGTGATCACCTGGACGTCGAGCGCGGTGAGGCTGACGCCGGCAGCGGCACAGATGCCTTCGAGGCGGTGGCGCACGATGTGCGGGGCGTCTTCGGCGGGATAGAGCAGGACGCGGCCGGGTCGGCTGACCGCGAAGCGGCGCAGGCAGGGGATGCCGGCGGCGACGGCGACGGCCAGATCGAGGGCGAGGAAGGATTTGCCGCATTTCGGCTCGCCGCCGATGATGCCGACGGCTTGTTCCGACCACAGTCCGTCGACGAGCCAGCGCTGCTGTTCGGGGCAATCGGCGAGGCGCCAGGCCGGCTGGACCGGAAGCGGGCTCATCGGCGCCGGCGGATCACCGCTTTGGCGTCGCTAGCCACGGGCACGGCGCAGGTTTCGAAGAACAGCGTCTCGTTAATCTGATGGGCCTCACGCTGGGTGGCAAGCTCCAGCAATTCAGCCGCCATGATCATCAGCGCCCGCGGATTGCCCTGGGCATGATCGCAGATGGCGGCGATCACCTCTGGGGTCATCAGGGTGGGTGCACCGGCCTGCTGCAGAGCATGGCGCAGGCAGTCCTGCAGCTCCTGTGGCGTTGCGCGCTCGATCGCCAGGCGCACCCGCATACGGCTGGCCAGCGGCAAAAGGTCATCGGTGCGCAGCCGTTCGGCCAGCCGTCCATCACCGGCCAGGACGGTGGTCAGCAGGACGTGTGAGTCGAGATCGGCGGAGGCCAGCAGGCGCAGTTCGGCGAGCACACCAGGCTGCATCTCTTGTGCCTCATCGATCAACAGCACTGGCCGCGACAGGGTGTTTTGGATGTGCGCCTGCCAGCGCTGGCGCAGGATCTTGGCGCCGCCGTAACGGTTGTGCGGGCGCAGTTGGACGCCAAACAGTTCGCCCATCTCGCGATAGAAGTCGGCGATGTTGGCTTGTGGCCGGCTGATCACGCCGACCGTCACGTCGCGCTGTGTCGCCAGTGATGCGGACAGGATGCGCAAGGCGGCGGACTTGCCGCAGCCCGGTACGCCGCTCACCAGGGCGAAGCCGCCGACGCCGGCGAGTTGCTGCACCCGCCAGCAGAATGATTCCAGGCGCGTGGTGACGTGCAGCGCCTCGGTCGGCACGTTCGGCATGAACGGGTTCCATTTCAGGCCGTAGAGCGCCAGCATCTTGTTGGTCACGTCTCATCTCCTTCGTCCTTGGGGAGGTAGGCGGGCGGCAATCCGCTAGCGGCCTGGCGATCGATCATGCGCGCCAGCAGCGGTCCGACGCCGCGCGCTGGCGGCGGCAACGGTGCGACAGGATCGGCGGTGAGCGGCTGCAGGCTGCGCCGTTGGCCGGAGGCGTTGGCGGCCTTGTCCTGCGGGAACAGCCGGCAGAGCACCGTGCCGGTGTGTGGATCGACGAGATGGACCTGGGTGAGATCCCACGCGGCGAAGCGGACCTCGAGCACGGCAAGATGCCGATAACGATTGGGTATTTCGAAGCGGCGGGCTTCGATGACGGCGGTGCCATCGCTCTTGCGCAGGCTGCGTCGTTCGGTGCGGGTGAAGGCCAGCCGCAGTGCCGCGGCATCCGGGCAGGGTCGCGTTACGGCAGGGCCAGCGAGGAAGCGGGCGAGCGGCGTGTCGTCGATCTCGCTGTGGTGCTTGCGGTTATAGTCCTGCTCCACCCAGGCCTGTGTCGCCTCGTTGAGCCGTGCCAGGGTGAGGTCGTCGACGCCCTCCAGCATGGCCATCAGCCGGCCCTCGACTGATCCCCACAAGGTCTCCTGCTTGCCGTTTTGATAGGGTGAGTATGGCAGCGTGGTTTGATGCAAGATGCCGAGCCTGACGAGACCTTCGGTGATCTCGGTGGCGGTCATGGCAGCGCCGTTGTCGCTCATCGCGACGCGCGGCAGACCGCGCTTTTGCATCGCCTGCGACAGACCGTGTGCGATGTTCTCGGCTGATTCGGACAGATACCATTGCAGATGGCAGGCCAGCCGCGAGCAATCATCGAGCACGCCGAACAGGATCGGCGTTTGCCATTCGCCACGCGACGTCAGCACCTTTCTGGAACCGTTATGACAATCCCAGTGCCAGAGCCCGTTGATATACTCGGCCTCGTAGCTGCGCACCTCGCGCGCTTCGAGCCGGGCAGCGGCGGCCAACGCGCCGTCGGTCTGGCGCGTCGTCATCGGGTGACGTTTGGTCAGGCCATGCGCGGCGAGGAACCGCCGCACCGTCGCGTAGGACGGCACCGGCCGTAACTCCGACCGGGTCTCCGCCAAGGCGGCCAGATTGTCGTGGTGCAACTGGGCACTCCAGCTTTTGTGGGCGTTATACTGCGCCAGTAAGGCCTGGCGCAGCGGCGCGCTCATCGATGCCTGCGTGCCGGCGTCCTGGCGCCGCTTGCGCCGCAGCACGCTGACCGGATCATGCTGTTCGTTGCGGGCACAGTAGTACCATCGCTCCAACGTGGAAACGCCGAAGCGAACCGGTGTGCCAGTGCTGGGGTGGCGCCATTCGCGGGCCGCCAATTGCTTCAGGGCCGCGCGCAACGCACCCTTCGGCGGCGGCGCGGCGAGTAGATGACCGATAATCGAAAACCGTAGCTGCGCCCAGCGCTCAGGCACCCGCGATCCGCCTCGCTCCGCCACGTCCGCCCTCCGGAATTACCTGCGGGCCGACGCTAGGCGCCCTCGCCAAGGGCCGGCGATGCGCATCCTCTGCGGGTTGGGGGCGCCCGTCAGAAAGCGTGCATCGCCGATGCGCCGCCGGTCAGCGGACCCAGAAAGCGCAGCACGCCGGTGAGCTTCTGTTCGATGTCGCCGGTAAAGCGGTCGAGCAGCGAGATCGGCAGGCCGGTAATCTCGAGTGGCGGCATGAAGGCCGCCTTGGCGACCGGCGCGAAGCGGCTGTCGGTAAAGCTCGAACGCCACCAGGCGCGCCAGCGCGCGAGGGTCCGCCGATCGATCCCCGGCACCGTCGATAGACGGGCGAGGCGTGCCGGCGTCGTCCCCTGCAGCATCGCCGAGATCAATGTCACGACCGTGGCGAGGTAGACCTTGCGGCCGAGAAAGCGCAGCGAGGGCGGCGTCGTCCGCTTGCGGCAGGCATCCGCCGCACAGCAGAAGCTGAAGCGCTCGGCATACTCCTGGCCCAGCCCAGGCGGGCAGCCGCGCGGCTTGCGGTCATACGATGCCGAATGCAGCGCGCCACCGCAGAGCCAGCACCGTGCTGTCCGGGCGGAGGCCGCAAGGTCACGGTCGAAGACGAGCAACTGCTCATGGAACTTGGCGTCGGCCAGCACCGCTTGATACACTGAGTCGGTCCTTTGCAATGAAGTTGGCGAGATGGCCAAAATCGGACGGAATGATCCCTGCCCCTGCAACAGCGGCAAGAAATACAAGAAGTGCTGCATGGCCACTGACGAGGCCGCCGCCCGTGCCGCACGTCCCGCTCAGCCGGCCGCGGTGCCGGCGCGCCGGACGTCTTTGACCAGCTATGTCCAGGAACACGACGAACTGACCGAAGCGTCCAACGCGGTGGTCGACATGGTCCAGGCCGGCAACCTCGATGCCGCCGAACAGGCCGCCCACGACCTGCTCGCGCGCTTCCCCGATGTCCATGACGGCTACGACCGCCTCGGCATGGTCTGCGAAGCCCGCGGCGATCATCGCCAAGCCGCCGACTACTACCGCAAAGCCATCAACGTCATCCGCAACCACCCCGACAACTACGATCCCGAGTTCGAGGCCGCCTTCCAAAGGCTCGTCGACCGGTTCGAAACCCAGGCCGACGCCAATACCGGCTGAGCCGGTCGGCTCGCTCGCTGCTTCAGCCTCGCCGGGTGCTCGGCAGCGTCAAGGCATCCACGCCTGCGGCGCGGAGCCTCCTTGACCCCACCTGCGCTCCCGGCGATCAGGAGCGCAGGTCGGCGCCGAGGAATGGTCCTTCAGTCTCACCAAGGAATGACCCGAAGGACGGACGGACCCCTTGCACCCGCCAAGATCAGTGAGGAACATGACCCGCCACCCCTCAAATTCCATGATCAGAAAACGCCGATAACACATACCTTTCCGTGCTCAGGCTCA
>DATHNI010000364.1:0-8361 GCA_035486135.1 Acetobacteraceae bacterium
ACTTCCTTTGGTCGGATGCGACGTAGTCTCGCGGGCAACGTGCCATTCCTCTGCCCGCGGCAGTGCGATTTCTCACAAAGCTCAGGAAGCCGAGCAAAAGGTTCGCTGATATCAGGCAGCGTAATGTCTGCCTCATCGCCGCGCCCTACCGTCATGGTGGGCGAAGGGCCGCCATGGAATTACCGCCCGAGCACGCGGCCGATCTCGTCCAGCGCGGCGGGTTCCTCGATCGTCGGCGGCACCGGCACGCTCTCGCCGTCGGCGATCTGCCTTATGCTGCCGCGCAGGATCTTGCCCGACCGCGTCTTCGGCAGCCGCGCCACCACCCGAGCATCGCGGAACGCCGCCACTGGCCCGATCCGCTCGCGCACCAGTGCCACCAGTTCAGCGCAGATCTCCGCTTCCGGCCGATCCACCCCGGACTTCAGCACCACCAGGCCAATCGGTGCCTGGCCCTTCAGCGCGTCCCTCGCGCCCACCACAGCGCACTCGGCGACGTCCGCGTGCGAGGCCAGCACCTCCTCCATCTGCCCGGTGGACAACCGGTGGCCGGCGACGTTGATGATGTCGTCGGTCCGCCCCATCACCGACACGTCGCCCGCCGCGTCGATCACGCCGGCATCGCCGCTGCGGTACCAGCCGGGGAAGTCGGCAAGATAGGCGCTGCGATACCCCGCGTCGTCCTGCCACAGTGTCGGAGCGCAGCCGGGCGGTAGCGGCAGGCGCACGCACAGATTGCCGGTGTCGCCGCGTTCCAGCACGTGCCCGTCGTCGTCCAGCGCGTGCAGGTCGTAGCCCGGACATGGCCGCCCGCCCGAGCCGGGATGGAACGAGAACAAACCGAATTCGCGGAAGCCGCTGGTGATTGCCCAGCCGGTCTCGGTCTGCCACCAGTGATCCACCACCGGACGTTGCAGCAACGCCGCGGCCCACTCCGCCGTCGGCGGGTCGCAGCGTTCGCCGGCGAGGAACAGCGCCTCAAACTTGCTCATGTCGTTACTTGCAAGCAACTTTCCCTCGGGGTCCTGCTGCTTGATCGCGCGCATCGCGGTCGGCGCAGTGAACAGCACTTTCACGCGATGCTGTGCGACGACGCGCCAGAATGCGCCGGCATCGGGGGTGCCCACCGGCTTGCCCTCGTACATCACGCTGGTGCAGCCGCGCAGCAACGGCGCGTAGACGATGTAGCTGTGGCCGACCACCCAGCCGACATCGGACGCGGCCCAATAGACGTCGCCGGCCTCGACGCCGTACAGCATGCGCATCGAGTTCCACAGCGCCACAGCGTGTCCGCCATTGTCGCGCACCACGCCCTTCGGCCGCCCGGTCGTGCCGGATGTGTAAAGAATGTACAGCGGGTCGGTGGCCGCCACCGGCACGCAGTCATGCGGTTCGGCCGCCGCCTCCGCCTCCGCCAGGTCGTGATCGCGTCCCGGCGTCAGCGTGCACGGCGCCTGTTCGCGCTGCAGGATCAGGCATGAATCCGGCTTGTGCGGCGACAGCCCGATCGCCGCGTCGAGCAATGGCTTGTAGGCAACGATGCGGCCCGGCTCGAGCCCACAAGACGCCGACACGATCACCTTCGGCCGCGCATCGGCGATCCGGCTGGCGAGTTCCGCCGCGGCGAAACCGCCGAACACCACGGAATGGATCGCGCCCAGCCGCGCGCAGGCGAGCATCGCGACCGCGGCCTCCGGCACCATCGGCAGGTAGATCACCACGCGATCGCCGCGCCCGACTCCAAGCCGGGCCAGTGCGCCGGCGAACTTTGCCGTGCGGGACTGCATCTGCGCGTAGGTGAAGGTCTCGATCCGTCCGGTCATCGCGCTGTCGAAGATCAGCGCGGGCTGCGCGCCGCGGCCGGCGGCGACATGACGGTCGATGCAATTATAGCAGGTGTTCAGCGTGCCGCCGGCGAACCATTGTCCGTACGGACCGAGCGACGGATCGAACACCTTGTCCCAGCGCTTCTCCCAGGCGATGCCGTCGGCGATCTCGCCCCACCATGCTTGCGGATCGCGTTGCCACGCCGTGTAGGCCTCGTCATAGCTCGTCGCGGCCTGGGTCATCTCAGCGCTCCCCCTTTGCCAGGGCCGTGGTGATGCGGCGCAATTGGTCGAGCAATGCAGGCTTGTCCGCGCCGAGGATGCGGTCAAGCGTGGCGTCGCACGCGTCGGCGCGCTGCTGCAATCGCTGCAGCAACGTTTCGCCGGCTGGGGTCAGCCGCAGCAGCGCGGCACGCCGGTCGCGCGTGGTGCGCGCGCGCTCGATCAGGCCGCGATCCAGCAGCGTGCGCAGAATGCCGGTGACGCTGGAGCGGTCGCGCCCCAACGAATCGGCGACGACCGAGGGGATGGTGCCGGGATTGTCGCCGATCATCGCCAGCACCTCGGCGTGGATCGGCATCAGGCCGATATCGGCCAAACTCGCCGCGTAATGCTGCTGTGCAGCCTCATGCGAGCGCCGCAAATGGAAGCCGACGCTGTCGGCAAACCGGCCGAGTTGGGTCGGCGGCAGCTTGAGCATGGACATGCGGCGCACGATGCCGTGCCGGCGCGGTGCTTGCAAGCTGGTTTCCGGGCAAACTAGGTTGCCGGCGCAATGAGGGAGACGAGGCATGTTGCTGCGGGGACAGGCGGCGGTGGTGACCGGCGGAGGCTCCGGCCTTGGCGCGGCGACGGCGGCGCTGCTGGCGCGGGCCGGCTGCCGGGTCGCGCTGCTGGACATCAATCCCGCGGCGGCGATGGCGAGCGCCGCGCGATGCGGCGGGCTGGGTGTGGCGTGCGACGTGGCCGACGCGGCGTCGGCCGAGGCAGCGCTGGGGCAGGCACGCGCGGCGCATGGCGTGGAGCGCGTGCTGGTGAATTGCGCCGGGGTCGGCACGGCGGGACGCATTGTCGGACGTGACGGGCCGCTGGCGCTGGCGGCGTTCGAGCGCGTGATCCGCGTCAACCTGATCGGCAGCTTCAACATGCTGCGGCTGTCGGCCGCGGCGATGTGCGCGCTTGATCCGCTGGACGACGGCGAGCGTGGCGTGATCGTCAACACCGCGTCGATCGCGGCCTATGAAGGACAGGTGGGGCAGGCGGCCTATGCCGCGTCGAAGGGTGGCGTGGTCGGGATGACCTTGCCGGCGGCGCGCGAATTGTCGCGCGCGGGGGTGCGCGTGATGACGATCGCGCCGGGGTTGTTCCATACGCCGATGGTGGAAGCGTTGCCGCCGGAGGTGCAGCAGAGCCTGGGAGCGAGCGTGCCGTATCCACCGCGCCTCGGGCTGCCGGAGGAGTACGCCGCGCTGGTAGAGCATATCGCGACGAACCGGTTCCTCAACGGCGAGGTGATCCGGCTCGATGGGGCGCTGCGCATGGCGCCGCGGTGACGGCCGCGGCACTTCTGGTCACAGGAGCGGGAGCATGTAGGGCAACGCGGCGAGTATGACGCCGATGCCAATGGAGATCATCCCGCCGATTTTGATCGTCATATCGCGGCGCATGAGTTCCATGTCACGCCGGCACAATGCGAATTCTGCTCTCACCTCGGCGCGAAAAGAAACGTTGCCGTTCTTCTCCTTGGTGCCGAGTCAGAACATGATTCAAATTTGCCGCGAACGCCCGCGAGGATGCAACCGGCGCAACGTCAATCGATGGGAATGATCGGTCGGGAATCCATCTACCGGGACCGAAACGCTGTTCAGACGAACCCGGCCACCTCTGTGGACCCCGGGGAGAGTAGCGAGCGTGCTCGCGGAAATGCGCGCCGGTCTTCCGGAAGTCCTGTCTTGAGCAAGTGCTTGACCCCGGATGACCCGCTGGTTCATCCTGCCAGGCCAGAACCGCCGTCAGTCAAAACCAACGCCGGGTAATAAATCATCGGGACAGGAGGCTTGCCATGCCGACCAGGGCTCCGTTCTTGAAGTCGCGTTACAGCGGTTATAATCACCGGCAGGTCCCGCAGGAAGATATCGACCTGACCCATGTCGGCCCGGACACCCCGTGCGGCGAGTACATGCGCCGCTTCTGGCAGCCGGTCTGCTACACCGACGACCTGAAAGACCTGCCCCTGGCCATCAAGATCCTCGGCGAGGAACTGGTGGTCTTTCGCGACGGCAGCGGCGCGATCGGCTTGCTCGAGCGTCACTGCCCGCATCGCGGCACCTCGCTGGAATTCGGCCTGGTTGGCGAGAAAGGCATCCGCTGCTGCTACCACGGCTGGCTGTTCGACGTGGACGGTGCGATCCTCGAGACGCCGGGCGAGCCGGAGGCCAGCACGCTCAAGGACAAGCTGTGCCACGGCGCCTATCCGGTGCACGAAGCACACGGCATGGTGTTCGCCTATATGGGGCCGCCGGAGGAAATGCCGGCGTTTCCCACCTATGACAGCTTCAATCGGCCCGGCTATCGGATGATCCCGGGCCAGAAGTATTTCTATCCGTGCAACTGGCTGCAGATCCTCGAAAATACGATGGATCCGGTGCACACCGCGTTCCTTCACACCATCGTCAGCGGCGCGGTGTTCACCGATGAGTTCGGCGTGCTGCCCGAATTGGATTTTGCCGAAACCCCCGTCGGCTGCATCTACATCGCGACAAGGCGAGTCGGCGACAACGTCTGGGCGCGCATGGTCGAAAACGTGCTGCCGAACCTGCAGCAGGTGGCGCCGATCTGGGAGACCGGCCAGCAACCGCATCCGTTCAGCGGCCCGATGATGAGTCGCTGGATCGTGCCGCTCGACGACACCAATACGATGCTGATCGAATACCGCCATGTCAGCGAGACCGAGGGTGTCGTCACGCCAGCCTGGTGGGCCGACCGAGGCATCATGCTGCCCGGCCAGCTTGGCGCCGACACCTACGAGGAAGCCCAGCGCCGGCCAGGCGATTTCGAGGCCCAGGTGTCGCAGCGCCCGGTCGCGGTGCACGGTCTCGAACATCTGGGCACGACCGACCGCGGGATCACGATGTTCCGCAACCAGGTCCGCAAGGGCATCCGCGCGGTCAAGGCGGGCAGTGAACCCGTTGGCCTGTTCCGCAGTGGCGGCGGGGTCATCCCGACCTATTGCAACGACACGGTCGTGCGCGTTCCGCCGGCGAAGACCGCAGAGCAAGACAAGAAGCTGCTGCGGGAGACCGGACGGCGGTTGGCCCAGGGCTACATCGAGGCGCCGCCGCTGATGGCCGCCGCTGAATAGCGGGCAGCAGCCCACGAAAATCCGCGGCGCCGTTACGTCCGAAACAAAAAATGTCTCACAAAGCTGAAGGAAGGGCGGGCAAGCGTCACAAAGCTTTCCTGCCGTCCCCGGCACCCGCCATGCGCCGCGGCAACACAAATTCTTCTTTGTGAATCCTTCCCCCCCTTCCTGGAACTTTGTGAGACATTTCCTGCCTTGGGAATGGCACAGGCCCAGCCACGCATTGATTGACAGGTTGCCAAGCGCGCGGCGCTCCACGCCGACCTGATCCACCACGCCCGGCCAGGCCTCGACCACCAATCAGCGGTTCGACACTGTGCAGGACTTGACTCTACGCGAAAGCCTGCTCGGCGCCCGTCGCCGCCGCCTCAACCTCCGCCGCTCCCAGCGGCTCTGCCGGACGATTCTGCCGCAGCATCGCCGCACCATCCGCCACGATGCGCCACACCGCCTGGGACAGCGCCTTGCGGTCGCTGAACCGCGCCGGATCGAGCGGGGCGTGCAGCAGCACCGTCACGCGCAGCCCGCTGTACTGCCCCAGCCGCCAGAAATGCGAGGCGATGTCCATGTCGCCGTACCACGCGAACACCGGCCGGCTGGAGCGTCCCGTCGGCAGCCCGCCCAGCCGGTCGTACACGACCGACACCGGTTGGATCAACGGCGGCGGCCCGTCCGCCGCCTCGGCCACGGCAAGGAACGACGAACGGAACGGCAGGACGCGGGAACCGTCGGAACTGGTGCCCTCGGGAAACAGGATCAGGTTGTCGCCGGCGCGCAGCCGCGAGCGCATGTCGTCGATCTCCCGGCCCGTCGTGCCGCGCTGCCGGGAGACGAACACCGAACGCCCCAACCGCGCGATCGTGCCGATCACCGGCCAGCCCGCGACCTCGCCTTTCGCCACGAAACATCCGTCGAGCACGCCGCCGAGCACCGGCACATCCACCCACGATGAATGGTTCGACACGAACACCACCGAGCGCGTTGCGGTGGCACGAACAGGCTCACCGATCACCCGTACACGCACGCCGAGCAATCGGCTGAACAGCGCCCAATACAGCCGGGCGAAGGCGACCTTCGGCCGGCCCGGCAAGAGCAAGCACAGCGCCTGGACCGGCATGGCGGGCAGGGTCCACAACAGGATCGCCATGAAGCGCCGAATCACCCGAATCCGCCGCAACAGGTACCGCCCGCTCTCCGAGACCGGCGACTCCCACGCCGTCGATGGTCCCAGCCGCTGCAACAGCAGGGGACGGGTGGCGCGGCGGCGCAGCTGGCGTGGCGATTCGCGCATGCAACCGGGATTACTCCGCACGTCGTGACTGAACAATGGCGTAACCGTGATCGTTGCAGGACCGAGGGCCACCGCGATCGGGGTTACCCTGGCCGCATGCGCCGCCGCCCCATCTGGTTGATTCTCTTCGCAGTGCTGCTGATCGGAGCGATGCCGCATGCCGGTTTCGCCGCCGATCCGCAGCCGTATGGCGTCACCCTCGCACCCACCGGGAATACTGCGCTGGACAAGGCGTTGCATGACACCTCCAGCCTCATCTCGCTGCAGAAGTCGTCACCGGTCGGCGGCTTCGCGCTGACCGAGCGCGCGCGTCAGGACCTCGGCCGCTTCACCACTGCGCTGCACAGCTACGGCTACTACAAGGCGCAAATCGTGCTGACGATCGCCGGCCAGACCCTGGACGATCCGGGCCTGCCCGATGCGATCGATCATGCACCGGACAAGCCGCCCGTGCCGGTCGCGGTGCGGTTCGACCTCGGGCCGCAATTCCGTCTGGGCCACGTCGATGTCGAGGGGACGGTGCCGCCGGACGCGCGCGCCAAGCTCGGGCTGGAACCAGGGCAGCCGGCGCTCGCCGAGGATGTGCTGGCGGCGCAGGGACGCTTGCTCGCGGCGATCCGCGAGGACGGCTATCCGCTCGCCACGGTGGACATGCCGCCGGCAACGCTGCAACCGGCGGACAACACGCTGGACGTGGAGCTGATCGCCAAGACCGGGCCACAAGCGGTGTTCGGCGACATCAGCATCACCGGCCTGAAGAACATGCACGAAGCCTATGTGCGCCGGCGCCTGCTGCTGCATCCCGGGGAGAAATTCAGCCCCTCCGCGATCGAGAAGGCGCGGCAGGACCTCGCCGCGACCGGCGTGTTCTCCGTGGTGCGGATCGAGCCGGCCACGCAACTGGACGCGCAGGGGCGGCTGCCGCTGACGGTCAGCGTCACCGAGCGCCCGCTGCATTCGGTTGATGCGGGCATCGGCTATTCGACCGATCTCGGGGTCAACTTCAACCTGGGCTGGCACGACCGGAACCTGTTCGGCAACGCGGAGCAATTGAACCTGACCGCGATGATGCAGCTTGGCGGCGACGCGATCACCACGCCCGGCTATCAGTTCGGCGCGCAATTCATCAAGCCGGACTTTTTGCGGCGCGACCAGTCGTTGGAGATCGACCTCACCGCGGTGGACCAGAACCTGCAGGCCTATGACCAGAATGCGCTGCAGGAGAAGATCGCCATCAACCGCAAGCTGTCGCAGTACTGGACCGCCAGCGCCGGCGTGTCGGGCGAGCAAGAGGAGATCACCCAGGAGGGGACGAAGAAGCACTACAATCTGATCGGCCTGCCGCTCAGCCTGAAATACGACAGCAGCAACAATGTGCTCGATCCGACGAAGGGGATACGCGCGACGTTCTCGGCCACCCCGACCGAGGCGTTGGGCACCGGCAGCACCAGCTTCGTCATCCTGCAGGTGGCGGGCTCGACCTATCTCGACCTGACCGGCACCGGGCGCAGCGTGCTGGCGTTGCGCGGGCTGGTCGGTGAAGTGCCGGGGGTCGGCACGTTCGCCTTGCCGCCGGACCAGCGGTTCTATGCGGGCGGCAGTGCGACGGTGCGCGGCTATCGCTACCAGTCGGTCGGGCCGAAATTCCCCGATGGCAACCCGACCGGCGGGACCGCGGTCAGCGCGGGGACCGTGGAGTTCCGCCAGCGCATCCTGGGCAATTACGGGATCGTGGGGTTCATCGATGCGGGGCAGGTCAGTTCCAACGGCGTGCCGTTCAGTAGCCACTGGCAGACCGGCGCAGGGGTGGGTGCGCGCTACTACACGCCGATCGGCCCGATCCGGCTGGACGTCGCGGTGCCGCTGGACCGGCAGCACGGCGA
>DATHNI010000365.1:0-2448 GCA_035486135.1 Acetobacteraceae bacterium
ATCGGGGTGGCGCCGGACCAGAGCGCGGCCAGCCTCCAGGATGTCCGCCGCCGCCAGGCCGATATCCATGTCCTGCTTTTCGCCACGGATCAGCACGCGGAAAAACTCGCGCCCGTCCTCGGTGCCGATGAACGGCGTGTCAGCCGGCACGCCGGCAGCCTCCAGGTGCCTCGGGGTCAGCGACTGTGCCGAGACAGTAATGATACCGACCCGCTTCCCCGGCGGCAGCGTGGCCTGCACCCACGGCACCTGCAGCAACGCGCTGGTCGCCACCGGCACCTGCACATGAGCAGCGATCTCGCGCTGGAAAAGGGAGAGGAAGCCGCAGTTGGTGGTGATCGCCTCGGCGCCCTGAGCGACCAGGTCCGCCGCGGCGGCAAGGAAGTCGTCCAGCAACCCCGCGGCGCCATTCAGCACCACCCGCTCCGGACTGGCGCCGCGCACCACGCGGTACAGCACCGGAAACGGCCAGGTGCCGGCGTTGCCCATGTCGCCGGGAATTCGGGGGAACTTCGCCTCCAGCATCAGGATGCCCAGCGGCGCGCCATAGATCGCCTTGCCGCCGGTGGCGATGACCCGTGGGGCGACTATGGGTTGGGCGATGGGGCCCCTCGAATTTGCATTGTCCATGCCGGCCACCTTGCCGGAAACCACCTTCGGGCGCGAGAGTGGGGTGCGATCCGCAGACAGGAGACCGACACCATGGCCGACCGGCCCTTCAACCAGTCCGATCTCGATGTGCTGGCCCAGTGGGACACCCCCACCATCTGCAACGGCCTCGAGATCACCAACCCGGAGCGCCGCCGCTTCGGCTACACCGTGGAACCGATGGTCTGCATCGACCACAAGGCCAAGCCGATCGTCGGCCTGGCTCGGGTGGGCATGATCCGCTCCACCGAGCCGCCGCGCGGCAAGGTCACCGACCGGGCGGACTGGTACGACTACGTGCACGCCACCGACTTCCCCACCATCGCGGTGATCCAGGACATCGACGGCCAGATCGGCTACGGCGCCTATTGGGGCGAGGTGCAGTCCACCGTGCACAAGGCGCTGGGCGCGATCGGCTGCGTCACCAACGGGTCGTTCCGCGACCTGGATATGTGGGCGCCCGGCTTCCAGATGATCGGCGGGCGCGTGGGCCCGAGCCATGCCCATGTCCACATGGTCACCTTCGGCCAGCCGGTGAACATCTTCGGCATGCAGGTGGGGCATGACGACGTGATCCATGCCGACTACCACGGCGCGGTGGTGGTGCCGGCGGACTCGGTGCGCAAGCTGCCGGCGGCGATCGACCTGATCTCGCGGCGCGAGAAGGTCATCCTCGACGTCTGCCGGGCCGCGGACTTCACCCCCGCCAAGCTGCGCGACGCACTGAAGCGGTCGGGCGAGATCCATTAGCCGGCCGGCCGGCACGGATGCGCTGGCCGCGCTGCGCGCTCTGCCGCGGCTGAGGCTGGCGCATCTGCCGACCCCACTGGAGCGAATGGCTCGGCTGGGCGCCGCGCTCGGCCTGCCGTCGCTGTGGGTGAAGCGCGACGACTGCACCGGGCTCGGGCTGGGCGGCAACAAAGTTCGCAAGCTGGAGTTCGACCTGGCGGCGGCACGCGCGGCCGGTGCCGACTGCGTGGTGTCCGGCGGCGTGGCGCAGTCCAACCACGCGCGGCAGGTGGCGGCGGCTTGCGCGGTGTTGGGGCTGGAGTGCCATCTCGGCATCATGTCCGGCCGCGTCGCCGACCCGGAGCCCGCCTACCTCACCAACGGCAATATCCTGCTCGATCGGCTGTACGGTGCGGTGCTGCACCCGATCGACTGGAATGAGGACCGCAATGCGCCGCTTCTGGCGATCGTCCAGGCGCTGCGCTCTGCCGGCCGCATGCCTTACCTCGTGCCGTATGGCGCCTCCGATGCGTTGGGCGCGATGGGGTACGCGCTGGCGGCGGAGGAAATCATCGCCCAATGCCCCGGCGTCGCCTGGATCGTGCATGCCAGCGGCAGCGCCGGCACTCAGGCCGGATTGCTCTCTGGCCTGCTGGCGCTGCGCCATCCGGCGCGGGTGATCGGGGTGGACGTGGACGCGCAGGCCGAGCGGGTGGCGCGCGACGTGCGGCGCGTGGGGCGGGAGGCGGCCGCGCTGCTGGGGGCCGGCGACCGGTGGGACGACGGGTGCGTGGAGGTGGCAGGCGCGTGGTGCGGCCCGGCCTATGGCGTGCCGGACGACCTGACGCTCGAGGCGATCGGGCTCGCGGGACGGCTGGAGGGGCTGGCGCTCGATCCGGTCTATGCCGCGAAGGGGATGGCGGGACTGATCGGGCTGGCACGGGCCGGACGATTTTCCGGGGCGGGGCCGGTGGTGTGGATCCATACCGGTGGGGTGCCAGGGCTGTTCGCATATCCGGGGGTGATGGGAAGGGCGGGGGGTCGGTGAGTTTGAGGGGGTAAGTGGTCCTC
>DATHNI010000366.1:0-2767 GCA_035486135.1 Acetobacteraceae bacterium
TATTGAAATCGAACGCTCGGGTGCCGCGACAGGCCGCGTCTGCGGGCCGGATGCGGACGCGATCGCCGAGGCGGTCAAGGACCTGGCCGCCGCCGAACCGCCGCCCCAGCGCGACGCGATCGTCGCGATCGGCCGCAAGCTAGCGACGCTGTTGCTGGACCACGAACTGGCATTGGCGGAGATCAACCCCCTGTTCATTTCCGGGTTCGGCTGCGTGGCCGGCGACGCCAAGGTGGTGGTGGATTTGAACGCGGTGGACCGCCAGCCACGCATTGCCGCGTTGATTGCCGCGCGCCCCGACATCTATGCCGACGCCAATCGCAAGCTGCACGAGGGTTTCGATTACGTCGAACTCGATCCGAGCGGCGACATCGGATTGGTCACCACCGGCGCCGGCCTGTCGATGATGTTGATCGACGAACTCACGGCGCGCGGGGGAAAGCCGCTCAACTTCTGCGACATCCGCACCGGCCAGATGCGCGGCAGCCCGGCGCGCCTGCAACGCGTGCTGGAGTGGATCACCTCGCGCCCCTCGTTGCGGGTGGTGCTTGTGAACATTTTCGCCGGCATCACCGACCTCGCGGAGTTCGCGACACTGCTGGCGACCGCGATCGATAACACCCCGGGCCTGCGCGTGCCGGTCGTCGCACGATTGGTCGGGCGTGGCGCGGACGAGGCGAAGCGCATCCTCGCGGAACGCCAGCCGGACATGTTCGTGACGGAGGATCTTGAAGCGGCACTGCAACGGATGAGTCCGGGTGCAGAGAAGAATACACCCCCTCCCCTTGAGGGAGGGGGGTGGGGGGAGGGGTCCGTACATCCGCAGTCGTCGGATGTACGGACCCCTCCCCCCGCCCCCCTCCCACAAGGGGAGGGGGAGTATGCTGGCTGCCTAGCCCTTGCCTCCCTCTCCCGCACCACGCCCGTCATCGTGCAGGGCATCACCGGCCGCATGGGGCGCACGCATGCGGCGCTGATGCGTGCCTATGGCACCAACATCGTGGGCGGCACGGCGACTCGCACCGACGTTGCGGAAGTGGCCAGCGCGCCGGTTTTCCCCGATTGTGCGGCGGCCGTGGCGGCCACGGGCGCGGTTGCCTCGGTGGTGATGGCGCCGCCCGCGGGAACGCTCGCCGCGGTGACGGAAGCGCTGGCCGCCGGCATCAAGCTGGTCGTCACGGTCGCGGAAGGTGTTCCGTTGCACGACGCGATCCGCATCGGCCGCGCCGCGCGCGATGCCGGTGCAACATGGATCGGCGCCTCCACGCCAGGCATGGCCATTCCGGGCGAGGTGAAACTTGGTTTTCTCCCCGATGTCGCGCTCCGCCCCGGCCCGCTCGCAATCATGACGAAAAGCGGCACGCTATCCTATGAAGTCGGCTATCGGCTGGCGCGCGAGGGCCTCGGGCAAAGCATCTGGGTCGGCGTCGGCGGCGATCCGGTGAAGGGCGTGCGGTTCGCCGATCTGTTGCAGCCATTCTTCGATGACACGCGCACCCACGGTATCGTCCTGGTCGGCGAGGTCGGCGGCACCGAAGAGGAAGAATGCGCCGATGCACTGCTGCGTCTCGGGCTGCGCAAGCCGGTCTATGCCCTGATCGCCGGGCGCGAAGCGAAGGAGGGGGTGGCTATGGGCCACGCCGGCGCGTTGGTGCATGGCGAAACCGGCACGCTAACCACGAAAACCCAGCGCCTGACAGCGGCGGGGGCGCGCTGCTTCGCCTCCCTCGAGGCGTTGATCGAGGCCTGCACTGACGACTTTCGCGCCTTGAGGACGCAGCCATGACCTTGCCACTGGCCGGAACCCGGGTCCTCGACCTGACCAATGTGATTGCGGGGCCGCTGGCTTCCTATTTGCTCGGGTTGATGGGCGCCGAGGTCATCAAGGTTGAAGTGCCGGGCGTCGGCGACCTGTCGCGCAAGATGGGTGCCGATCCTGCGATGGGGCGGCAGCAGATGGGCGCGTCCTATCTCGCGTTCAATGCCGGCAAGAAGTCGATCACGCTCAACCTGAAAAGCGAGCGCGGCAAACAGTTGTTCCGCACTCTGTGCCTGGATGCCGACGTGGTGCTGGAGAATTTCCGGCCAGGCGCCATGCAACGCCTCGGCCTCGGCGCGGATGCGTTGCGCGCGCTGAACCCGAGGCTGATCTATTGCGCCGTGTCGGGCTTCGGCCAGACCGGTCCGTTGGCGCAACGTGCCAGCTACGACCAGATCATCCAGGGTTATTGCGGCCTGATGGCACTGACCGGAGAACCGGAAACCGCGCCGGTGAAGGCCGGCCTGGTGGTGTGCGATACCACCGCGGCGATCACCGCAGCCTTCGCGGTCGCTGCGGCATTGGTGAAACGCAACGCCACCGGCGCAGGCGAGGTCATCGACGTTGCAATGCTCGACTGCGCTTTTGCCAGCATGGCGTCGTGGGTGATCTCCAACTATCTAAATGCCGGCTATGCGGCGCGGCCGATCGGCAACCACAGCCAGACCTCAGCGCCGTCCGGCACGTTCCGCACCGGCGACGGTCCGTTGAACATCGTCAATAACGAGCAAAAGCAATTCCAAGCCACATGCGATGCGCTTGGCTTGCCGGAGCTGAAAACCGATCCGCGGTTTGCCGAACGGGATGACCGGATGGCGAACCAGGCGGCGCTGCAGGCGATCCTGGAAGCAAAGCTTGCCGAGGCCGGCGCGACGGAATGGGAGCAGCGCCTGTCCGATGCGGGGGTGCCGGTTGGTCCCGTGCTGGGGGTGGCGCAGATCGCAGAGC
>DATHNI010000367.1:0-21342 GCA_035486135.1 Acetobacteraceae bacterium
GCCGCGGTGACCGCGGGCACCGGGATGACGGTGAGCGACACCGCCGGTGACATCCAGGGCGACCTCGTCCCGTCCGGCTCCTCCAAGCTGCTGGGGGACCTGGCGAAGATCACCAGCATCGCGGTGAGCGATTCTAATTACGTCACCCTCGCCTCGGCCGACGCCGCAGCGGTGGCGACGGTGCTGGCGAAACTCGAAGCAGGCACGCTGGAGGTCACCGGCGTGGCGGTGACGGACGTTCCGGCCGTCGCCGACTACACCGCCTTGAACAGCATGACCGTGAGCGACACGGCGCTGGACGTGCAGAACGACCTGACCGCGGTGGGCGCGGCCTCGAATTTGCGAGCGCATGTCGGCCTGATCAGCGGCATCGACCTGACCGACGCCGGCACACCGACCATCGCCCTGTCGATGGCCAACCTGACGCTGAACAGTACCGAGCTGTCGCTGATCAGCACGACGCCGTACGACCTGGCGATCAGCGATACCTCGGCCAACATCGAGATGGACCTGAATAACGTTACGACGAGCGGTTCATTCCTGCTGGTCCATCTTGCGGCCTTGTCCGCGATCACCGTCAGCGACACCGGCGCCACTATCACATTGACTGCCGCCGCGGCGGTGACCAGCGGCATCGACGACGGCCCCGGCTCCGTGTTTGCCAAGATGACCGGGTATGGTCACCTGGAAGTGGACGGGGTCGCCGCGGCTGCAATCGGCAACGTCCTGGGCCTTTACACGGCGCCGACGCACATCACCGTCACTGACAACGCGGCGGACATCGCCGTGGATTTGAACAACGGTAACAGCGGCTCCGAGATCCTGCACAATCTCGGCAAGATCGACAGCATCACGGCGAGCGACGGCCAGCCGGTGGGTATCACCGCGGCCACCGCCGAGCTTGCCGGAATGGCCGATAATCTCCTCACGTCGGTGATGGCCAAACTGGCCGGCCACAACTTCGTAGTCACCGACGCCCTGGTGACCGACGTCACCACCTTGCTTGCCCTGACCCTGACGCCGAGTTCGATCGAGATCAGCGACAGCGCCGCGGACATCCAGACTGACCTGACGGGCGACGGCGTGCTGGTCGCGCAGCACGCGATCGTCGGCCCCATCACGGTCAGCGGCGGCACCATCACGCTGACCGTCGCGCAACTCGTCGCGGCCGGTGTGGATGACGGTGCCGGCTCGGTGTTCGCCAAGATGAGCGGGCTGGACCACCTGGCGGTGACCGGCGTCGCGGTCGACCAGATCGCCACGGTGACCACCAGCCGCAGCGTGGTGCCCGACCAGATCCAGGTGCTCGACAGCACAGAGACCGTGCAAGGCGACCTGATCAGCGGCACGCACATCCTGCCGAACATCAGCCATATCTCTGATATCTCGTTGACCGACGCCGGCCCGATCATGCTGACCGCGGCGGAGGCGACGACGGCAGCCGCGGCCGTGGCGGTGCTCGACCACGCCACCCTCGACATCACCGGCGTGGCCGTGGCGGATGTCGCGGCGACCGCCGCGCTCAATGCGCTCGCCAGCATGACGGTGAGCGACAGCACCGTGCACATCCACGACGATCTGGCCGCGGCCGGCGCCTCGATGTCCAAGCTGGTGAACGGCGCAGGCAGGATCAGCAGCATCGCGGTGAACGATGCCGGCGTGGTCAGCCTGACCGGCGCGCAGGCCCAGGCGGCGCTGGCGGCACTGGCGGAGATGACCGCCGGCACACTGACGGTCACCGGCGTGGCGGTGAACCACGTCAACGCGATCTTCGGCCTCGCCGCGGTGACCGCGGGCACCGGGATGACGGTGAGCGACACCGCTGGTGACATCCAGGGCGACCTCGTCCCGTCCGGCTCCTCCAATCTGCTGGCGGACCTGGCGAAGATCACCAGCATCGCGGTGAGCGATTCTAATTACGTCACCCTCGCCGCGGCCGACGCCGCGGCAGTGGCGACGGTGCTCGCGAAACTCGAAGCGGGGACGCTGGAGGTCACCGGCGTGGCCGTGGCCGATGTTCCAACCGTCGCCGGCTATACTGCCTTGCACAGCATGACCGTGAGCGACACCGCCGAGGACCTTGGCGATGATCTGGCCCTGGGAGGGGCATCAAAGCTGCTCACCAGTTCCGGCTTGATCGGCACCATCTCGCTGACCGATGCCGGGCCGGTCAGCCTGACGGATGCGCAGGCGGAGTTGGTGCTGGTTGCCCTGGCGAAGCTCGGCGTGGGCACTCTGACGGTCACCGGCGTGACTGCGGCCGATGTCGCGACGATTGCCGGACTGGCCGCGGTCGGCACGACCACCGGGATGACGGTGAGCGATACCGCGACGAACCTGCATAACAACCTTGTCAACGGCTTGACGTCGACGCTGCAGGTCAACGCGGCGAAAATCGCGGGCATCTCAGTCAGCAGCGGTGGCCCGGTCAGCCTGACCGACACCGAGGCGGAGTTGGTGCTGGCGGCACTCGCAAAGCTTGGTGTGGGCACCCTGACCGTCACTGGCGTCAGCCAGGGCGATGTCGCGACAATTGCCGGTTTGGCGGCGGTCACCATGGGCACCGGGATGACGGTGAGCGACACAACGGCGAACCTGCAATCGAATCTGGACAACGGCGTGAGCTCCACGCTGCAAGTGAATGCCGCGAAGATCACCAGCATCTCGGTGAGCAGCGGCGGCCTGATCAGTCTGACCGGTACACAGGCGCTCGCCGTCCAGGCAGCGTTGGTCAAGCTTGGCGCCAGCACCGTCACGCTCAGCGACGTTGCCGCCACGAATATCGCTACCCTGGCGGCGCTCTCGTCGGTCGGCAGCATGACCGTATCGGACAGCGCGTCCGCCATTGCGACAGACCTCGGTTTCGGTGGCAGCTCGACGATTCTGACAAACCATTCGAAGATCGCGTCGGTGACGCTGACCGACGGAACGATCGACGCCGTGACGGCAGCCACGATCTACAGCGCGCTGCACGCGGCGTCGCCATCAATCCCCTTCGTCGAGAGCGCGCTGACGATCAGCGACACGGCGGCAAATCTCCTGACCGTGCAAGGCACCACCTCGGCCGTGTTGGCCGCGGCGCAACACGTCACATTGGACGCCAATGCCACGGGCGTCAGCGCATTGACCGCGGCGAATGCGACGATACTGGCCGGCGTCCTGACCACCGGTGGGCGCGGCAGCTTCTCCGTCGCGATCGTGGACACTGCCGGTGCCATACTGGACTCGGTGGACAACTCAGCCGGGCTCGCCTTGGCCACCAGCGTCACGCTGAACGCTCCGGCATTTATGAATGCGTCAAACGCGACCCTGCTCGCTAACGTGGCCAATTTCAACACCGCCGGTCCGGCAATCACCATCCTGGACACGCCGACCAACCTGCTTACTTTGGCAAATGCGGCGGGCCTTGGCATCGCAACGACGGTCATGCTGGACCAGAGTTATGCTCTTGCCACAACCACCATCGCGTCGCTTGCCGCGCTGGCCGGGTTCGCCGTCGATGGCACGCATGCCATCACCGCGCAGGACAGCGTGGCGGATATTCTGGGGTTGACTGCGCCACAACTTGGATTCGTGTCGTCGTTCATCATCTCGGACAGCGCTGCCACCGTGTACGCGCACCTCGACGCTCTGCAGACGACCATTACATCGCGCGGCGATCCGCAGACAATCGTGCTGACCGACAGCTCGACGCATCTGGCGATCACCGTCACCGCGGCGACATACACAACGGACGCTGCCACGTTGGACGGCATTTCCGTGCATAATGCCGTGCGGGTCACCGGCGACGCCGCTGACATCGCGGGGCTGGCATCGCAGCTTGCGAGCAATGCGGTCGTGGGCGAGGTGGTGGTCACCGACACCTCCACGAACATTCTCGGCAACCTGACGGCGTTGCAATCCATCGGTTCGAAACTCGACTCCGTCAATATCACCGATAGTCCATTGAGTGCCTCCGCGTTGTCTTCGCTGCTGACAATTCCTGGCCTGTCTGCCACGTCGGTGACGATATCCGACACCGGCTCGCAGATCGCCGCCGCGATCCAGGCAAACGGCGGAGCGACCGGCGCGGGCGCCACATTCCTCAACAGCGCCGGCGTTACCGTGGAACTGTCCGCCAGTTCCGTCATCAGCGCGTCGGACGCGTTGACGTTGCAGGCAGTGCCCGGCCTGAACAAGATGGGTTACCTGCTGGAGGTTTGGGACACCCCGTCGCACCTGACCAGTCTTACCTACCTGAGCGCGGTCAGCAGCGCTCCGGTCGATGCGGTTTACCTGAAGACCGTCGGCGGCACGGCGACGATCACCGCCACCGTCGCGCAGACGTTGCTCAACATCCCGAACTTCAATTCGGGCAATCCCCTGGGGGTCGGCGGCACCAATGTGCTGACCGTCCAGGACACCGCGGCGCATATCGACAGCACCTACAATACGCTGCTTATGCACGGCGCGTTGGTGACGCAGATCATCGTCAGCAGCAGCGCCACGATCACCGATTCCGTCCTTGCCGATTTGCAGTCGTTGCACGCAATCAAGGGCAGCGGCGTCACCATTACCGTCAGGGACCTCGCGTCCACCATCATCGGCAGCTCGGCCAGCCAACTGACAGGTGGGCGCTCGATCACACCGGATGTCTGGGCACTGTCGGCCAGTGCCACCAACCTCGCCGCGACCGACATCGCCTATCTAGGCGGGCTTGCCGGTTTCAGCGCCGGTTCGTTCACCCTGACTTTGGGCGCCACCACGAACGTCAGCGTGACCAACGCGAACATACTTGGCGGCATGGCGTCGTTCCGGCTCGGTGGCCACCAAATCCAGGTGACCGGTCCTGTCAGCCAGCTCATCGGCCTGACCACGGGCCAGGCGATCGCGTCGCCCATTATCGACGACAGTTTCGCGGACATCGCAACGCTGTCGCTCACCAGCGGCTTCCTGGCCGGTGTCACGAAAGCCAACGTCACCATCAACATCGGCGACATTGCCTCACCGACTGCTTTGCAGGTGTCCGAGTTCCTCGCCCTGCTGCAAGTCGGCGGCACCGGGGCCGGCATTCCGGTTGCGAACGTCACATTCCCCGGGGTGGAGGCGGTCACCGATACACTCTCCAACCTGCAGAGTTTCACCAGCACCGCGGTCTGGACGTCGAATGCCGGTGTCCAGTCCCACTTCACCCTGGTGGCCGCCGACACCGTGGCCAACCTCATCAATCCCCTCAATACAACGGCATTGAGCGCGCTGCACGGCACGACTCTGTCGAGCAATCAGACGCCTTCGGCGCATGACGCAGAAACTTTGGCCGTGCTGCAAAGCACGATCAATTTCACGCTGGGTACTACCTACGCGCTGACCATCGTGGACTCCGCGGCGAACTTGCTCAATCCAGTCTATTCGGATGGTGTGACGTTGGCCTCCGGATTGGAACTGCAGGGACCTGACACAGTCACCGCCACGGGCGCCGAGACATTGCTGCCCTCGTCAAAATTCATCCTCAACCAGACGCTTACCATCGCCGACATCTCGTCCAACTTGCTGGACGGAGTTCTCGGACCCCTTGTCGGCGGCCTGCCCTTAGGCGAGCAAAGCTTCATCCACGTCGAGTTGGCAGGGCCCGAAACGTTGGATGCGGGGACGGCGCAGTCGCTCGTCGGCCTGCCGACGTTCACCAATAACGGCGACCTGTCGATCCAGGACGGTTCGTCCTACTTGCTCGATCCAGCCAACCTGACGGCCGAGAACGACGCCATCATGGTTACCCTGGCCGGCGACGAGACGGTGTCGGCCGCCACCGCCGCCTCATTGGCGGGGCTGCCACATTTCATTCTCGGCACCAATCATCTGACCCTGGCGTCGAACGACTTTGCGAATGCCTCGGAACTGAACGCGCTTGGCAGCCTTGGCGCGAATTTCAGCTCCGGCGGGAACTCGCTGACGATGACGCAGAATGCGTCGATCGACGGCCTGACCGTGGACACCGTGGGCGCGTTGGGCTCCGCATTCCACTTGAACGGCCACACGGTAACCTTGACGCAGGACGCGTTGGCACTGACTCCGTCCGAGTATCTCGCTGTGCAGTCGGATGGCCTCACCTTGAACGGCCATGAGCTCTCGGCGATGCCCACCAGCGTCGCCATCACGAATGGCAGTGGCAACATCCATATTGCCGGCACCGGTGTGAATGGCGCCACTGTTACGCTCTACGACCATACCGGGGCGCCGGTGACGACACAGACGGCAGCGCCTGGCTTCACCATCTCGGCCGCCGATGGCGGCGCCAACTTCGCGGTGACCGAGACGGTCAGCGGCGTCGAATCCGCCCCGGTCATTGCGCTGGAGCAAACGATATTGACCTCGACGGCGACCAGCGATTCCGCGGCGTTCCTGACCACAGGCCAGATCCAGGTGGCTGCCAACGAGTTCGTCAATCTCTACACCACGGCCACGGCGCCGGTCAGTCCGGTCAATCCCGACCTGGTCTATGACCCGACGGCGCACACGCTGTCGTTCGAAGCCGGCAGCCAATCCCCCGTCGTGCTGCTGACGCTGGGCACGGCGACGCATCCCGCCGCGCTGGATCCGTCGGAAATCTTTGTGAAGCACTTCGCTTGAGGAGCATGAGATGATCCGCAGCATGCCGGTACGGCAGACGATTCGCGTCATCGCCGGCCCGCTGGGTTGGGTGGCCGGGTTTTCCTGCTTCCTCAACGTGCTTTACCTCGCCGCGCCGCTCTACATGATGCAGGTCTATGACCGTGTCATGCACAGCCGCAGCGTGCCGACACTGCTGTATCTCACGCTGGTCGTGGCGCTTTGCTACGTAACCTACGCGATCCTCGACGCCGTGCGTGGCCGCGTGCTGACCGGGGTCAGCGATCTTGTGGAGGACCGGCTGGGACGCGCGCTGATTGCGCATGTCACCACACCGGCGCGCAGCGCGCGGGAGCAACCGCTGGCGGTGCATATCGCCCGCGACCTCGACACGGTTCGGCAATTCGCCGCGGGCGCCGGCGCGCTGGCGTTCATCGACCTGCCCTGGGCGCCGATCTATCTCGGCGCGATCGCGCTGTTGCATCCGCTGCTGGGCGCTTACGCGGTCGGCGCGGCGCTCGTGTTGCTTGGGCTGACCGTCGCGAGCGAGCAAGCGGCGCGGCGGCCGATGGCGGAGGCGGGAAAAAGGGCAGCGCGGGCCTATCAGTTCGGCGAGGCGGTGACGCGTTACGCGGATTGCGCGCGCACCATGGGGCTGGGTTCGACGTTGACCGAGCGGTGGCGCGCTTTGCGCGGCGACATGCTGGCCGCGCAGACGCGGGCGAGCCATCGCACCGTGATGCTGGGCGCCGCGGGCAAGTGCGCGCGGATGTTCTTCCAGTCCACCATTCTCGGTGTTGGCGCCTGGCTGGCGATCCACGACGAGGTCAGCGGCGGTGCCGTGTTCGCGGGATCGTTGCTGCTGGGGCGCACGCTGGCTCCGGTCGAGGCGATCATCGGCGCCTGGCGTCCGACGCTGGCGGCGAAGGAGGCGCTCACCCGCATCGGCGTGCTGACGGCGAATGACGGCACGGCAGCCAAGGCGGTGACACTGCCGGACGCGCGTGGCGAGTTGTTCCTGGATGGCGTGTCCTGGACGCCGGCGGGGGCGACGCGGCCCGTGGTGCGTGGCGTCAGCGTGCGCATCGAGCCGGGCGCTGCCCTGGTCATGATCGGACCCAGTGCGGCCGGCAAGTCCACCGTGTCCCGCCTGATGGTGGGTGCGATGCGGCCGGACAGCGGCGTGGTGCGGCTGGACGGCGCCGATCTGGCGACCTGGGACGCGGGACAGCTTGGCGGCACGGTCGGGTATCTGCCGCAGGACGTGGCGCTGTTTCCCGGAACGATCCGCGACAATATCGCCCGCTTCGGCGATGCCGGCGACGAGGCGGTGGTGGCAGCGGCGCAGGCGGCTTGCGCGCACGAGATGATCGTGCGGCTGCCGAACGGCTACCAGACCGTGCTGGACGACAACGCGATGACGCTGTCGGGCGGGCAGAAGCAACGCATCGCACTGGCTCGGGCGTTGTTGGGCTCGCCGCGCGTCGTGGTGCTGGACGAGCCGAACGCCAATCTGGACTCCGAAGGCGAGGCGGCGCTGACCGACTGTGTGCTGGCCTTGAAGAAACGCAAATGCACCGTGGTGATGATCACGCATCGGATCGGGCTGGTGCGGATTTCCGACTATGTGGCGACGATGAGCGAGGGGCAGATGACAGGCGTGCAGCGCGCGGGCGAATTCATGGCGCAGCATGCGCCGTCGGCAGTCGCGGGAGGCGCGGCATGAGCATCTTCGTGCAGCTCTCGGGCTTGCGGCCGAAGGGGGCGAAACGCCAGGCGCCGGGGGGAAGGATGTCGCTGGCACTTCAGGGCTTGTCCTCGTTGTTCCGCGGCAAGGCAGAGCGTGCCGGCCCGATCACCCTCACCCTCGGTGCTTCGCACCATCGACCTCTCCCGCGAAGCGGGAGAGGTGTACTATGAAGGGCGCCATCATCACCGGCGTGCTGACGGTCGGCGTGTTCTTCGGCGGACTGGGTACATGGTCCATGTTGGCGCCGCTCGACAGCGCGGTGGTGGGCACCGGTGCGCTGGCGGTGCACGGCAGCCGCAAGACCGTCCAGCATCGCGAGGGCGGGATCGTTGCCGCGTTGCTGGTGCAGGAGGGCGACGTGGTCGAACAAGGCCAGGTGCTGGTGCGGCTGGACGACACCCAGGCCCGCGCGATTTACGACGTGCACCGCTCGCAGCTTCTGGGCGACGAGGCGTTGTCGGCACGCGATCTCGCCGAACTGGCGGACGCAAGCGCGATCGATTTTCCCAACGACCTGAAGCCGGACGACCCGGTGGCGGCGGCGGTGATGAACCGCGAGCGGATCGTTTTCCGCAACCATGTGGACCTGCTGGCCCGCCAGCTCGACGTCGTCGATCAGCGCATCGTGCAGGCTCGTTCGCAGGAGGCCGGGGCCAGGGAGCAATTCGCGTCCATGGGCCGGCAATTGACGTTGGCGATGCAGGAGCAGCAGGCGGTCGGCGAGCTGGAGAAGGTCGGGCTGGCGCCGAAGAATCGTATGCTGGAACTGGAACGCGGCGTGGAGTCGCTGCGCGGCCAGACGGGACAGTTGTCGTCGGACGTCGCGCGGTTCGGCTCGGAGGCAGTGGAGCTGGAGGCAGAGAAGCTGCGATTGCGCCAGGCGGCGCAGTCCGACGCGACGCACGAGTTGCGTGACGCACAGTTGCGCATCAACGACGTGCTGCCGCGCCTGGCGGCCGACCGGGATCTGCTGGGCCGGCTGGAGATCCGAGCGCCGATCGCCGGCGAGGTGGTGAACCTGGCGATCTTCACCAAGGGCGGTGTGATCGAACCGGGCAAGCCGATCATGGACATCGTGCCGCGCGCCGCGACGATCGTGGCCGAGGCGGAGATCCGGCCGGAGGATGTGGAACATCTGCATGTCGGCCAGGACGCTCAGGTGATGGCGACCGGATTCAGCCTGCGCGACGCCTCGCCGATCGATGGCGAGGTGACAGTCATATCCGCCGACCGGGTGACCGACCCGAGGACCGGCCGCAGCTATTTCAAGGCGGAGATCGCGCTGGTGGCGGATCGGCAAGGCGGTGCGTTGCTGCGGCGGCTGGGGCCGGGCATGCCGGTGCAGGTGATCGTGCCGACCAAGGCCCGGACGGCGTTCGACTACCTCGTGGGTCCGCTGCGGCAGAGCTTCCGGGGGGCTTTGCGGGAATTGTGAAGGCTGGAGGGTGGTGGTTTTCGACGATGGGCTTGGTGCTGTTGGTGGCGGTGGCAAGAAAGTAGATTCACCACAAAGGCACGAAGGCACGAAGGACGAGCCAACGTCAGGGAGCATCATGCAGTGCGGGTGAGCGGACGGGTCATCGGCATGGGCATCGAAGTGCATCGGCAGATTGGTCCGGGGTTGCTGGAATCGGCTTATGAGGAGTGCCTTTGTTATGAGTTGACGCATGCTGGTCTGGGGTTTGCCCGGCAGGTCGCGCTGCCGATCATTTATAAAGGACAGCGGCTCACGCTTGAATATCGAATGGATATCGTCGTGGAACCCGGTCTGGTGCTTGAAATCAAATCGGTCGATCACCTTGCCCCAGTGCACGAGGCTCAGTTGCTGACCTATCTTCGCCTCAGCGGCCATCGCGTCAGGCTGTTAATGAACTTCAACACGGCGGTTCTCAAGGACGGCATCCGTCGCCTGGTACTATGAACCTTTGTGCCTTCGTGCCTTTGTGGTGAATCTACCTGCTTAACGCCCGACCCAACCGGCACCGCCTTGCCTGACGACCCCCCTTTACCCGGCCCCGTTGCCGGTCCCCGCCGCCGGTGCAATACTCCCGAGTAGCAACTCGATCCTCCCGGAAGGTTGGCGCCCGACCCGTTAACATTGCCAACATGGGAGTTGCCTGGCTAACAAACAAGAGGAGACCGTCCATGACCCGCGCCTATAACGTGATCGATGCCGACGGCCACATTCTGGAGCCGCTCACGCTCTGGAACGACTACATGGACCCGGCATTCCGCGACCAGGCCCCGAAGGTCGTCCGCGACGCCGACGGCAGGCAGCGGCTGCAAATCGGCGAGCAATTGCTGGGCAGCAAGAAAGGCATGGGCGCGCTCGGGGCCGTTGGCGCTCGCGATGGCACCGTGGTGGACGACACGATGGAATACGAGCAAGGCCGCAAGGGCGGCTTCGATCCGCATGCGCGCATTCCGGACATGGACATGGACGGGATCGACGCCGCCTTTCTGTATCCCAGCATCGGGCTATTCGCCGGCGCGGTGCAGGACCCGCGCGTGGCCGCGGCGATGGCGCGCGCCTACAACCGTTGGCTCGCCGATTACTGCAAGCCCTATCCGGACCGGCTGTTCGGCGTCGCCATGTTGCCGATGCAATCGGCGGACCTCGCGATCGAGGAGATGCGCTACGCACGTGAAAAGCTCGGCTTCCGCGGTGTTTTCCTGCGGCCCAATCCGTACAACGGCAAGATGATCCACCATCCGGACTACGAAAAGTTCTGGACCATGGTGGAAGAGCTGGACATGGCGGTCGGCTTCCATGAAGGCGCCAGCAGCGGGATGGCCCAGGTGGGAATGGACCGGTTCGAGGAACGCGGCGCTCGCCATATCATCACCCACACCATGGAGATGATGCTGGTTTGCATGAGCGTGATCTGGGGCGGCGTGTGCGAGCGCCATCCCAAGGTCCGGATTGCGTTCCTTGAATCGGGCGGCGGCTGGATCGCGGGGTGGCTGGACCGCATGGACCGGCATTTCGATGACAAGGGGTTCAACGATTCCGGCCTGACGACGCGGCCGAGCGAATTGTTCCAGCGCAATTGCTGGATCGCATTCGAACCGGTAGAAGGTAGCCTGAAGGTCCTGGCCGAATACATCGGGCCGAACAAGATCCTGTGGGCGACCGACTATCCGCATCCCGACGGCTTCTTCCCCGGCGCTCCGGCGATGGTTCGCAAACTGCTTGGCAACGCCTCGGCGGAGACAATACGGCAGGTGATGGCCGGCAGCGCGATGGGATTCTACGGGCTGCACTGAGCACGTCTAAACCTCTCCCGCTTCGCGGGAGAGGTCGAGGCGCCCTTGCGACAAGGGTGAGAGTGATCGGGTCGCCCCGCTGCACCTGCTGCGTGCCGACCTGATCACCCTCACCCTCGCCGCTTCGCGTCTCGACCGCTCCCGCGTAGCGGGAGGGGTGTTTTTGCACAGATCACGACAACCCAAGCGCGCGCCAACGCTCCATGCCGCCACGCAGGACCGTGACATCGGCAGCGCCGGCGGCGCGTAATTGCTCCGCGGCGGCGGATGAGCGGCGGTCCGTCTTGCAGACCAGGACCAACGGCCTGTCCTGCCGCGCAAGCTCCGCCAGGCGTGCGCCCAACTCAGGCAGCGGCACGTTCATCGCTCCGCCGATATGGCCGAGCAATCCGGTGAATTCATCGACGCCGCGGACATCGACGACCAGCGGGGCGGCGCCCGTCGCCAGTTGCGCGGACAACGCCTCCGCCTCGATCCAGCCATCGGACGCGGTGGCGGAACGGTGCAGCAGCCGAGACAGCAGACTCATGGTCATGGCTCCCGGGTCAGCGGTTCAGAACAGCAGGCTCGGCCGTCGCTCGCCTATTGTCCACCGGCGGCCTATATGACCGCGGCATGACCTACACCGTGAAAGAATTGTTCTTGACGTTGCAGGGCGAAGGCGCACAGGCGGGCCGTGCCGCGGTGTTCTGCCGTTTCGCCGGCTGCAATCTATGGTCGGGACGCGAGGCCGACCGTGCCACCGCCGTGTGCCGCTTCTGCGACACCGACTTCGTCGGCACCAACGGACAGGGCGGCGGTCGCTTCGCGTCGGCCGGCCTCCTGGCGGACGCGATCGCCACGTGCTGGGGCGCGTCACGCAAGCGGCGCTTCGTCGTGTTCACCGGCGGCGAGCCGCTGCTGCAACTAGACGACACGTTGCTTGCAGCCGTGCACGAGCGCGGGTTCGAAGCGGCCATCGAAACCAACGGTACGCTGCCTGCGCCGGCCGCCCTCGACTGGATCTGCGTCAGCCCGAAGGCGGGCGCCGATCTGGTGCAACGTCGCGGTGACGAACTGAAGCTGATCTGGCCGCAGCCTGGCCTCGATCCGGATATGCTCGCGCGCCTCGATTTCCGGCACTTCCTGGTGCAGCCGATGGACAGTCCCGACCGGCTCGCCAACACACAGGCGGCGATCGCATGGTGCCTGGCACACCCGGTCTGGCGTCTCAGCCTGCAAACGCACAAGATGATCGGCATTCCGTAGCAGGGGAGGACGCCGATGCCGTACGAAACCATCACCGTGAAACCGGTGACGCCGGTCATCGGCGCGGAGATCTCCGGGGTTGATCTGCGCAAGCCGCTCGGCAACCAGCAGTTCCAGGAGGTGCACGACGCGCTGATGGCGCACCAGGTGATCTTCTTCCGCGACCAGGAGCTGAGCCTGGAGCAACACAAGACGTTCGGCCGGCTGTTCGGCGAGCTGCACATCCATCCGAACTCGCCGGGACCGGAGGGCCATCCGGAGATCCTGCCGATCCGCGCCGACGCGAATTCGAAGCGTATCGCCGGCGAGCGGTGGCACTCCGACGTGTCGTGCGATCCGGAGCCGCCGATGGGCTCGATCCTCAACCTGAAGACGATCCCGGAGGTTGGCGGCGATACGTTGTTCGCCAGCATGTATGCGGCGTACGACGCGCTGTCGGCGCCGATGAAGACGTTCCTGTCGGGACTGACCGCAATCCACGACGGCGCGCCGAACTACATGCGCACTAACAAGCTGTACGGCAAGGCGGGTCCGAAGGAATTTCCGCACGCCGAGCACCCGGTAATCCGCACCCATCCGGTCACCGGCCGGCCGGCGGTGTTCGTCAATCCGGTGTTCACCGTGGCTATCAAGGATGTGCCGGAAGCGGAGAGCAAGGCGATCCTCGAGTTCCTCTACGAACACTGCGCGCGCCCGCATTGGCAGGTACGGTTCCGCTGGCAACCGAATTCGGTGGCGTTCTGGGACAATCGCTGCGTGCAGCACATCGCGATGTGGGACTACTACCCGCAGGTTCGTTCCGGGTTCCGCGTCACGGTGAAGGGGGACAAGCCGTTTCATCGCCCGGATTGAGCAAGGTGGTGCCTAACAGCTTCCCCCTTGTGGGAGGGGGAGATTGACGTGAACAGCATCGACCCCGCCGACGTGGTGCGCCTGGTCCTGACGGGCCAGGCGCCGCCGCCTGCCTGGATCCCATACATAACCGAGTTACTTCTCGAACGCGCCCGCATCACCGATCTGCGCGTGCTCGCGACGCTGACCCATCTTAATCGGCTGGTCCTCAGCAACACGCTGGTCAGCGATATCGCGCCGTTGGTCGCGTTGACCGGATTGCGGCGGCTTGAGCTGACGCGGTCGCGGGTTGCCGACGTCACCGCGCTCGCGACGCTGACGGACCTGCAAAGCCTGCATCTGTCGTTCACGCCGGTGCACGACCTGCGTCCGCTCGCGGCGCTGAGGCAACTCGAAGGCTGTTTCCTGACCGGTACGTTGGTCGAGGATGCGTCGCCGCTTGCCGGACTGGTGCGGCTGGAACGGCTCGATCTCGGCGATACGGCGGTACGGGATGCGGCACCGCTGGCTCGGATGACCCGGCTGCGCAGCCTCGATCTTTCGGGCACGCGTGTCGCCGACCTGAGCCCGCTCGCTGCGT
Source organism: Acetobacteraceae bacterium (assembly GCA_035486135.1). Taxonomy (GTDB): domain Bacteria; phylum Pseudomonadota; class Alphaproteobacteria; order Acetobacterales; family Acetobacteraceae; genus JASHVB01. Next base: position 14,283 of record DATHNI010000367.1, read on the forward strand.
TGACGCGACTGCAATATCTCGATCTGACCGGCACGCCGGTAACCGACCTGTCGGTGCTCGCCGGGCTGACGGAGTTGCGGCGGCTCGATCTGCGCAGCACGCGGGCGGACCCGTCGGTGCTGGCGCATCTGGCGCGCTGTCAGATCATAACAAAGGCCCTGGTGCCGCGGCGCAGGCTCGCTGCAACGTCCGCACGCAGGACGCCGTAGGGCGGACCCGATTGGCACTGCTGGCTCCCCCCTTGTCATTGCGAGAAGCGTTAGCGACGAAGCAATCTCCTGCCTGACGAGCCTTCCTCGGTTCGTCAGGCGGGAGATTGCTTCGGCGCTCCGCGCCTAGCAATGACAGGGGGCGAGTCGCAATGACAAGGGCGAGTCCCAATGACAGGGACCAGTCGCAATGACAGGTGGGAGCCAATTCTAACGCGACACCTGCTCCAGCACCGCGCGTGCCTGCTTGATGCCCAGGCCGCGGATCAGCAGCGCCGGCAGCAGCGCGCCAGGCAAGATGATCCATAGGATCCAGCCCAGGTGGTTCGGTCCCAACTGGTACAACGGCCCCAGCAAGGTCACGCCACCCCACGCGCCGAGATGCCCCAATCCGTCCGTCCAGGCGAACGCCACCGAGCGAATGCGGGTCGGATAGGCGACCGCCGTGTAGTTGTACAGGTTGAACAGGAACAATCCGGTGCCGATGCGGCTGATGACGTAGCACACGGCGATGACCGTCAGGGTCGGCACCAGCCAGGCGACAATCCAGGACGCGGCGAACAACAGCGCCATCAGCGCGATGACGTCGCGCCGCTCGACACCCTCACCGAGGCGGGCGTTGAGCTGGAAGCCGACGAACAGGGCTGCGTAGGCAACCGCGACGGTGCCGAACACCATATGCGGCGAGCCGCCATGGTCCACCATGTAAACGCCGAAGAACGCGCCGACGCCATAGATCAGGCCCGCGTAGCCTGCCATCCAGCAGATGATCAGCACCCAGGTGCGGCTGCGGTAGTCCGGGTTGGTGAAGAGTTCCTTCCACGCCCCGGAGCTCGCCATGATCACCGGATTGTCGGCACCCTTCGGTTCCTCCAGCGGCACGCTGCTATAGCGCTGGCACCGCTGCTCGTACTCCTCCATGACGCGTTCGGCTTCTTCGTGGTGGCCGTGCGCCTCCAGCCAACGCGGCGATTCCGGCAGCGTCCAGTACAGCAACGGCAACAGGATGATGATTTCGACGCCGGCGCTAACCCACAGGAAGCTTTGCCAGTGGCTGGGGATGAGCCACAACGCCAGGACGTTGACACCGACGGCCACCAGCGCGGTGACACCTTGCGACGCCAGCAGCACCTTGTTGCGCACGAGCGGCGAGGTCATTTCGGACAGGTAGACCGAGTGCGTCGCGACGATGCCGCCGACGCCAAGCGTGCTCAGCACCGACAGCACCACCATGCCCCAGAAATCCGTCACGTAGGCGAACGGCCAGATGCAGATGCCTCCGAGCAACGTGGCGAGCAGGATGGCGGGGCGGCGGCCGTAGCGGTCGGCGACCCAGCTCATGATGTAGACGCCCAGAAGAATGCCGGCGCCGACCTGCAACGCCTGGATGACGGCGTACTGGTAGACGTCGATGACGTGGTTGGGTCGCCAGACGAAGGGGTAAAGGCGGGCGCCGATGCCGTCGGTGTCGAAGATGATGAAGCCCCAGGTGACCTCGACCAGGACGGCGAGCAACCATTGCACGCGGGTCAGCGGCAGGCGATCGACTCGTGCGGCGATGTGGCCGTGGATGTGGTGCCCGCCCGCGGCTTGGCCTGGCGTGCTGATGGACTGCGACATGCCGTTCTCCCGCTACGACGCGGCATGCACCTGCAAAGGTGCTGCGTTTTCTTGCGTTATGGGGGAACGATGGGTTGCGGCGCCGGGGCTGTCAATCAGGCTTGGGCGGCCGCCGCGGGTTCCGCGGGTGAGAGATCGATACCATCGTAGAGTTCTGCAAGGGGGACTTCGATGTCTATTTCCGGCATGCGCAGGATGCTGCCGGCGTGCAGCAGGTGGCCCACCCAATCGGTGCCGATGCGTTCGAACATGGTGCCGGACATTTCGTCCTGGGCTATGACGATGTAGCGCCGCACGCTGGCGATGCCGGCGTATTCCTAGTTCTTGGTGACCAGATCGGTGCGGGCGCTGCTGTCGCTCATAACTTCGAAGATGACAACAGGATCTGCGATTTGCGTTCTGCTACGAACTGGGAGGGAGCGAACGACAAATCCATCCGGATAGCGGATCGTGTGACCGGTATCGACCTTGAGATCACTGCCATGGTACCGGCACGGCCTGCCGCGTAGCCGGCCCACAAGTGCGGCAGCAAAATTACCTTAGATGATAGAGTGTTGCTCTGTCCCACCGGCCATCGCCAGGGGTTGATAGCCGTCGAACTCGTAGCGCAGCGGCTGTTGCGCCTTCCAGGCGAGGAACTCCTCGATCGTCACCGGCTTGCGCGGGGCGTTGCTCATGTCGGGCATGCCGGCACGGTCGCCGCCCATGCGTCATCGGTGCGCAATGGACACCGGCTCGCCGACCGGGTCGGCGGTGAGGAACCCGATCGTCTCGGCCTCCAGCACCACGCAGGTCAGCACGCCGCCGAACACCGCGCCGGTATCGATGGCGATGCGATTGTGCTGCACCACCGGCGTCTTCACCGGCGTATGGCCGTGCACCACCACGGCGCCCAGGTCGCGCTCGGTGTAGAGGAACGGCTGGCGGATGCGCAGCATGTCCTCGCGGGTCTGCTGCTCGAGCGCGATGCCCGGCCGCACGCCGGCATGCACGAAGAAGTAGCCACCCTCCTGGTGGCACAGAGTCAGATTGCGCAGGAAGTCCAAATGCTCCGGCGGCACCTGTGCCGGCCAGGTTTCGCGCGGCGATCCCGGATCGATGCCGTAGCTCTGCAACGCCGGCACGCCACCGGCGAACAACCAGTCAGTCGCTGCCGCCCGGTCACCCGACAGAGCGTGCAGCATCGTGTCGTCGTGGTTGCCGAGCACGTTGACCACCGGCATGTGGTCGATCGGTGATCCGGCGGCGAGGCGCGTCAGCACGCCGGCCGTGTCGGCGCCGCGATCGACGTAATCGCCGATGTGCAGCAGCAGCGCTGTATCGACCGGCCGGTGTGCGAGGTCCTCGGCGATGAGCTCGTGCAGGTTGGCAAGCTGTGCGTCGCAGCCGTGGATATCGCCGATGGCATAGACGCGGCGGCCGGGCGGCGTGGCGGCCGGAGCGCGGGACAATTCGATCATGCCGGTCTCAAGCCTTCTTCTCCCAACCCCGGGCGCCCTGCTGCCAATACGCCAGTGCGTGGCCGGCCGCCTTGGCCGCGCGCCAGCGTCCGCGCGCGGCTTCCACCGCTGGCGGGTCGTTGCCATCGAACAAGTCGAACACCCGCTCGAAGGCGTCCAGCCGAGCGCCTTCCGTGCCGTCCACCAGGAACAAGTATTTGCCCCCGTTCGGCGCGGCGTCGTCCGTGGCGAGCCAGATCGGCTGGAGTTCGGCGTCGCCGTCCGTTGCGGTGCCGTGCGGCAGCCATGGCTCGGTCGTTTCCCACAGCGCTCGGTCAAGCGCCGTGACGCGATCGCCGGTGCCGCACAGCACCACGGCGCGCTGCTTCGCTGCCAGCGTGCGGGCCAGGAGTTGCGGGAGGGCCTGCACCAGCGTGCTGCGGGTCAGGTGGTAGAAGCCGATGTCGGTCACGACGAGCGCCGCTGGTGTGCGGTGGATGGCTCGCGCGCGTCGTCACAACGGCGGAGATTGCCAAGCCAGACAGACTCCCCCTCCCCGTGTGGGAGGGGGTTGGGGGGAGGGGTCCGTGCGGCACCTGACCCCTCCCCCCAACCTTGGTCCGCTTCGCGGCCCAAGCCCACAAGGGGAGGGGGAGTCTGTCTCGCGCGGGTCACCAGGCGGGGGATTGCTGCGTCGATGCGCTCCTCGCAATGACGGGTGGCAGGGGCGGCACGCATCGCACTCAGCCTTCGTAATGCGCCGCCACCAGCCGATCCAGCAGCTTCACACCGAACGCGGTGGCACCCTTCGGAACGGTGGGCGAGTCCTTGCTCGACCAAGCCATCCCGGCGATGTCGAGATGCGCCCAGGGCTTGTCGTTAACGAAGCGCTTGATGAACTGCGCTGCCGTCACCGACCCCGCCGGCCGGCCGCCGATGTTCTTCATGTCGGCGATGTCGGACTTGATCTGCTTGTCGTACGCCTCGTCCAGCGGCATGCGCCACAGCTTCTCGCCGGTCTCCTTGCCGGCGGCGATCAGCTTTTCGCACAAGGCATCGTCGTTGGAGAACAAGCCCGCATGCTCATGGCCGAGCGCGATGATGATCGCTCCGGTCAGTGTTGCCAGGTCCACCATGAACTGTGGGTCGAATTTTTGCTGGCAGTACCAAACGACATCCGCCAGTACCAGGCGGCCCTCAGCGTCGGTGTTGATCACCTCGATGGTCTGTCCGGAGTAGCTGGTCACCACGTCACCCGGCCGCTGGGCACTGCCGGACGGCATGTTCTCCACCAGCCCGACCAGGCCGACCGCATCGACCTTCGCCTTGCGCCCGGCGAGGGCCGCCATCAGCCCGACCACCGTGCCGGCGCCGGCCATGTCCCACTTCATGTCCTCCATGCCGCCGGCCGGCTTGATGGAGATGCCGCCGGTGTCGAAGGTAACGCCCTTGCCGATGAACGCCACCGGCTTGGTCCCACCGCCGGCGCCGTTCCAGCGCATCACCACCATGCGCGGTTCATTCACGCTGCCCTGCGCCACGCCGAGCAAGGCGCCGAAGCCGAGCTTCCCCATCTCGTCGGGCCCCAGCACTTCGACCTGGAGTCCGAGGCCCTCCAGCTTGCGGCAGCGCTCGGCCATCTCGGCGGGGTTCAGCACGTTGGGCGGCTCGCTGACCAGGTCGCGCGTGACGTAGACGCCGTGGGCGATGCCGGACAGCGGTTCCCAGGCGGACTGCGCGGCCGAGGCGTCGGCATGCAGCACGGTCAGGCTGCCGAGGCGCGGCTTGTCCTCCGGCTTCTCCTTGGTGCGGTAGCGGTCGAAGCGATAGGTGCCGAGCACCGCGCCCAGCGCCACCTCCGCCGCCTGCGCCGGCTTCAATGCATCGGCCGCGACGGCGGCGGTCGTGTCGCGCGACAAAGCGGCGACGGCGTTGCCGCCGGCCTCCTGCAGCGTGCGGGCGTTCAGGTCGGCCAGCTTGCCGAGCCCGACCACGATGACGCGGGTCAGGTCGCCGCCCGGGGCGAGGATGCTGCAGGTCTTGCCCTTGGCGCCCTTGAACTCGGCGGCAGCCAGGGCGCGGGCGATGGCGCCGTTGGTCGCGCTGTCGGCCTGCGCCCACAGGCCGCCGGGTTTCTCCCCCTCGCCCACCAGCAGGACCAGGGCACCGGAACGCGGGAGGGTGGCTTTGGCGAAACCGATCTCGAGCATGGTTGTGGACTCCCGTCAGCGCTGTTTGGGGTGACTGTAGCCATGACCGGCGCCCACCGCTATCTGCCCTGGGCATGAGCCTTGTCCTGCCCCGGGCATGACCGTTCTCCTGCCGGCGGATGCCGCCGGGATCGCCCGCGCGGCGGCGCTGTTGCGCGACGGCCGGCTGGTCGCGTTCGGTACCGAGACGGTGTATGGCCTGGGTGCCGATGCCACGAATGCCGAGGCGGTGGCTGGCATTTTCGCCGCCAAGGGCCGGCCTCGCTTCAACCCGCTGATCAGCCACTACCCGGATGCCGACGCGGCATTCGCCCATGTCGCCGCGAACCCGCTGGCGCAACGATTGGCCGCCGCGCTGTGGCCGGGGCCGCTGACTCTGGTGCTGCCGCGGCGGGCGGACTGCCCGGTCGCCCTGCTGACCGGCGCCGGACTGGACACGCTGGCGGTGCGGGTGCCGGCGCAGGCCACCGCCCTGGCGCTGCTGCGCGCGGTGGGGAGGCCGGTGGCGGCACCCTCGGCCAATCGCTCGGGCCGGGTCAGTCCGACCACCGCGGCGGACGTGCTGGCGGAACTCGACGGGCGGATCGACGCGGTGCTGGACAGCGGCGCCTGCCCTGTGGGCGTCGAATCAACCGTGCTCGACCTGACCGGCCCGCACCCCACCCTGCTCCGCCCGGGCGGCGCGACGCTGGAGGCGGTCGAGGCACTGATCGGACCGGTGGCGCAGGGCGGCGCTCCCGGGGGCGCGGTGCGGTCGCCCGGCATGCTCGCCTCGCACTACGCCCCTGCCCTGCCCGTCCGCCTCCACGCCGGCGACGCGCAACCCGGCGAGGCGCTGCTGGCGTTCGGTCCACCGCCGCCCTGCGCGCCCCTGGCGTTCAACCTCAGCGCCGGCGGCGACCTGACCGAGGCCGCCGCCCGGCTGTTTTCCGGGCTGCGCTGGCTGGACGCCGAGGCGGTGCGCCGCGGCCTGACGCGGATCGCGGTGATGCCGGTGCCGGAGACCGGCCTCGGCCGGGCGATCAACGATCGGCTGCGACGCGCCGCGGCGCCTCGGGATCGCTGAACAGGGGCTGGGCGGGAGGCGGGTCCGGCGTGGCCGTGGTGCAGCGGTGGCGAGGCCGGGCGAGTCTCACGGTCGTCTCGTTTCGCTACACGGGAGATTGTGACGCGTGCGGTGCGACCGGCCGGACGGCCGGGCCGCGCCCTTTGCCCGCCGCGTTCTGGTGCATGGGGTGTTGGTTCAATCGATGGGTGGGGCGGTGTCTCATCGATGTCTCGTTGCGCCGTATCCGTCTCGCTGTTGCTGGCGGTGAGATGCGGGCGGTCCTGGCCGAGCCGATAGCTCCGCTGGGCATGGGGTGTTGCCGGTCGCACCGCTGGGCATGGGGTGTTGCCGGTCGCTCCGCTGGGCATGGGGTGTTGCCACACCATCGCGCGGCGCCACGACAACAGGTGGATGGGGTTATCGCTGCTCTTGGCCCACGCGCCGCTGCTCCGCGGCGGCGGCGGCGCGCTGACGCCGCTGGAGATCGAGCTACCACCGCTGGGCATGGGGTGTTGCCTTGCGCTCGCGCCCGGC